>CAIYQO010000244.1 GCA_903928345.1 uncultured bacterium | reverse complement strand
GCGCCAGATCGAACCCGTTGATCTCGATGGCGAATTGCCAGTTCTGATACAGGTTGTGCGGCGTGGTCGCAACTTGCAACGGCATGGTGTCTCCTCCTACTGGACCCGTCGGCCCGTATTGGCGTCAATGGTGACGGATGGTGATGGTGACGTGCGCGCCGGGGAAGACGCGGAAGACGAAGCGGCCTTGGACGCATGTTGCGTGTTACGCTTTCCGAGCGTGTCGGTGGCCGTGTGTCCCGCGCCTTTCCCCAGCGCATTGCGACGGAGCGTCAATTCGCAACTGTAGCCGCTCCCGTCAATGCGGTGCCGGACGGCTTCGACGTAATAGACGCCGGAGAACTTCCGTCCCACCCCGCGCAGTTCGATATTTTGCTTGGCCCGCAGCGTCGGCAGGCCGATGGTTGTCGCCTCCGCCGTTACATGCGCGAGTTCCCCGGAGACGAACGCGTGCTCGGCGGCAGGTTGCGTCTTCGCCGTGCCTGCCGCGGGCGTAATCTTTCCCGCACGTTGTCCTCCGGGTTGACTCATGGGCCTGTCCTCTTACTTCCGCTTGCCAGTGTTCGCGTCGATCACCACCGGTTTGGCTGGCGGTCCTGGCGTCAGCGCGGATTTGTCGCCGAGTACCGGACGATCCGGGGTCGAGGCATTGTCCGCTTTGCTGCTCGCTGGCGCTTTGGCTTTCGGATCGACGCCGACTGCTTTCGCCGATTGTCCGCCGGCAGCATTCCCCTGGGTATTCGTCTGCGGACGAAATGACCGCAGTATCCCTGTCCGGCTGGTGAAATATTCCAACACCAGCACCGGCGGCTTCTCCAGCCCACGCGGATGAAAATGCAGTTCGTCCCCCTCGACGTAGAACACGTAGCCGGTCGTCCCTTTCCCGTTCGATGCTCGCGCGGTCGCCGCCAGATGTGCCAGCCATTGCGCGTCCGACACTTTGCTCTGATGCAGCCGGGGGAAGCGGTCGATGCTTGCGGTGACAACCGGCGTCAAGCCATGTTCGTTGGCAATGGTCTCCGCGATGTCGCTCGCGCGAATCCCGCCCGGCTTCTCCCACACCCGCTGCACCTGCTCGGCGGACAGCTTGCACCCCTTGTCATAGGCCTTGATGGTAATCGTCGGCGCCCCCGATTCCGGGAAGTCGTAGCCGATCTCCTTGATCACCGCCACCCTGGTCGGCGAGAGATTGTCCGCATAGCCGAAGCGCGCGCGGATTTCCTTGCCTTCCTGCAGCAGCGGGTGGTCGACCAGTTCCAAATAGGGATCGGCCAGCGTCACTTCCAGCAGATCCATCTCCTTCTCGTGATCCTCGTAGGTGAAGGACACCAGCGTTCCCGCCACGTTGAGGGAGAGACGCAGGCCTTCAATCTCGATGAGCACAATAGGGGCGGGCGTTGTCGTCATCACGGTCACTCTATTAACCACTTACGCGGCGCAGCGGCGAATTCGCAAAGTCCAGCAGGGATTTTTCACTGCCGGAGCGCGGGGTCAGCCGCCGCCCTTATACTCGGCCAATACCTCATCGAAGCGATCCTTGCGGAGACGCCAGACATATACCGGCTTGCCCTCCCGGCCTTCACCCAGCACCCGCGCGCGTTTTTGAAAGGCACGGCTCTCATCGGCGCCGTCGCACAGGTAGCCCTCTTCCGCCAACTGCTTGCCGATGGCCTGCGTGGACCAGATGAGATTGTGCTCTTCACTCCGGCGATACATATCGCGCACTTCGCTCATCACCACGGAGGAGAAGATATCGATGGCCCCGTCCTGCCAGCGGTATTGCCCGATGCGTTTGGCGCCGGGCGCCGGTTCCGCGCTGGGCGCGCCATCGGTCACATAGACGCGTCCCGACAGCAGCAATTGCGCCAGGATATGGAGAAAGAGCAGTCCGGGTTTCGCACTCCCGACGAGTTGGTGCATCTTCACCAGCATCTCGTCCAGGATGGCGGAATACTCGACGGACAGATCGAACCCCGTCAGGTCTTGCGGGGAAATGCCCAGGCTGTAACAAAACGCCTGAAACGCTTCCAGCGCCAGCAACGACAGGGTCGCATTCCCGACGAGTCGATTGGTATTGTCGCCACTGATCTCCTGACTGCGCAGCTTGGCCAGAAACATCTCACGGATATCGGTGGCGCGGGCGACCCACACCGCATGGTCCTGCCGTTGCCACCAGGCAATGAACGGCGCCGGCACCTTGCGATACTGTGGCGATAACGCCTGGCAGCGTTGATAGATGGCCGTGGTATCACCGTCCTGGCAGAAATCGATCTGGAGAGAGCGCGCGAGTGCCGCGGTTTGCGACAGCGCGGCGTCCTCCGCGGTGACCAGCAACATGCATTTCATCGGTAAGCTGGTCACCACTTTCGCGCCGGGCGTCGCGCGCTTGCGCGATTGCATGTCCGCGTAATCCGTGAACATGTTCTCGGCGGCCATCACCGCCTCATTGACGACTTTTTGCCGTTTGTAGTCATCGATCACCCACAACCCGCCATTGCAGCGCGCGGCTT
>CAIYQO010000243.1 GCA_903928345.1 uncultured bacterium | reverse complement strand
GGTCCGCGCACGCTTGACAAGCCCCTTTCAAGGGGCGCAGCCGGTAGCCTGACGATTTATCGTCGGGTCGAAAACCAGGCAAACGGTGATCGTACATTGACGCAGATGAGGGCCGGGGGGGTAGGTCTATGGAGTTGCGCGAGGTGGTGCGGGCGATACATTCGGTGGCGGTGGTGGGCTTTTCCACCGATACGGACAAACCGGCGCACTTCGTGCCGGCGTATCTGCACGACGCCGGGGTGCGCATCATCCCGGTGAATCCGCGCGTCGAGGAGGCATGGGGCGAGCGCGGCTACGCCTCGTTGCGCGACGTGCCCGACGCGGTGGACGCCGTGCTGGTCTTCCGCCGCCCCGAATACTGCCCCGCGGTGGTGGAGGACGCGCTGGCCATGCCCCACCCGCCGCGCATCATCTGGCTGCAATCCGGCATCACCAGCCCCGAGGCCCGCGCGCTGGCGGAAGCGCACAGCATCGAGTACGTGGAAAACCGCTGCCTGATGGTAGAACATCGACGGGCGGCGTGACGAATTATAAGTTCTGAGTTTTGAATTTTGAATTATTTGTCCCCCTTACCAGCCGGTTGATTTTGTGCGAGCCTTTTCATCCCTCAAATCATTCAAAACTCAAAATTCATAATTGAAAATTCCTCCGCCCACCCCCATCTCTGCTACAATAGCGGCAACGTTGTCCCCCCGGAGGTGTCCCCCGATGGCGAAGCAGATGCTGGGCGAGTTGAGCGAAGGGCAGGCGGTGCGTACGGCGGCGTTTGTGAAGTCGCACAAGCTGTTGCCGTTCAAAAACAAGCCGGGAGTCTTCCTGGCCCTCACCGTGTCCGACCGGTCCGGCACCGTCGAGGCCAAGGCGTTCACCAATGCCGAGGAGTTCGCCGCGCGCGCGCAGGACGGCACGGTGGTGCTGCTGGTGGGGCGCTGCGAATCGTACCAGGGGGCGGTGTCGCTGGTGCTCGACAGCGTAGAGACGTGGGCGGAGCCGCTGGACCCCGCCGATTTCGTGCCCGCCTACGCCGGCGACGTGGCGGTGCTGGAGGCGAAGCTGGACGCGCTGGTCGCCTCGCTGACCGATCCCGACCTGGGCGCGCTGGTGCGCGCCATCTTCAGCGACCCGGAGATCCGCCCCAAGTACCTGCAGGCGCCCGCCGCCAAGGGGATGCACGGCGCCTACCTGCACGGCCTGCTCGAGCACGTGGTGCGCCAGGCGGAGCTTGCCGACGCCGCCTGCCGCTGCTACCCGCAAGCGCGGCGCGACCTGGTCATCGCCGGGGTGCTGCTGCACGACATCGGCAAGATCAACGAATTCTCCTGGAGCCTCGGCATCGACTACACCGACCTGGGCCGCCTGGAAGGCCATTGCGTCAACGGCGACCGCATCGTGGAGCACTACGCGCGCGAGCTGGGGACCGACCTCCACACCGCGCTGCTGCTGCGCCACCTCATCCTCAGCCACCACGGCCAGGCCGAATTCGGCGCCCCGGTGATCCCGCAAATCCTGGAGGCGGTGATCCTCCACGCCGTGGACAACCTGGAAGCCAAAGCCACCCACTGCATCGAAATGCTCGCCACCGGCGATCCCAACCGCACCTGGAGCGACTACGACCGCATCGAAGGGCGGTTCTGGTACAAAGGGCCGGCGGGGGAGCGGGTGACGGGATGACAGGAATTCCCATGCGTATCGCCCTCGTACTGCTGCTCCTGCTCACCATCCCGGCCTTCGCCGCGCTGCCGGCGCCGGTCTTCGCGCCTCATCCGCGGGTGAGCGACGTGCCGAAGGCGGACGCGGGGCTCGTGGCGCAGGCGGACGCGCTGATGGCGCGCGGGCTGACGGTGCCGACGGGGGAGGGCAACTGGATCTTTTACTACGCCTGCCCCAAGGACGGCGCGCGGCTGCAGGCGGAGACGCCGGAAAAGCACGTCTGCCCGGTGTGCCATGCCGTCTACACCGACGCGCGCACCCTCGCCGCGTACCGCACGCTGCTCAACGAGCAGCTCAATGCCGACTGCCTCACCCTGGCGCAGGCCTACGCGGCGACACGTGACGGGCGCTACGCCGCGGCGGTGCGCGGGGTGCTGTTGGCGCTTGCGGCGGACTACCCGAAGCTGGAGCACCACGACCGCTGGGGACGGCGCGGGCTGACCGCCGTGGTCGGCGGGTGGCGTTACGCGCAACTCCTCGACGAAGCGGTGGCGGTCATCGCCCTGTCGAAGGCCTATGACCTCGTCGCCGACGCCCCCTGCTTCACCGCCGCCGACCGCGCGACAATTGAGACGGGTTACCTGGCGGACATCGCGCACCGCCTGCAGCGTTTCCAGGCCTTCGCCGGTTCGATCAACAACCACCAGACGTGGTTCAACGCCGCCTATGCCACCGTGGGGCTGGCCATCGGCGACGCGGGGTTGCTGCACGACGCCTTCGAAGGCCCGGCGGGCTTGCAGTGGCAGCTCGTGCACAGCGTCACGGCGGACGGCCTGTGGTACGAAGGCACCATGAGCTACCACTTCTACGCCCTCGTCGCCATCGAGACCACCCTCGACGCCGCCAGCCGCGCCGGGTGGAGCTTCCGCGACGATGCCCGCCTGCAAAGCCTGTGGCGCGGGCCGGCGGCGTTGACCTACCCCGACGGGCGCTTCCCCACCTTCCACGACAGCGACCCCGCCGGGCTGGTGCAATACGGCGGGCACTTCACCTGGGCGTCGGCGTACTTCCGCGACCCGACCTACGCCGCCCTCGTCACCGGGCAGGCGCCCGAGGCCAGCGCCAACCTGCACGGCATCGGCATCGTAGCGCTGCGCCGGCCCGGGGTCTGCGCCATGCTCGACTACGGCCCGCACGGCGACCACCACGGGCACCCCGACAAGCTGAATATGACCCTTTTCGCCCAGGGGCGCGAGCTGCTGCCCGACGTGGGGCGCATCAGCTACAGCGTGCCGGAATACATCACCTGGGCGCGCACCACCGTGGCGCACAACACCGTCGTGCTGGACGGCGCGGATCAGCAACCCGACACGGGCCGCTCCCTCTACTTTGCCGACACGCCAGCGTATGTGGCGTCGTTCACCGCCAGCGACGGCGCCTACCCCGGCGTCGCGCTACGCCGCCTGTTGCTGCTCACCGACCGCTATCTGGTGGATGTCTACACCGTGAAGGGGAATAAGGCGCGGCAGATCGACTGGGTGGTGCACGCGCGCGGACGACTGTCCACCCCGCTGCCCCTGACCCCGCGCGCCGCCCCGCTGGGCACCGCCGCCGGGTATCAGCACCTGACGGAGTTGCGCGAGGGGCGCGGCACCGCCACCGCGCGCTTCACGCTGGCCCTCGACGATACGCACGGCTACGCGGTGCTCACCGCCGACGACACGGACGGCACGGTGGTCACCGGCCTGGGCATCGGCGCGTCGCTGGCGGAGCGCGTGCCCACCATCTTGCGCCGCCGCACGGGGAAGACGGCGGTCTTCATCAGCGTATACGATCTCACCGGCACCGCCGTACGCGCCGTCACCCGCGCGCCGCTGACGCTGCACGGGAGACCAGTGCCCGCCACCGACGGCCTGGCCCTGCGCCTGGACACCCCCACCGGCCCGGTGACGATCGGTCTGGACCTGCGCGACGCGCCAAGCGCGCCGCTGACGCTGGAGGGTACACCGCTGGGCGGACGGGTGCGGTTTACTCCCCCGGCGTAAGCCACGGCGTGCTCTCATGCCACGCGCGCAACTCTGTCTGCAGTGGTGCGATCTCCGCGCGGTGTGCGGGGGAGCCGGCCAGGTTGTGCTGCTGGTACGGGTCGTCGTCCAGGCGGAAGTACCACGTTTCCGGGTCGGCGATAGCGCGGGTGTCCTCTGCCAGTGTCATACCGAGCAGCGCCTGCGGGGTGCGTATGCCGATGGTGGAGCGGCCGAAGTGCAACGCGTCCGTCTCGATGAAGGCCCGGTTGTCGGGCAGCGCGTCGCAGCCCCCGCGCGCAACGGATGCCAGCGAACGCCCCTGCATGGCGGCGGGAATGGGCAGCCCGCACAGGTCGAGGAGCGTCGGCGCCACGTCGATGAGCTGGGCGATCTGCGTCTCCCGTACCGCCGGCGCCAGGCCGGGCGCGCGCAGGATGAAGGGGACGCGGATGGATTCCTCGTACAGGCAATCCTTGTTGAACAGGTGATGGCTGCCCAGATTGTCGCCGTGGTCGGCCAGGAAGACGACCAGCGTGTTCTCCGCCTGCCCGCTTGCTTCCAGCGCCGCCAGCACGCGCCCCACCAGGCTATCCACCCACGCCACCGCCCCGTAATACAGCGCGATGAGGTGGCGCAGCGTGAAGTCGTCGGGCAGCCGGTCGCCGGGCTGGTCGCCGATGCGGTCGGGGTAGCCGCAGCGCGGGGAGGCTCCCCAGCACGGCCCCCACAGGCGCCAGAAGTAGTCCCAAATGGTGGCGATTTTGAACCACTGGTCGTCGTGCACCAGCGCGCCATCCCTCCAGACGTTAGGCCGCAGCGGCACGTCGTCCGGGCCGAAGAGCGTCGCGAACTCCGCGGGCAGCTCCGCCGCGCCGATGGGGTTGTGCGGCAGGGGAATGTTGTAGAAGAGGAAGAACGGTTCCGCGTGCGGCGCGGCGAGATAGGCGCACGCCTGCTCTGCCTCGAAATCCGGCGAATACGGCCCCACGGTGCGCCAGTTTTCATCCTGGTCGATGTACGTCTGCTGCGCGTAGCGGTGGATGGTGAGGGGATATAGCGCGTCGTCAAACCCGGTGACCGTCGGCGATGGGTCAATGTGCCACTTGCCGATGAGCGAGGTGCGGTAGCCCGCCGCGCGGAAGCAATCCGCCAGCGTGTGGTCGACCAACCGGCGGCGGCGCGGGCAGGGCGGATCGTCGCTCACGTTGCCCAACTCGCCGGTGCAAGTGCGCCCGTATTGCCCGGTTAGCAGCGACGAGCGCGCGGGGGTGCAGACAGGGTTGTTCGTCACCGCGGTGGTGAAGCGCACGCCTCCCGCCGCCAGCCGGTCGAGGTGCGGCGTCCGCGCCACCGGATTGCCGTAACACCCGACCTCAAATGCACGCAACTGGTCGGCAAGGATGACGATGACATTGGGCGGGGTCGGCATCGGTTACCTCGTATTTCAGTTACCCTTGACTAATACCTTTACCGGTTGGAATCGGGGCTGCCGGTCCGTCTTCTTTCCCAGGTACCGTCGCGTTACCCGGTCACTCCGCCAGCCGCGCCAAACTGCTCATCTGGCTGTCGTAGAGGCGGTAGTAGGCACCCTGGGCGGCGAGGAGTTCGGCATGGGTGCCCTGCTCCACGATGCGGCCGCCGTCGATGACCAGGATACGGTCGGCTTGGCGCACGGTGCTGAGGCGGTGGGCGATGATGAAGCTGGTGCGGTTCTGCATCAGCCGGTGCATGGCGTCCTGGATGTGGATCTCCGTGCGCGTGTCCACGCTGCTGGTGGCCTCGTCGAGGATGAGGATGGCCGGGTCGGCGAGCATGGCGCGCGCAATGGAGAGCAACTGCCGCTGCCCCTGGCTGAGGCTGTTGCCGGCGTCGGAGAGCACGGTGTCGTAGCCGTGCGGCAGGTGGCGGACGAAGGTGTCCGCGTTGGCGAGGCGCGCGGCGTGCTCCACCTCGGCATCGGTGGCGGCGAGGCGGCCGAAGCGGATGTTCTCGCGCACCGTCCCCGCGAAGAGGATGGTGTCCTGCTGCACGATGCCCAGCAGGCGGCGCAGGTCGTCGCGGCGCAGTGCGCGGATGTCGCGCCCGTCGATGGCGATGGCCCCGGCGTCCACGTCGTAGAAGCGCGTGAGCAGGTTGATGATGGTCGTCTTCCCAGCGCCGGTGTGGCCGACCAGCGCAATGGTCTGCCCGGCGGCGGCGTGGAAGGTTACGTCGCTGAGCACCGACACCTCGGGCACGTAGCCGAAGGAGACGCCGTCGAAGGTCACCTCGCCGCGCACCGGGTCGAGCGCCACGGCGTCGGGGGCATCCGCCGGCTCCGGCGCTTCGTCGAGCACGGCAAAGACGCGCTCCGCCCCCGCCAGCGCCGACTGGATGGTGCCGTACAGGTTGGCGAGCTGCATGAGCGGGCGGTTGAAGAATTCGGCGTAGGTGGTGAAGGCGAAGATGGTGCCGACGGTGGACAGCCCGCGGATGACCAGCCAGGTGCCAGTGGTGATGACCACGGCGAAGTTGGTGTTGCGGAAGACCTGCATCACCGGCCCCATAAGGCCGATGGAGATGAGCGCGGGCTGCGCCGCGGCGCGCAGCTTCTCGTTGGCGGCGACGAAGCGGGTGATCGTCTGCGTTTCGCGGCGGCACACCTTCACCACGCGCTGGCCGAGGATCGTCTCCTCCACCAGCCCGTTGAGGGCGCCCAGCGCCGCCTGGCGGTTGCGGAAACCCTGCCGCGTGGCTTTGCCGATCCACATGGTGGCCAGCACCATGAACGGCAGGGTGGACACCGTCGCCAGCGCCAGCCGCCAGTTCATCATGAACATGATGGTGCCGGCGCCGAGTACCGACAGGCCGCTGCCGATGAGCTGGATGAGGCTGTCGCCCAGCGCGGTGCTGATGATGTCCGTGTCGTTCGTCAAGCGGCTCATCAGCTCCCCGTGCGGGTGGCGGTCGAAGTAGCGCAGCGGCAGCGTCTGCAGCCGGTTGAACAGGTCGCGCCGGATGGTGCGGATGGTCCGCTGCGTGATGTGGATCATCCACACGCTCTGCACCCACATGCCGCCCACGTTAAAGAGGTAGATGCCCCCCATGATGGCCAGGGTGACGGCGAGCATGCGCAGATCGTGCGCGGGCAGGTAGCGGTCGATGATGCGGCGCGTTAGCCACGGGGTGACCAGGGACAGCGCGCTGGTCAGCGTCACCAACAGCACGATGCCCAGCAGTCCCCAGCGATCCGGCAGCAGGTACGCCCACAGGCGCAGCAGCGTGCCGCGGCGATCCTTCACCGTGGCGGCAGTGGTCAGACCGTGCCCGAAGCGCATCATGTGATCGGCGACGTTGCGCTTTGGATTATCGGCCATCGCGCACCTCCCCGCCGTCGCGCTGCGAGCGCACGATCTCGCCATACACCGGGCTGCTCCGCCACAACTCCGCGTGGGTGCCCGCCGCCGCCAACCGGCCGGCTTCGAGCACCAGCACCAGGTCGGCATCCAGCGCGGCGCCGATACGCTGGGCGACCATGATGCGCGTGCAGCGGTGCTCCCAGCTCTGCAACGCGGCAAGGATGGCCGCCTCGGTGACCATATCCACCGCGCTGGTGCAGTCGTCCAATATCAGCACCCGCGGGCGGGCGACCAGCGCGCGGGCGATGGCCAGCCGCTGTTTCTGCCCGCCCGAAAGGTTCACCCCGCGCTGGCCCAGCGCGGTGTCGTAGCCGTCGGGGAAGCCGCTGATGAAATCGTGGGCCTGCGCCAGCCGGGCGGCCTCCTCGATCTCGTCGTCCGTCGCCTCCGGGCGCCCGTAGCGCAAATTCTCGCGGATGGTGCCGGAAAAGAGGATCGTCTCCTGCAGCACGATGGCGATCTCCCGCCACAACGCGTCCTGCGTCATGTCGCGCAGATCCGTGCCGTCCAGGCGGATGGCGCCGGCGGTTACGTCGTAGAGGCGCGGGATCAGATGCACCAGCGTGGATTTGCCCGCGCCGGTGGCGCCGAGAATGACCACCGTGGCCCCCGGCGGCGCGGCGAAGGAGATATCCGCGAGCACCGGCTCCTCTTCCGAGCCGGTGTAGCTAAAGGCTACATTATCGAAGGCGAGGGCGCCGCCCCCATCCCCGACCCTTCCCCCCGAGGAGAAGGGAGCTTGATCCGCATACGCTTCTCCGGCCACTCCCTTCCCCTCGGGGGGAAGGG
>CAIYQO010000242.1 GCA_903928345.1 uncultured bacterium | reverse complement strand
CGGCTAGTCTGTTTTCCGACCCGACGATAAATCGTCGGGCTACCGGCTGCGCCCCATAAATGGGGCTTTGATTTATGAATGCTGCATTGGTCCGCGGATTCGTGGCGACTGAAGTCGCAGCTCTTTGGCCTTGCGGCCAGCCGTCCGCCTACGCGGACGGATAAGGAAGACGATGTTGACGATCTTCCTCCCGTCGCGTCCCCGCAGGGGGACGCTTAGCCGAGGAGGCCAAAGAGCTGCGATTTCAATCGCCAGGATCGTTGAACGTACCGACATTCATGAATCAAAGCGCCTCAATCGGTCAGTTCCGGGTATGCATAGGCGTTCACCCCTTCACCCCCTCACCATGTCACCCCCTCTTCTACACGGGGGGTTAGCTTCCGGGCGCTTTGTGGTATAATACGGTGACTCGCGGCGATCGGTCGCGGGCGATGGAGGCTCGTCATGCGCCTGCGGGGACTCCGCGGATTGACGCTGGTGGAAATTCTCGTCGTGATCGTCACCATGGCGGTCTTGATGGCGATTCTCTTCCCGCTGGCTCAGTCGGCCTACACTTCCGCGCACCGCAGCGCCTGCATGACCAACATGCAGAACCTGGCGCAGGCGGTGGCGGGGTATCAGCAGGACAACCTCACTTATCCCGACGAGCCCAACTTCGTGGGCATACGCGGCATCCAGCAGGGCGGGCTGTCGGGCATGACGCTGGTCGATCCCGGCATCACCGCCAACGACCTGTGGTGCGCGGACGACCCGTATCCGCAGGAATTCGGCACCATGGGGGACGACCCGGAAGTCTACCACCTCACGCGCGACAACCTGGGCTCCACCTACGACGTGAACTACAACTACTACGGGTTCGTCACCACCACCACCGGGCTGCCCTTCCCCATCACCAGCCGCGAAGCCCTGGTCTACCTGGTCGGCGACCCGCGCAAGGTGGCGTACGAGAACACCTACAACTACGTCTTCGAGAGCAACCGCGCCGCCTACCTGGCCGCCGGGAAAACCACCGCGCAGGCGGAGACGCTAGCCGCGTCCGACGCCGCGCCCATCGCCGAGACGGCGTGGTCGGGGTTCAACAACATCTTCCACATCACCGAGCCGGCCAAGCCGACCCCGCCGGTCAGCGGTGATCCGAACTACGCGACGCTTTACGCGCAATGGTTGCGCGACGTGCAAACCTGGCAAACCCAGGTCAGCGTCTTCCCGTGGGATCTCGGGCTGGTGAACCCCGACCTGATGTACAGCCTGCAGAAAAAGGGCTCCATCGGCACCTACGACGCGAAGAACAACAACGTGCACGTCGGCGACACCTTCTCCAAGGGGATGTATCCGGCGCTCTGCAACGTGCGCGCGCCGAAGAACACCATCATCGCCTTCTGCCCGCACCATCCCACCGACAACCCGACGGTGCTGCCCGTCGTCACCCTCGCCGGCGAGGCGAACTTCGTGAAGCCGATCATGCCGCGCAACTTCTACGCGGGCGACGTGTATAACACCGTGCCGCCGACGGCGACGGCGCCGAACCTGCCCACGCCCTTCTCCGTGGCCACGCGGCGCAACGCCAACGCGCAGTTCCAGGCCTCGATCCCGGCGGCGTCGATCAAACGCTTTACCGCCCCCATCGACTGGCGCCTGAATAAAGATACCCTCACCCCGCACAACGGCGGCACCACCAACAACGCCATCCTCGACCCCCCCAACGACGCGTCGAGCATGCCGCTGGTGCAGACCTACCACCGCGTTGTCAACGTGGCACGGGAAATCAACCCCGCGATGGATACCTACGGCTACGCCTGGTTCGACACCGGCGTGGAGGTGGGCGCGGGCGATATCGTGCTGGTGGCGGCGAAGGCGAAGTGGGGATGGGGCACGAACACCTTCAGCGGCGGGCGCCCCGCCCCCGACGAAAGCGTCGATCCGTCGACGAACCAGTCGAACCCCGCGCGCCTTTGGGTCGTCGGGCACATGGGCGGCAGCGTCGCCGACCAGTATGCCAAGCTGCTGCCGGACACGAAGGCGCGCAAAAAAGCGCCCGCCAGCAACACCGCCACGCTGCTCTTCAGCGCCGACGGCGACCCGGTGGAAGGGCAGGTCATCACCAGCAACCTGCACGGTATCACCACCGATGACAACTACCACTTCTACAACACCGACATGTTGCTCCCGAGCTACAAAGCGCCGCGTGGATTGAACAACGGGGCGCTGCATATCAACCCGCACAGCCTGCTCGTCGGCACCATCGGCAATCCGGATTTGAGCGACATCCACACCCGCATCCAGCGCGTCTTCGCCCTCGGCTCGCGCGGCTCGCACTATGTCATCGACGCGGAAGCCCCTCCCGGCACCACCCCCACGCTGCGCGTCACCATCAACGACACCTCCGGCGCCGGCGACTACGCCGACAACAACGGCTGGATCGAAATCTGGGTCGCGGTCTGCCACCGGCCGTAACCGGCGCACTTGCCCGGAAAAAGCACCTGGCATGCCGGCATGTCGTTGGGCGAGGGCAGGATATTTCTCGCGCGCCGCGAACGTGTAACTACGATCCCGATCTTCGGTAAGAAACTATCTCAAAACGCATCGTAGCTGGATCGCGGAGGATTCTTCGTGACTGGCTAGGCGGATTTTCGGGAGTGTATGAGGGCATACATGCTAGAAAATCCAACCCGCTGGCTTCACGCAGTGAAACGGCTTGGGTTCGCGAAGCGAACAACGCTAGGCGCGAAGAAGACCCGCGAGGCGGCTGCGAGGCGCTTTGAGATAGTTTCTAAGGCGGCACGTATGAACGACATCACCACCCCCACGGCGCATATGGCGCCGGTCACGCTGCGCGATATCGCCGAGCGTTGCCAGGTGAGCAAGTCGACGGTGGCGCAGGCGCTGCGCGGGCAGTCGCGCCTGGCGCCGGCCACGGTGGCGCGCGTGCTGGCGGTGGCCAACGAGATGGGCTACGACCCCTCCTTCCACGAAGGGGCGCGGCGCCTCGCCCTGCGCAAACATGGCCGGGAGATGATAAACCACCTGGTCGCCCTCTTCTTCCCGCAAGAATACCTGCGTATCCCCTTCTTCCTGGAGACCTTCCGCGGCATCGCTGACGTGCTGGGCGCCGCCGGCTTCGGGGTGTGCGTCGGGCACGTTACCGGGACCCACGCCGATGGCTCGCTGCTGCCCTTCCCGCAGGTGATGCGCCGCGGCGATCTGGACGGCGTCATTGCGCCCGGTTCCACCCTCGCGCAGGGGCTGCTCGACGAGCTGCGCGCCAGCGCCGGCTTCGGCAACCGCCCCGTCGTGTCGCTCTTCGACGCCACCGCCGCGTGCTCCAACGCGGTGGCAGACACCCCCGGCGGCGTGCGCGAGGCCATGCGGCACCTGCTGCAACTCGGGCACCGCCACGTGCTCTGGGTCTACTACCACATCACCGAGCAGGGTCCCGCCCCCGTCGACCGCTATCTGGCCGCCTGCCGCGCCATGGAGGAGTTCGGCCTCGCGCCCGCCCGCCACCTGCACCTCTTCCCCTTCATCGCGGAGTGGGTGAATCCCCACACCGCGCATCACGACCTGGCCGAGTTGGAGGCCGGGGAGGCGGAGCCCGCGCATCCGCTGGTCGAGTACCTGGAAACGCACCCGGAAATCACCGCCATCCTCGCCATCAACGACGCTTTCGCGCTGCACGCGTGGTACACTCTGCACCACGCCGGCTACGCCATCCCGGAAGACATCAGCATCGTCGGCTTCGACGACACCGATCCCATGCGCGACGCCCACGGCACCAACCTGCTCACCACCGTGCGTTGCCCACTGGAAACTCTGGGCCGCGAAGCCGGACGCCTCCTCCTCGCCCGCATCACCGGCGAAGCCGTCGGCGAAGAAAACGTCCTCCTCCCCACCGAACTGGTCGTGCGGCGCTCGACGGCCAAACCGGCGGAGTAGAGGAAGCATCCTTTGGGAGCGCGAGCGTACCCGCGAGCTACGGGTGGGACGCCCGTGCCACGAAAGCCCACGGACGGGACGCCTAACACCTTTCAGAAAAGCTTGGTACATCCGCCGAAACGCGACCCCACCCCCGACCCTCCCCCAAGCGCCTCGCACGACTCGGCTGGGAGAGGGAGGTAGCGGAGCTGGGTAACCCGCATCCGGCGTGCGCCCTCAGCACCTGGTACTCCCTTCCCACCGGGTGGAAAGGCGGGCCTGTCCGCCGAAGCTCCGCAGAGCGAAGGCGGGGGATGAGGGCCGCGTGCAGGAAGGCGAAGCGAGCTTAATTGAACGGCATTGCGCTTCAGCGTGCTTGAGACAGTCAGCCATCGGCTTCAGCCGGTGGTCAATGGTAGCTACGGTAGTCGTACTAACCACCAAACAGGAAAGACCCGGTGTACGACACCGGGTCTTTCTCGTTGAACGTTGAACGCTCTATTGATATCCCACCCGTGCCACGCTCGGGTTTTGCACCACCAGCGTGATGGTGCGGGTGAGTACGTTGTCGGCGGCGTCTTTGGCCTGGATCGTCAGCGTGTGCTCGCCGACGGTGGGGGCCACGCCTTCCGGCAGCAGCAGGCGTACGCGCTCGTGCAGGGAGTCGAAGACGCCGTCCTCGGGGAGGAGCGCCACGGCGGGGCCGTCGTCGAGGGTGTAGGCGGCGCTCACGATGGGTGACAGCGCGTCGCTGATCTCGAAATGCGTCACGTGCTCCAGCCCGATCACTTTGTCCTCCAGCGACACGGTGGGCGGCGTATTGTCGATGGTCACGGTGATGATCGTCTGCGCGCTCTTCGGGTCTGCCGGCTTGGCGAACTTGTCCGAGGTGACCACCTTGAGCTGGTACACGCCGTCGGCGCGGCCCTTGGTGTCCAGCGTGAAGCTCTTGTTCTTCATCTCCGGCACCAGCTTCGGCGGGACGGGCGTCGGGGGCTCCACGGGCTTCACCACCGGCACCGGGATCGGCGCTACGGGTATGTCGAGGGGTTTCACCGGCGGGGCGACCGGCCCGATGGTGGTTTGTATCGGCGCGTCCTTCGGTTTGTCCGGCGTCGCCACGGGGACGTCCTTGGGCTTGTCCGGGGCCAGCGCGGGCTTGGGCGCGTCCACGGGCACGGTCAGTTGCTCCCAGGTGTGGCCGCGGTCGGGCGAGAGGTAGAGGTAATCGGCCAGTCCGTCCCCGTCCGGGTCGGCGCTGTCCCAGTGAATCTCCTTTTTGCCGCTGAGGTAGCCCCACGCCTTCGGGTCGGTGAACTTCACCGTGGGCGCCTGGTTGGCGGGTTGATAGGTCAGCAGCACGCTCTCCACCGTCGGCGTCTCGCCCGCTTTGCCCTGCAGGTGCAGGCGGAACTGGATGTATGTCGCCGGGTCGTTCGTCACGTGGCCGTCCATATCGACCGGCTTCCACGCGCTCCAGGTGGTGTCCGGCTGCGCGGTGAGGCCGGTGCGGCATTCCAGCGCGATCCCCGTGGTGGCGTCGTCCTTCGCGCGCAATTCAGCCTTCCCCCACACCGCGCCGGGCGCGGCCTTCTCCACCGGGGAGAGGAAGGTCGCCGCGGCGCGCGGTGACAGCGCCAGCACCTGCCCGGGGAAGGCCGCGGCGGCGTAGAGCGTGCCATCGGCGCCGGCCGCCAGGCTCGTTACCGCCAGCGATTCCGGCCCGGTGGTGAGCGGCTGTGCGTCGCTTGCCACAGTGTCTTCCCGGGCGAAGACCACCGTCGTCTCCGGTTCGGTGCTCGCCGGATGCAGGATGCGGTAAATGCCGCCCGAGGTGCCGGTGGCCGCGTAGAGCGTGTCGCCCACGCATTGCATGGCCAGCACGTAGGTGTTGTCCTTGCCCTGCCCGGTCAGGATGGTCGTCGTCTGTCCGTTCGGCGCGATGCGCACCACCGTGCAGCTCGGGGCCACCCCGGCGTAGACGTTGCCCGCCGCGTCGGCGGCCAGGCTATAGACGGGCGCCAGCGTGCCGGCGGTGGCCTCGTAGACGCCGGTCAGCGCGCCGTCCTTCGTCAAGCGGTACACCTTGCCGCGCGGCGACGTGCCCAGATACAGCGTGTCGCCGCTCGTCGCCAGGCAGTAGACGTTGCGGTCGGGCAGGGTGGCCACGGTGCGCACGGCGTCCTGCTCGTCCTCGGTCAGTTGCAGCAGCGTGCCGCCGCTGCAGGCGGCGAAGCGCCGTCCATCGGCGGTCACGGCCAGGTCCCACACCACCGTTTCCGCGGGCAGCGTCCAGGTGTGCGCGGTGACGCCGGTGGGGTGCAGCAGCCGCACCCGGTTGTCCGGCCAGGTGGCGACCAGTAGATCGTTGCCGGCGGCGGCCAGCGCCGTCACCGCCAGGATTTCGCTGCCACGGGTGCGCGGCACGGTGATCTTCTGCACGGCGCCGGTTTTGTCGATGTGCGTCAGTTGCGCGCTACCCCAGCCGCCGCAATACACGTCGTCGCCCAGCACGGCGATTGCCCACGGCACCTGCGGGGTCTGGCACAGTGCGCGCACCTGCGGCGCCAGCGTCAGCTTGCCCGCGCTGGTAGCCACGGTGCCGAAATGCTTGCCGGTGAGAAAGTCGCGCGCCTCGCTCAGCCCCACCGTGGCCGGCTTGGTGTTGAGCAGCGGCGCGGGGGGCACGGCCGGCGGGGCGTCCAGCGTCAGCACGCGTGAGAGCGGCAGCGGCACCACCGATGGACCTGCGGCGAGTTCCGGCGGCGCCAGCGGGGTGAGGGTGTCCGGCTCCGCGGGCAGCGTGGCGCGGAAGGCCGCCAGCCGCGCCGCCGCGCCGGGGTCCAGCCCCGTCCACGCCGCGTTGACGCGGCCGGCGCTCAGCGTGGGCAGCGTGTCGGTGGTCATCGCGGGCAGTTGGAACGCGCCGAGGCTGGCGACGGTCGGCTCGCTGCCGGTATCCACGGGCAACGTGATGAGCTGTGCGCCGCCGATCAGGTACGGGTCATCCTGCGCGGTGACGTAGGCGGTGGGATGGATGTGCGGGTAGCCGAGGGTCTGCGGCCACGCGCGGCCCAGCAGGTCGACGCGCATCGCGCCGGAGGCCGACTGCTCGCCCCACTCGCTCCACGGCAGCAAACGCGCCAGCGGGCCGGGCATGTCGCGCAGCAGGTGCCCGTTGAAGTTGTACGACGGGGTGGGGAGGAAGGTCGCCGTGACCAGTCCCGGCCCGGTCAGATTGCCGCTGTTGGCGCGCACGAAGCCGAACAGCCCCTCGCGGGTCGTCGGCTGCGGAGTGCTGATGGCGCGCAGCAGGCCGCTCTCCGCGCCGCCGAGGACCATCAAGGCGACTTGCGGCGAGGTGAGGTTGTCGGGGATGCGCACGGAGACGGTGCGCGTCTCTACCGGCTTGCCGTAGGGTTGCAGCTTCACCGTCAGCGTCACGGTTTCGCCGGGGCGCACGGCGTAACGGTCGGGGGTCAGGTCGATAATGCGCGCGGTGTCGGCGTGCGGGTAGTAGTCGATATCCGCGGTGAAGTGTTGCACGGTCACCGGCTCGAACGGGTTGCTGTAGAGCGTGTCGGTGAGCAGGAAGCCCTCGACCAGCGGCATATTCACGCCCCCGACGCGCGCCGCGGCGCTCATGTGCTGCTCGAAGGTGCCGTACTTCTCCGTCTCGTAGACGAAGCGCGCGGAGTACATGCCGGTGAAGTCGCTGTCGAGGCTGCCGTCCTGCGGCGCCCCGGCGGTGAGCAGCGCATGGTAGACGGCGATGCTGAACAGGTAGCGCGCGGTGAAGAAGCGCGACTGCGGGAACTCCTCATGCAGATGGCGGGTAAAGCCCGTCTCCGCGTTGCGCACGGTCATGTCCGCCACCAGCAGGTGCGGCGTCTTCCCGACGATCCCCGCCACCCCGTGGCTGGCGTCGCGCACCAGCGTGCCCACCTTCGCCAGCCGCGTGGCGAGCTTGAACGACGACGCCTGCGTGCGCACCACCGTCTGCACGTAGGCGGTGACCATCGGCAGCTCCACGTCGCCGAGATTGGTGAACGGGTGCCCGAAGGCGAGGATGGTGTTGCCCTTCACGTATGTGACCGTGCCCATGGCGAAGCCGTCGATGTTCCCCATGAAGAGGCCGGCGCCGACCATCGCGCCCGGCTCCAGCTTCACCGGTTTGGCCACTGCCTTCGGCGGCGCGGCGGCGGCGGGCATCACCGTCAGGTTCAGCGGCTCCAGCGTCTTTTGCAGCGTGCTCAGTTGCGCGCCGGCCAGGCCGGAGACGTATACCGGGGTCGCCAGCGGCGTCAGCGTCAGTGTGCCCGGCGCCGGCTTGCTTGCCGTGTTGCGCGCTACCGTGACTTGGGTGTAGCTCTGCCCGTGCACGCGCACCGGCTGCGACGCGGTGCGGTAGGTGCCGCTCACCGGCGGCTTGCTGCTCCCGGTGTGGTACGATTCCAGCATCGCGGCGATGGGCGTCACCCCCGCGATGGGGTCCTTTTGCCCCGACCAGCCGAGGGCGTAGGCGCCGATGAGGCGGTTGTTGATGTAGATCGGGCTGCCGCTCATCCCCTCGATGGACCCGTACCCCTTGTCCACAATCGGCCCGCCCGTCACCTGGATGAGGATCAGGTCGTCATCGTAATCCCACCCCTTCATGATGCCGATCACCTTGATGGGGAAGCTTTCGATGGTGGTGTCGTGCAAGACGGTCTTGCCGTACCCGATCATGCCGACCTTGATCTCGCTCACGGGCATGAACGCCTTGCTGTCCCAACTCAGCTCCGCGCGCAGCGGCAGCGCGCACAAGGCCAAAACGATCAGCAGCAACAAGTGGTGCAAACGGGTCATGATCCAGCTCCTTCAGGTCGGGCGGGTAATATAGCCTCGAGTAATAAGTGTGCATCCGGGGTTCACTATCATAACACCCGCGAACTCAATGAACAAGGGGCGGATTGCGAACGGGAGAAGGCCGTGGGGAAAGGCGACCACCGATCCGGTGATGATAGCGGGCATTGTATGGCACAAGGCTAAGAGGTCGGTGCGACCCCAGGCAAAGGTAAGCAGACCAGCACTGTTTGGAAGGACGGCGGCAGCCCCGCGCCCGGTGGGAAATGATGATGCCCATGGTCGATTCTCAGCACAGGCCATGGTGAGGAACAAGCAGGGGCACTGCATCGGTTCCGGGCGCGCGACTGCCGTCATGCTTCCAAACGGTGCTGTGCTTCCGACCGATACAGAAGGTCGGGCCGGTCAATATCCCCCATTTTGCCCTTTCCAGTTTCCATTGTCCCCGTTCTCCCATTCCCCCATGCATCGCTTTCGCGGTGCAACAGCGCCGCTTCCGGGTATAATGAAGCCGGTACTATTGCCCGGCGTAGGAGGCGGTATGGCGGAGACGCGGCGGACACGGTTGTACGAGGAGCACCTGGCGCGGGGGGCACGGATGACCAACTTCGCCGGGTGGGAGTTGCCGCTGTCCTACGCCGACACCGGCCCCACCGCCGAACACCGCGCGGTGCGCGAGGCCGCCGGGCTGTTCGACATCGATCACATGGGGCGCTACGCCATCGCCGGGGCGGGGGCGGAGCGTTTCCTCAACGGCGTGCTTACCGCCGACGTGCCCCGCGTGCCCCTCATGCGTGCCCGCTACGCGCTGCTCCCCTACGACGACGGCGGGATGGTCGACGACGCCTTCCTCTACCGCCTGGAGGACGCCTGGTGGCTCATCGTCAACGGCGCCAACCGCGACAAGGACCTGCGCTGGCTGCGCGCCCACGCCGGGGCGGAGGTGGAATTGCGTGAGATCACGGAGGAGACGTACCTGCTCGCGCTGCAAGGGCCGGCGGCGCGCGCGACGCTGGCGCGGGTGACGGACGCCGACCTGCACGCCGTGCCCTTCCACGCCCTGGCGCGCGGCACGGTGGCGGGCGCGCCGACCCTCATCGCCGCCACCGGCTACGCGGGGGAGTACGGGTACGAACTCTATTTCCCGCCGGAACACGCCGTGGCGGTGTGGCGCGCGTTGCTCGCCGCGGGGGCGGTGCCCGCCGGGTTGGCGGCGCGCGATTCCCTGCGCCTGGAGGCCGCGCTGCCCCTCTACGGGCACGAGATCGCCGCGGAGATCGACCCCATCACCGCCGGGCTGGAGAAGTTCGTACGCTTCGACAAGGGGCCTTTCATCGGGCGCGACCGGCTGCTGAAGCGTGTGCTGGAAGGCACGACCCGCCGCCTGGTGGGGCTGGAAATGCTCGATGCCGCCGTCCCGCGCGAGGGCTTTGCGGTGTGGCACGGCGAGCAGGCGGCCGGCGTGGTCACCTCCGGCGGCAAATCGCCCACCCTCGACCGCTTCATCGCCCTCGCGCTGGTCACCCCCGCCGCCGCCGCGCCGGACACCCCCCTTACCGTCGACGTCCGCGGCACCCCCAAACGCGCTAAAGTCGTGCCGTT
Organism: uncultured bacterium; assembly: GCA_903928345.1. GTDB lineage: Bacteria > Armatimonadota > Hebobacteria > CAIYQO01 > CAIYQO01. The sequence continues at coordinate 19,305 of CAIYQO010000242.1, read as the reverse complement.
GCCGTTCTATACACCGGCATATCGTAGATAGGAAAGGAAATCGAAAACCCCCTCTGTCCCCCTCTCCTGCTTGGAGAGGGGGACAGAGGGGGTGAGGGCCGCGCGGGAGCGCGGAACGAAGATCGTGAGAGGTAGCGATTATGTCCTACATTCCCAATACTGCTGAGGATAGAAAGGCCATGCTGGCGACGATCGGCGTGGCGGACGCGGCAGCGCTCTTTGCCGACATCCCGGCGGCGTACCGCTTTCCCGCGTACGAGCTGCCCCCAGCGCTGTCGGAGTCCGAGATCCTGCGCGAGTTGCAGGCGCTGGCGGAGGCCAACGCCGACGCCGGGCACGTACCCTGCTTCCGTGGCGCGGGCGCGTACAACCACTTCGTGCCCAGCGTGGTGCGCGCGCTCACCGGGCGCGGCGAATTCGCCACCACCTACACTCCCTACCAGCCGGAGGTGAGCCAGGGTACGCTGCAGGCGCACTTCGAGTACCAGTCCATGCTGGCCACCCTCACCGGCATGGATGCCGCCAACGTCTCCCACTATGACGGCGCCACCGCGGCGGCGGAGGCCGTCATCATGGCCCTCAAGGTGCGCGAGGGCCATGCCGCCCGCGTGGTGCTCAGTCCCACGCTGCCCCCGCAGTACCGCGCGGTGATCCGCACCTACCTGCAAGGCGTGCCGGGGGAAATCGTCGGCGAAGAGCTGCCCCACGGCGACCTGGCCGCGTTGGCGGCCGCGGTCGATGAGAACACCGCCTGCCTGCTGGTCGCCAACCCGGACTTCCTCGGGCGGTTGTATACGCCGGACGAGATGCGCGCGCCGGCGGAGGCCGTGCACGCCGTCGGCGGCCTCTTTGCCGTGGGCGTCGACCCCATCAGCCTCGGGCTCTTCACCCCGCCGGGCGCGTATGGCGCGGATATCGTCACCGGCGAGGGGCAGTGCCTGGGCAACGAACTCAACTTCGGCGGGCCGTACCTGGGCCTCTTCGCCACGCGCACTCAGTACGTGCGCAAATCCGCCGGGCGCATCGTAGGGGAGACCACCGACTGCCAGGGGCGGCGCGGCTACGTGCTCACCCTCAGCACCCGCGAGCAGCACATTCGCCGCGAGAAGGCCAGTAGCAACATCTGCAGCAACGAGGCGCTCAACGCATTGGCGGCGGCGATTTACCTGGCGAGCATGGGGGCATCCGGCCTACGCCGGGTGGCCGAACTCTGCTGGCACAAGGCGCACTACGCCGCCGACCGGCTGGGGAGTCTGCCCGGCTTCCGCGTGGCGCCGGGGCGCTTCTTCAAGGAGTTCGTGCTCCACTGCCCGGCGCCCGTGGCGGAGCTGAACCGCCGCCTGCGCGCCGAATACGGCCTCCTCGGCGGCTACGCGCCGGGGGAGGACTACCCCGACCTTGCCGACGCCATGCTCGTCTGCGTCACCGAAATGAATCCCCGCGCCGAGATCGACCGCCTGGCGGACGCCCTCGCGGCGCTGACGAGGTAGACCGATGATCGAACCGCTCTTGATCGAGTTAAGCAAACCGGGGCGCTGCGGGACCAGCCTGCCGGCGCTCGACGTGCCGGAGACCCCGCTGCCCGCGGAGGGCCTGCGCGACGAACTGCCGCTGCCGGAACTCGCTGAGCCGCAAGTGGTGCGCCACTACACGCACCTCTCGCAGCTCAACTACGCCATCGACACCGTCTTCTACCCTCTCGGCTCCTGCACCATGAAGTACAACCCGAAGGTAGACGACGTCGCGGCCACGCAGCCGGGCTTCACGCGGCTGCACCCGCTGACCGCCGAGGAGGACGCCCAGGGGGCCTTGCGGCTGATGCTCGCGCTGCAGCGTCTGCTGGCGGAGATCGGCGGCTTTGCCGCGGTGTCGCTGCTGCCCGCCGCCGGTGCCCAGGGGGAGCTGATCGGCGTTCTGATGATACGCAAATACCTGTATGACCGCGGGGAGACGGCGCGCCGCGTGGTGCTGGTGCCCGACTCCGCCCACGGCACGAATCCCGCCACGACGGCGATGTCCGGCCTCACGGTGCGCCAGGTGCCTTCCGACGCGCGCGGCAACGTGGACCTGGCGGCACTCGGTGCGCTGATCGATGAACTCGGTCCACAACTTCTCGGCCTCATGCTCACCAACCCGAACACCCTCGGCCTCTTCGACGAGGGGCTGACGGAGATCATCGCCCGCGTCCACAACGCGGGGGGGCTGGTCTACGGCGACGGCGCCAATCTCAACGCCCTGCTCGGTGCGCTGAAGCCGGGGCACATGGGCTTCGACGTGATGCACTTCAACCTGCATAAAACCTTCGCCACCCCGCACGGCGGCGGCGGCCCGGGCGCCGGCACCGTGGCGGCCTCCGCCGCGCTGGCCGACTATCTGCCCGCCCCGCTGGTGGGCGAGGTCGACGGCCTTGTGCGCTGGGTCACCCCCGCGCACACCGTCGGGCGCATGAAGGCCTTCGGCGGCAACTTCGCCGTGCTGGTACGCGCCTACGTCTACCTGCGCATGCTCGGTGCCGACGGCCTGCGCGCGGTGAGCGAAAACGCGGTCATCAATGCCAACTACCTGCAGGCGCGGCTGCGCGACCTCTACCCCATCCCCCACGGCGACCGGCGTTGCATGCACGAATTCGTGGCGCAGGGCCTGCTCGCCGGCGCGCCGGGGGTGAAAACGCTGGACATCGCCAAGCGCCTGCTCGACTTCGGCATCCACCCGCCCACGGTGTATTTCCCGCTCATCGTGCCCGAAGCGCTGATGATCGAGCCCACGGAGACGGAAAGCAAGGAGACGCTGGACTACTTCATCGACACCATGCGCCAAATCGCCGACGAAGCTCGCAACACCCCCGACCTGCTGACCACCGCGCCGCATAACACCCCCCTCTGCCGCCTGGACGAAGTCAAAGCCGCCCGCCAACCGTCGCTGTGCTGGCTGAAATGAACTGCCTCTGACCCCAATGCGGTTCATTTTGCGGTTTCGCGCCTTTTGGCGCGCCCCCTATCCCCGGCCCTTCCCCCGTAACGTCCTGTGACGGGGGAAGGGAGATGTGTCTCGGCAAGCTGTGCGATATCTATTTCCCCCTCCCCCGTCACAGGACGTTACGGGGGAGGGGGCAGGGGGTGGGGGGCCGCGTTTAGGACAGGTTCCCGTAAGTAAACCGTATACCCCCTGCCCCCCTCCCTCGCGGGAAGGGGAAGAGAGGCAGCTTTTTTTCGCTTCGCCGCTGCGCTTCGTTGACGGCGAGATGGGCGTTTGCTATACTCGATGTAACCGCACAGCGCGGGCGGATCCCCGCGGGGAGGTACGGCATGGGCAAAAAAATCCTGGCGGTGGATGACGAGCGTCATATCGTGCGCCTGATTCAGGTGAACCTGGAGCGCGCCGGGTATGAAGTCGTGACGGCCTTCGACGGACGCGAGGCGTTGCTGAAGATCGAGACCGAACACCCGGACATGGTGGTGCTCGACGTGATGATGCCGAACATGGACGGCCTGGAAGCGCTTAAACGCATCCGCGCCAACCCCGCCACGCATCACCTGCCGGTTATCATGCTCACCGCCAAAGCGCAGGATCAGGATGTCTTTCAGGGGTATTCGCACGGCGTGGATATCTATCTGACGAAGCCATTCAATCCGGTGGAGCTGCTCACCTTCGTCAAGCGGCTCTTCACCGAGGGGGAAGAGAAGGGTGGAGACGACAACGATGTCTACAAACTGTAAACACGGTTCGGGCGCCTGGACGACGGGAATCCTCCTCATCGCCGGCCTCGCCGGGCTGGCGGCGCTGGCCTGGGTCGCCCTCGCTCACGCCGACAACGCCGGCGAAGACCCCATGTCCGAAGTCGACCGCCGCATCGACGCGCTGGAAGGCTCCCTGCAACGCCTGCACGACACCTTCGACCACGCCGTGCGCCGCTAAAGCCGGCCGGGTGATAACATTGCACAACACCACGCCCGTTGGGCGTGGTGTTGTCGTTTGGCCGGCTCTCCTGTCGTCGTCCCCATCCCCGGCCTTTCCCCCGTAATGTCATGCGACGGGGGGAGGGAGATGATTAGCGGTATGCTGAATGGTTTTCGCTCCAATCGTCCCCCCATCAAGCAAATCCCTTAATCCCCCCAAATCCCAGTTCAGACAATAATTCTACAAGGAGACCACCCCCCGCCCGCCGAACTAACCCCTCATTCCCCTTTCACGGAGGCGCGACGATGGTGCGATTATTCGGGCGGGAGTTTTCCCGGCGGGCGCTGGAGAGTTACGTGGGTACCACGGCCCAGGTGGGCGGCATCCGGCCCATCGAGCTGGCGGCGGGGCGCGAGCGCGGCGTGCGCGCCTTCGAGGTGGACACCGGCGCGGGCTTCACCTTCACCGTGCTCGCCGACCGCGCGCTGGACATCACCCGCGCGGCCTACCACGGCAAGTCGCTCGCCTACCTGAGCCCCGCGGGCCAGGTGCATCCCGCCTACTACGATCCCCACGGCGCGGGCTGGCTGCGCTCCTTCCCCGGCGGGCTGGTCACCACCACCGGGCTGGCGCACCTGGGCGCGCCGGTCGAGGAAGACGGTGAAGCGCTGGGTCTGCACGGGCGCGTCTCTGCGCTACCCGCCGAGGAGCTGGGCTACTGGGGCGCCTGGGTCGGCGACGAGTACGAGATGCATATCCAGGGCACGCTGACCGAGGGGGTGATCTTCGGCAACCCGCTGCGCCTCACCCGGCACATCACCGCCCGCCTGGGCGTCAACGCGCTGCGCATCGCCGACACGGTGGAGAACCTGGGCGGCGCCCCCACGCCGCACATGCTGCTCTACCACTGCAACTTCGGCTTCCCCCTCCTCGGTCCCGACGCGCAGGTGGTGTCGAGCAGCCGCCAGGTCACCCCGCGCGACGCCGCCGCCGCCGACGGGGTTTTCGACCACGCCGGCTTCCAGGCCCCCGTGCCGGGTTACACCGAGCAGGTCTTCTTCCACGACATGGTGGCTGACAACGCCGGCGACGTGCGCGTGGCCCTGGTCAACCGCGCTCTCGACGGCGGCCTGGGCGTGGGGATGACTTATCATAAAGCGTCGCTGCCCTACTTCACCCAGTGGAAGCAGATGGGCTTCGGCTCCTACGTCCTCGGCCTCGAGCCCGGCAACTGCCAGGTCATGGGCCGCCCCGCCGAACGCGCCGCTGGCCGCCTCCGCACCCTCCAACCCGGCGAAACGGTGGATTACAAACTCGAATTCACCGTCCTCGACACCGTACCGGCCATCGAGGAGTTCGAGACGCGGATACGGGAAGTGCTGTAGAGGAGGGAACGTTCACCGCCCCGACTACATCGGGGTAAACTCCGGCGCAAAGAGCGCAGAGAAGTGAAAAAGGGGGGACGTCCCTGTGGACGGCCCCCCTTTGTTAGCACCAGGTCATCAAGGTAATCCTGTAATCCGGCGAATCAAGGTTCAGACTACCCCTCCGCCACAATCGTGCTCCCCACGCTCTCGCCCATGATCGCGCGCATCAGGTTGCCGGGCTCGCGCATGTTGAGGACGAGGAGGGGGATCTTGTTCTCCATGCTGAGGGAGATCGCGGTGGCGTCCATCACCTTCAGGCCCATCTTCAGCGCGTCCATGTACGTCAGTTGCGGCAGCAGTTTGGCGTCGGCGTTGGTCTTCGGGTCGCAATCGTAGACCCCTTCCACGTTCGTCGCCTTGATGATCGCCAGCGCGCCGATCTCCGCGGCGCGCAGGGCGGCGGCGGTGTCGGTGGTGAAGTACGGGTTGCCGGTGCCCGCGGCGAAGACCACGATACGCCCCTTCTCCAGGTGGCGCACCGCGCGGCGGCGGATGTACGGTTCGGCGACTTCCTTCATCTCGATGGCGGAAAGCACGCGCGTCTGCACGCCCACCTTCTCCAGCGCGTCCTGCATGGCCAGCGCGTTGAGCACGCTCGCCATCATGCCCATGTAGTCGGCCGTGGTGCGCTCGATGCCCCCGGACTTCGTGCCGGTGCGCGCGCGGAAGATGTTGCCGCCGCCCACTACCACGCCGATCTCCACCCCCAGGTCGAGGATCTCCTTCAACTGCTCCGCCATCTCTACCACCACGTCGGGGTCGATACCGTAACCACGTTCCCCGGCCAGGGCTTCGCCGGAGAGCTTGATCAACACGCGGGAGTAGCGGGGTGCAGCCGTCATAACACTTCCTCATCTGGCCGATATGACCGGCGGTATTATAGCTGAAGGACGGGGGCGTGTAAATGCGGGAAGCTCGTTGGGCGTCGCGTTCCCCCCATTCGTGCTCGTGCTCGTGCTCGTAATCGTAATCGACTACGCCAGCTTCAAGTAACTGTTCGATTACGATTACGAGCACGAGCACGATTTCAGGCGCTTGGCGCTACGCCGCCGCCTGTTTCGCGTCCTTGTTCACCTTCTCCCACGCCTGCTCGCGCGTCATGGTGGTGTTGTGCGCGTCCTTCAGGTGGAGCATCACATCGCTGACCAGTTGCTCCTTGGAATCCGCCTTTAGCGTGATGTCCTCATCCGCGCAATAAAATAACCAGGGCATGGTGTATATCTCCTTTCCGATGTCGTAGCGTGAGGATTCCCGTAACCGGGGGGCGTTGCGCGGCAGGAACCGACACGGGCGGGGCGAATTGACGGAGTATGCTTACCGATTCGACACCCGCGGCCGTCGTGCCGACGGTTATGAAGTCCGCGGTGCTCACCGCCGTGCGCACCATTGCCCTGGCCGACGCCCCCGTGCCGTCGCCCGGCCCCGGGCAGGTGCTGGTGCGCCTGCGCGCGGTGGGCATCTGCGGCAGCGACGTGCACTACTACGTGGACGGGCGCATCGGCGACGCCGTGGTCTCCTTCCCCTACGTGCTCGGGCATGAACCCGCCGGCGAGGTGGTGGCGCTGGGCGCGGGGGTCACCGGGCTGGCACCCGGCGACCGCGTGGCGCTGGAGCCCGCGCTGTCCTGCGGCCATTGCGAGATGTGCCTGGTCGGGCGGCCCAACTGCTGCCCGTCGGTGCAGTTCCTCGGCTCGCCCCCGGTACCCGGCGTGTATGCCGAATATCACGTCTTTGCCGCGCACCAGTGCGTGCCGATTCCCGACAGTGTCTCCTTCGAAGCCGCCGCTACGCTGGAGCCGATGGCGGTGGGCGTGCACGCGGTAAACCTGGGCCGCGTGCGCCCCGGCGACCGCGTGGCGATTATGGGCTGCGGTCCCATCGGCATCGTCACCGCCATGGCGGCGCGGTTGGCGGGCGCCACCTTTATCGCCATGACCGACCCGATTCCGTCGCGCCGCGCCTTTGCCGCGGCCTACGCCGACGTGGTGCTCGACCCGTCCGCCGGCGATGTCGTGGACCCCATCAGACGTGCCGCGGGCGCCGTCGATATCGCCTTCGAGGCCGTCGGCGTGCAGGAGGCTATCGACGATGCTACGCTGGTGGTGAAGCCCGGCGGCACCGCGGTGATTATCGGCATCCCCGCCGTGGACCGCATCAGCCTCTACCCGCACCCGCTACGCCGCAAAGAGCTGCACCTGATGCTCGCGCGCCGCTCCAACTTCACGCTGGAGCCCTGCCTGCGCCTGATGGCGACCGGCCAGCTCGACCCGGGCCGCATCGTCACCCACCGCTTTCCGCTCGACCGCCTCGCCGACGGCATGGAGCTGGTGCACGCCTACCGCGACGGCGTGCTGAAGGCGATGATCGTTTTTTAACGCGCGAGCGTCAAATGACTCGGTCGGGCCGGGTTGATTACAGGAACGAGGAATCTATGAAGCGCATCTGGCTTGTTCTGTTCGTTGCCGGCTTGCTGGCACCCGCCTGGGCCAAGGACGGCGTGAAAATGACCTTCGCGCCGCCGGCGGCACTGGTCGCCACCGAGACGGAGAAGGAGACCACGGTGCGCGAACTGGCCGCGCCGGCGCACGGCCTGCAGCAGAAGGATACCTACGTCACGGAAAAGCGCGTGCGCTATGAGATTCACACCTCCGTGAAGGGGTTCACCGTCAGCGAGACGCTGCTGAGCGTGCGCGTGCTGCACGATGGCGCCGCCGATCAGCCCGACCCCTTCGACCGCTGCCTGCTCAACAACCCCGTCACCTTCTCGCTGGACGGCACCGGCAAGCTGCTGCGCGTGCTGGGGGTGGAGAAGGTGATTACCCAGGGGCACGACGACCTGTCCACCGACGATCAAAAGGAACTGGGGCAGATGCTCGACGCCGACAAGCTGGCGCAGTCCTTCCGCAGCGACTGGCAGGTGTCGGTGGGGGCGCTGCTCGGGCGCACGGTGAAGCACGGCGCGGCGTGGAGCGCGCAGGGCGACACCTTCCTGCCCGACGGCACGCTGGGCACCTACACGGAAACGACCAAAGCCGGCGACACCGCCGCGCTGGGCGAGCGCACGGGCGTGGCGCTGCACTTTGCCAACGATCTGGATAAGAAGGCCTTCGGTCGCGCGCTGTCCCGCGTGTTCAACGCCAACGAACCCGACGGTCCGCCGGTGACCTGGAAGGTTACCGAGGCCAGCCAGCAGGGGGAGCGCCTGGTGGACACCACGCTGCTGCTCGACCTGCACGCCACGCAGCAGACGGTGACGCGCGCGCAGGCCAGCGGCCCCGACGGCAAGCCCATGACGATGACCCTCACCAGCACCGCTGAGAGCACTCTCGTCTTCGGCGACGCCCCCGACCCCAGCGTCTGGCGCGCCCCCGCCACGGCGACGTAGCGGATTGCGGATTACGGGAGCCCGGTTTGCTGACAGCCGGGCTCCCGCCCTGTTCCAAACAGCCGTCCAAGGGCGCTACACACCCCCAATTTCCGAAAGAACACCGCTAGTACCGCACAGGACTCGCATCGTTGCAGGGACTGTCCCGTAGCGTCTCGTCCAAGCGACGCCGGTTGCGGTGCAGGCGCGTGATGAGGGGGCAATCAGGATGCGCTCTTCAGCAGGGGCTGTCCCGTGGGGTACCAGGACACCAACGCCACGGGACAGCCCCTGCATAGAATCGCGGACTGGACACACGCCTCTGCCGGAGGCCACCACAGCCCCGATTCTCCCGCGCGAGACGCTACGGGACAGTCCCTGCAGATGCGCATACGGTACGAATTCCAACCCCTCATCCGCACATTGTGATCTTCATTATCGCATTGCCCCTTGCTATTGCCCGCGCCAAGCGGTAAAATGATACATTCTTTTCCGGTATTCTCCGGCATTCCTGGCCCTGGCGGGAGGTTTGGTATGGTTTCGTCCCCCATGCACGGTGCCAACCTCATGGATACCGAGAGCACCCTCTACAAGGTGATTCTCGATAATCTGTACGATGGTGTGTATTTCGTCGATACCCAACGGTGCGTCACGTACTGGAATCCCGGCGCGGAACGGCTGACCGGCTACACCAGCGACGAAGTGGTCGGCACGCAATGCCACGAGAAGCTGTTGCGCCACATCGACGAGCACGGCTGTGTGCTCTGCGACGCCCAATGCCCCTTCACGCAGACGCTGACCGACGGCACGGCGCACGAGGTGGAGATGTACCTGCATCACAAGCAGGGGTATCGCCTGCCGGTGTCGGTGCGCGTGTCGCCGGTGTATGACGGGGAAGGCCGCATCATCGGCGCGGTGCAGACCTTCAGCGACAACACCGCGAAGGTCGCCGCCGTCAACCGCACCAAGGAGCTGGAGGAGATCGCCTTCCTCGATCCCCTGACCGGGCTGGGCAACCGCCGTTTTACCGAGGCGAACATGCGCAACTGGCTCGACCAGATGCAGCGCTACTCCTGGCCCTTCGGCCTCATGTTCGTCGACATCGACAACTTCAAGCGCGTCAACGACACCTACGGGCACGATATCGGCGACGAAGTGCTGCGCATGGTGGCGCGCACCATGCTGCACAACTCGCGCCCCTTCGATATCCTGGGACGCTGGGGCGGCGAGGAGTTCATCGCCATCCTGGTCAACGTCACCCCGGCGCACCTCTCCGCCATCGCCAACCGCTTCCGCTCGCTGGTGGAGCAGTCCTCCCTCGACATCGACGGGAAAGAGGTGCAGGTGACCGTCTCCATCGGCGCTACGCTGGCGGTGAAGGAAGACACCCTCGACCGTCTGGTGAAGCGCGCGGACACCTACATGTACCGCAGTAAAACCCACGGACGCAACTTTGTGACCACGGACGACATGTAAATGAGCGACATTGGGCAGGGAAGCCAGCCGATCGTCCTGGTCGCGGCGCCGCGTAAAGTGCGGCGTCGCTGGCCGTGGTTCGTTCTCGCCGGCGTCCTCCTGCTACTCGGCGGAGGCGTCTGGCTCGAATTCCCCCCGCACCTCGTCGTCCCCCCCATCGCCGTGCCGTCGCCCAACGCCTACGACAACTACGCGGATGCGGCGGGGATGGTGCAGGTGTCCCCCGGGGAAGGCACCTTTCTGCTGCAGTGGTGCCTCCGGGATGCCGAGAATCAGGCAGAGCGCAGGCTCTTCAAAGCGAATACGATATCCCAGCCGCCCAACCCGGTGCTTACCCTGACGGCGGCCAACCCCGCCGACCTGTGGGCCACGCGGGATGCCTGGCTGGCCGCGCATCCGCCGATCGGCGTCTCGCCGGAACATCTCGCGGCGCTCTGTCGCGCCCACGCCGCGGCGCTGGCGCTGGTGCGCCAGGGCTTCGCCTACCGGGGCCGCCCGACTTCGCGCACGCTGGCGCATACCGAAACGATGGGGCGCCTGTGGAGCCTCAACCTGCTCCTCGCCGCGCAGGGTTACCTCGCCCGGCGCCAGGGCAACTGGTCGGAGGCGGTGATGCAGGACATGGACGCCCTGCGCCTGGCCTTTGATCTCCAGCGCGGGCAGGGGGTGCGCAACGGGCTGTGGTATGCGCAGATGCAAGAGAACATCCGGCCGGAAATCTGGGCCGCGCTACCGCATCTCACCGCCCTGGAAGCCCGCGTGGCCGCCGTGCGCCTGGAGCCGCTCTATCGCTGGCGCATGACCTACAGCCAGGCTCTCGATGACGACTGGCAGGTGCTGGGTGAGCAACTGCAGACCATCTTCGCCCGGCTGAATTGGCGCGCGGCGCTCCGGGACTATGCGGACCGGCAGTGCGGCCTCGGCAGCGACCCCGACACCGCGTCCCCCGCATCCCTCCCCGCGACACCGGCGGACCATCTCCGCACGCTGCTCATGGGGAAGTCGGCTATCGTCACCCATCTCTGGGCCGGCTACCGTCGCGCGCGGAACGAGGCTAAGGGACCCTGGACGCCCGGGTACCTTCCCGTCGACGCCGGCGATCGCTACGCGCAGGAGCTGCTGCTGCCTATCAGCCCCGTGATGCGGGCGCGCTTCGAGCAGATCGGCGTGCAGGATGGCATGTTGATGACGGCGCTGGCGCTGCAGGCCTTTCACACCGAGCACGGAAAATATCCGACGGCGCTCGAGGTGCTCACACCATATTATCTGCACCATCTCCCCGACGACCCCTTCGCGCCCGGCGGCCTGCTGCGCTACCGGCTGACGCCGACCGGGTATCTCCTCTACAGCGTCGGCCCCGATGGCCAGGACGACGGCGGCACCCCCAGCGCCGACGGTCGCGGCGGCGGGTTGCCGCTCTCCCTCTACAGTAAAGGCGATATCGTCGCCGGCATCAACCTCTTCTGACCTTCCGCGCTTCGGACGCACGCGCCATTTCTTCTGACAACATGACCTTTGTCATAGAATTACTCGGAATAACGCGATATACTCATGGCGTTGCGAGAACGGATAAGGAGCATCCCATGAGCACCATCACGATTACCCCGGAAACGACGGTCAGCGCCATTGCGGCGGCGTACCCCGAGACGCTGCGCATGTTCGAAGCGTTGGGCATCGATTATTGCTGCGGCGGCAAGCTGCCGCTGGCGGACGCCGTGGGAACGGCGAAAGTGCCGTTGGCGACGGTTATTGCCGTGCTGACCACCGCGATTGCCCAGGGTGCGGCCAACACGACGGCGCGCAACTGGCAAACGGAGCCGCTGCCCGCGCTGCTGGACGAGATCGTCACCACCCATCACGCCTATCTCGACCGCGAGCTGCCTCGCCTCGCCGGCCTGCTGGCGCTGGTCGCCCGCGTGCATGGGCCGAACCACGGCGACGTGCTGCAGCCGCTGCTGGCGACCTTCACCGCGCTGAAAAACGAGCTGGAGACGCACCTGCGCAAAGAAGAGGACGTCACCTTCCCGGCGATTCGCGCGTTGCATGACGGCACGGCGGATGAGACGGCGCGCCGCACCATCACCGAGTTGGAAACCGAGCACGAAGCCGCCGGTGAGGCGCTGGCGGCGATGCACCGCATCACGCACGACTTCGCGCTGCCCGCCGACGCGTGCAACAACTTCACGGCCGTCTACCGCGGCTTGCAGGAGTTGGAGGCGGATATTCATCACCACATTCACCTGGAGAACAACGTGCTCTTCCCGCGCGTGCGTGCCGCGCTGCACACCTGCGCTTGCGCCGCGTAGATATTGCCAAATCAGGCCTTCCTCGGGTAGACTTACACGGTTTTTACGCATATTCCTGGGAGGCTGTGATGGCAAATCGCGTGGTGACGTTCGGCGAGATTATGGGGCGCGTGGCGCCGGAGGGGATGTTGCGCTTCACACAGGCGCTGCCGGGGGCGATGCAGTTCACCTTCGGCGGTGGCGAGGCCAACGTGGCGGTGTCGGTGGCGCTGCTCGGGGGCGACGCGGCCTTTGTCACCGCGCTGCCGAAAAACCCCATCGCCGATGCCTGCGTGATGACGCTGCGCGGGTTGGGGGTGGACACCTGCGCCATCGTGCGCGGCGCGGGTCGCCTGGGGCTGTACTACCTCGAGGGGGGCGCCAACCAGCGCGCGAGCAACGTGGTGTATGACCGCGACTATTCCTCCATCATGCTCGCCGCGCCGGATGCCTACGACTGGGCGGCCATCTTCCAGGGTGCCACCTGGTTCCACGTCACCGGCATCACCCCCGCCTTGAGCGCCAACACCGCGGCGGCCACGTTGGCGGCGACGCAAGCGGCGAAAGCGGCGGGCCTTACAGTCTCCTGCGACCTGAACTTCCGCAAAAAGCTGTGGAACTGGCAACCGGGCACCAAGCCGCGCGCGCTGGCGGAGGAAACAATGCGCCAGGTACTCCCCTGCGTGGACGTGGTGATCGCCAACGAGGAGGATGCCGCGCAGGTGCTGGGCATTCACGCCGCCGGCACCGACGTGGAGTCCGGCGCGCTCAATGTGGCGGCCTATCAGGAGGTGGCGGCGCAGCTCGTGGCGCAGTTCCCCAACGTGAGCCGCGTGGCCATCACCCTGCGCGAAAGCATCTCCGCCTCGCACAACAATTGGGGCGGCATGCTCTACGACGCCGCGTCGCAGACCGCGTCCTACGCGCCCCTGGACGCCGCCGGGCGCTACACGCCGTACGAGATCCGCGACATCGTGGACCGCGTGGGCGGGGGCGACTCCTTCGCCGCCGGCCTCATCTTCGCCCTCACCACCCCCGGCCTCGACGACCCCGCGGTCGCCATCCGCTTCGCCGTCGCCGCCTCATGCCTGAAGCACAGCATCCTTGGCGACTTCAACTACGCCACCCGCGCGGAAGTCGAAGCCCTGCTGGGCGGCGCGGCGTCGGGACGGGTGAGCCGTTAAGCGCGGATCACCGCCAGCACTTCGTCGCCGTGCCGGTCGACGTCCACCTTGGTGAAGACCTTGCGGATGATGCCCGCGGGGTCGATGACGAAGGTGGTGCGCTTCATGCCGAGGCCGATCTTGCCGGCGAGCGTCTTCTCGCCGTAGGTGCCGTACAGCGTGGCGACGGCCTTGTCGGTGTCGGCGATCAGGCGGAAGGGGAGGCCGAACTTGGCGCGAAAGCGCTGGTGCGACGCCTGGGAGTCGGTGCTCACGCCGAGCACCACCGCGTTGACGTCGATGAGCGCCGCGGAACTGTCGCGCAGGCTGCAGGCCTCGCGGGTGCAGCCGGGCGTATTGTCCTTGGGATAGAAGTAGAGCACCACCCACTGGCCCCGGTAGTCGGCCAGGGACACGGGTTGCCCGTCGCCATCGACGGCGGTGAACTCCGGGGCAGGCTGCCCCTCGCGCGGCATGTCGGCCATAAGTACTACCTCCTGAGTAGTATATACCCATTCTCCCCGTGGTGGACGCTTCCTTCGCCAGGCAAAAAAAACCCCGCCCGGGCGCGAGCCCGGGCGGGGTGTGCTGCGTGAGAGGGGGTTACCAGCCGCCGCGGCGTCCGCCGCCGCCACCGGAACTCCGGCCGCCGCCACCGCCGCCGCCATAGCTGCCGCCGCCGCCACCGTAGCTGCCTCCGCCGCCACCGTAGCTGCCGCCACCGCCGCCGTAGCTGCCGCCGCCGCCGCCGTTATACCCGCCGCCGCCGCCGGCCATCTTTTCGTTCTTGCGTTTGCGCCGGCAATCCGGGCACCGCACGGGCGGGGTAAAGCCCTTCTGTTGGAAAAACGCCTGCTCGCCCTCGGTAAAGGTGAACTCGCCGTTACAATCACGGCATACCATGGTCTGATCGGGCATCCGACTGCCCTCCTTCTTGTTATCCCATTCCGGTGTCGGGCAGTCGTGTGGCTTGTCTGCTCCAATCCGTCTCGCCACCCATTTCCGTGAATGTATGCAGAGTATAGCCTGAAATGAGGTCATTCACAACCCTGTGTACCAAAATTTCACGTGGATTTGAGCGTTTACTAAGACGTGCCTGTCCACACGGTTGCGCAGGGGAGATTCCAGCGAAGAAACGGTCCGGAAAAAGACGCACGGGAAACGTCGGAAACCGAGTACGGTAATCCGTCCGTTTACAGGTAATTTTTCCACCACGATTCGCCGAAAGCGAGCAACCCGTCGCGGTTCGCCCAGCGCATCCGCCCATCGCGGTCGTAGTATTCCGGATCGAACTGCGGCATCGGGCGGCCCGGCAGCGGGGGCAGCACGCTCATCACCCGCGTGGTGCCGATGAGCCAGTCGAGCAGTTGGCGGCGCAGCTCCGCCACCACGGGCGCGTACGCGGGGTCGAAGTACAGGTTGCGGCGTTCCCACGGGTCGGTATCGTGGTCGAACAGCTCGCCGAACTCCGCGCCGCCGTTCATGGCGGCCGGGTAGTGCACCAGCGTGTAGCGCGCCGTGTGCACCGCGCGCGTGAGCGGGTTCTCCGTCACCGCGATGGCGCGCACGGCGTCCGTCTTGCCGCGCAGCAGGGGGGTCAGGTCGTGGCCGTCCGCCCACGTCGGGGGCGGCGCCGCGGCCAGCCCGCAGAGGGTGGGGAAGAGGTCCACCGATTCGGCCAGGCCGTCGCACACGCGCCCCGCGGGCAGGTGGCCCGGCCACGACCAGATGAAGGGCACGCGGGTGATGGCGCGCGAGGAGATGCCCGGCGCCTTCTCAATGATGCCGTGCTCCCCGGCGAAATCCCCGTGGTCGGCGGCGTAGACGATGATGGTGTTCTCCCGCAGGCCCAGCGCCTCCAACTCGGCCAGCACGCGGCCCACGGCGTCGTCCACCTGGCTCACGCAGCCCAGGTAGCCGTGCAGCACGCGACGGCGCGCGGTGGCGTAGTCGCGGGGTTCGAAGATCGTCCACCCCGGCGCCTCGCCCAGCATCCCTTCCTTTTGCAAGCGCATTGTCGGGTGGCGGTCGGCTAAGTCGTCGTCGGCAGAGGGGGGCAGGGTGAGGGTGTCCTCGTCGTACAGGTCCCAAAAGCACTGCGCGGGTGCGTAGGTCTCGTGCGGGCGGGGCAGGCTCATCCAGAAGAGGAAGGGGCGGTCGTCCGTCGCGGATTCGCGCAGGAAATCGATGGCCTGCGCGGCCGTCCACGCCTCCACCGTGTCGTCCACGGGCAGGCGCGACGGGCGGGCGTCGAGCCCCTGGCTGCCCGCGGAGCCGCCGTGCAGCGCCACCCACTCCTGCAGATACTTGTCGTCGCGGTCGTCGGCCAGGCCCTTTTCGACGAGATACGCCTCGTAGTCATCCTCTTCGCCGCCTTGCAGGTCGCCGAGGGCGCACGGGCGGCCGCATTCCGTGGTCAGGTACTCGTGTCCGTAGGCGTCCTGGAAGGTGTCGCAGTGCGGCGAGAGCCAGCCCGGCGGGGTGTGGATCTTGCCCGCCATCCCGGTGCGGTAGCCGGCGGTTTTGAAATGCTCCAGCAGCGACGGCGCGGCGGGCGGATACCCCTCCAGCCCGTAAATGCCGTGGTTGTGCGCGTATTGCCCGCTGAGATAACACACGCGGCTGGGGGTGCAGATGGGGTTTTGCGCATAGGCCTGCGTGCAGCGCACGCCCTCCTCCGCCAACCGGTCGAGGTGCGGCGTGACGGCATGCGGATGCCCCGCGCACCCCAGCACCCCGGCGTGGTGCTGGTCGCTGAAGAGAAACAGAATGTTGGGGCGTTGCGGCATGAGAAACCTCGGAGTTCAACGTTCAAGGTTCAACGTTCAACGAATCTATAGATCGATGGGGTATTCGCAGTATCGTGAGCCTTGCATGCCGGAGGCTTCCAATTCTTCAAAGCGTTCAACGATAGCCATCAGACACTCTCCCAACATTGGCGCAACCCAACGAACGAGGGATCTTTGAACGTTGAACGTTGAACGTTGAACTCCTCACGTCGGTTCCGCACACGCCGTGCGCGATGGCCGGGAATACCTTCCGATACCTTTACCCATTCACCGCGGCACGGCGTTCACCTGCAACAGGTAGCGCTTGCCTGCCTTGGTGGGGAAAGATACCACGCCGTCGGCGGTAGAGATCGCGATCGGTTGGGCGTCGCAGTGCACGCTCGGGCGCGGGCCCGCCCACGCCACGCGGCAGGGGCGTCCCGCGTGGCTGGTAATGGCCGCGAAGGACACCGCGCCCTGCTCCCACGCCATGTCCACCGTGAAGCCGCCGCGGGCGCGCAGGCCGCGCAGCGTGCCGGTCGGCCACGCGGGGGGCAGCGCGGGCAGCAGGCGCAGCACGCCGCCGTGGCTCTGCAGCAGCATCTCCGCCACCGCCGCCGCCCCGCCCAGGTTGCCGTCGATCTGGAAGATCTGCGGCGGGTGCAGATCGAGCAGACTGGAGGTGGCGAAGTCGGTGATCAGCCGCATCAGGTGGTCGTGCGCCTGCACGCCGTCGCCGAAGCGCGCCCACAGGCAGGCCGTCCACGCGCGGCTCCAGCCGGTGTGGCCGCCCCCCGCTGCCAGGCGGCGCTCCAGCGACACCCGCGCCGCGGTGAAAAGCGCTGGCGCCGAGTCCGCGCGCAGCAACTCGCCGGGGAAGACCCCCACCAGGTGCGACACGTGCCGGTGGCCGGGCTCCACTTCCTCGTAATCCTCCCGCCACTCCTGCAGTTGCCCGTGGCGGCCCACGCGGTAGGGCGGCAGCGCGGCGAGCATCCCTTCCCACACGGGGCGGAATTCGGCGTCCACATGCAGCGCGGCGGTGGCGTGCAGGCAGCGCAGCAACACCTCGCGGATGAAGGTCAGCTCCATCGTCGCGCCCACGCAAAGGCTCACCGGCCACGCCCCACCCTGGAAGGTGTTCTCCGGCGACTGCGAGGGCACCGGCGCCAGCGCGCCGTCCGGCGTGCGCACCAGGAAGTCCTCGTAAAAGGCGGCCACGCGGCGGTAAAAGGGATACACCGTGGCGCGCAGGAACTCCGTGTCGCCGCTGAATTCGTACCGCCACCACAGGTGCTGGGCCAGCCACGCGGCGGCGCCGGTCCACACGTCGTACCCCGGGGCTTCCGGCGTGGTGATGCTCCAGATGTCGCCGGTCAGGGCGAACCATACCCCGCCGCAGTTGAAGAGCGCGCGCGCCGCCTTTTCCCCGGCGACGGAGTGGCGCTGGACATACGCGAGCAGCGGGTCGGCGCATTCCGCCAGGTTGCCCACCTCGGCGGGCCAGTAGTTCATCTCCAGGTTGATGTCGTGGTGAAAGTCGCTCTCCCACGGCGGGGTCAGCTCCTCGTTCCACAGCCCCTGCAGGTTGGCGGGGTGCGTGCAGTTACGCGACGATGCCATGAGGAGATAGCGCCCGTACTGGAAGTACAGCGCGGCGAGGCCGGGGTCGGCGCCGGACTCTTTGACGCGTGCCAGCCGCGCGTCCATCGGCAGCGCGTCGAGTGCCGCGTCGTGCGCCAGATCGAGGGAGACGCGGTCGAAGAGGGCGCGGTGCTCCGCTACGTGGTCAGCATAAAGGGTGGCGTAGTCGGTCGGCACGTCGTCCAGGCGGTAGACGCACCAGTCGGCGGGCTCCGGTTCGTCGTAGTCCACCGAAATCGTCAGCAGCAGCAGCAGCTCGTCGGCGTCCTTCACGTAGAGCGTGGCGCCGCTCTTTTCCGTCAGCGTGCCCCCGCGCGCCAATACGCGCGCCTCCATGGCGAAGTCGATGCCTTCTTTGAAGTACCCGGTCAGTCCCAGTCGGTGCCCCTGCGCCCACGCGTCGAGCACGCAGTCGGGGTCGGTGGTGCGCGTGAGGTGCACGGCGCCGGAGAGGGCGCCCGGCGCGTCGGCGGTAAGGTGCACTACCAGCACGTTGTGCGCGGAGGAGACGAAGTGCGTGCGCATGTAGTGGGTCGCGCCGACCCGATAGCGCACGGTGCAGACGCCGGAGGCGAGGTCGAGGACGCGTTCGTAGTCGTAGACGATGTCGTGGCCGGGGAGGAAGAGCACCAGGTCGCCCGCCGGTTGATACGGCTGCACGCGGTTGCCCGCCCCACCGAGGTGCTTGTTCGCCAACTCGGCGCCCTCCAGGTTGTGCCCCTGGAAGAAGGCCTCGCGGATCTGCGGCAGGTAGGACGATTTGTCCTCGTTGTCGCGGTTGCGCGTGACGCCGCGCCACAGATTTTCGTGGTTCAGGGCGATGCGCTCGGTTTTCGTCGCCCCGAACACCATCGCGCCGATACGCCCGTTGCCCAACGGATGCGCGTCGAGCCAGCGCGTGGCCGGTTGGCTGAGTCGGATAGCGGGAGACGGCGATTCGGTCATAACAAGCCTCGCACGGCAACGGCCCTCCCGGCCGCAAACGTTAATGCCGCCTTAATTCAGCAAAGCGACGGGAAAACCCTTTTTGCGCGCGCTTCTGCCGGAACTGTCGCTAATACGACTATCGTACCAGGCGTTCTGCCACCGGGTGAACCCGGTGGCTGACGACCTCAAGCCGGTTGAAACCGGCTGGGGACGTGTCAAACGTCCGGTCCAGCGCGCTTCAGCGCAATGCCGTTAAATAAAGCCCACTTCGCCGTCCTGCACGCGCCCTCATCCCCCGCCTTCGCTCTGCGGAGCTTCGGCGGACAGGCCCGCCCTTCCCCCCGAGGGGAAGGG
>CAIYQO010000241.1 GCA_903928345.1 uncultured bacterium | reverse complement strand
GTTGTGACAAGCAATCGGCGGCCACCGGCACCGGGCGGACCGCATCGGCGGTCGCAGACACCAGGACAGGAAGCGACCGCTAGGCGCTGGGGAGAGCAGCGCTGACCGGAGGAGTAGGCGTTTTCAAACGGCTTCTAAGAAGATCGACGACGAGATGGCGAAAATGCAAACCGTCGGCGTGGTGTACCAGGAAGCCCGCCCGCTGGCCGCCGCCTTCAAGGCCTGCCTCGCCAAGCTCGGTATGCAGCCGGACCTTACCTCCAGCAGCGACGAGATCAACGCCTCGCGCCAGCGCAGCGGCGATATCGAGTATGACTTCGCCGTGAACGCCGCCTACGACGCCGTCGCCGGGGAGAAGAACTCGCTGAAACCCCTCACCGCCACCATCGGCCTGCCGGCGGACACCCGCCCGATCTACAACGCGCTGCTGGGCGGCCCGGCCACCGAGTTCGCCAAGAGCGGCACCCAGCTCACCGCGAAGATCGGCTTCGGCCCGGGGCAGATGCACGCCTATGCCCGCACGGCCCGCCCCATCGGCGGTGTCCAGGTGGCTACCCCGCAGATCACCCGCGATTACACGGCGCAGAACGCGCCGCTCATCGTGGAGATCGCCGCCACGCTGGTGGATACGCGGCAGCAGACCCTCGCGGGCTCCGCGCCGCTGCAGATCAAAGTCATCGACCCCCTGCAGGGCGTGCGCTATGACCTGTACCGCGCCACGAAGCAAGGCACCTGCACGGTCGCCTTGCCGCTGGCCGTGAACGATCCCTCCGGTGTGTGGACGGTCGAAGTCACCGACCTGCTCGCCAACACCGTGGGCCGCGCCACCTTCACCCTGACGGCGCCCGCCCAGTGTGGCGCCGTGGCCGGGATGCCGCAGCGCGCGCTCTCCTTCGGCGAAGACCGGCAGCGCATCTACGCCCTCTTCCAGTCGCACAAAGACGTGACCATCGCCATCGGCGATGCCGACTACCTGCCCGCCGCCGCCGCGCGGCTGGCGACGATCCTGAAGCCGTGGGACATCCGCGCGACCATCGTGAAGGCGAGCGAAATCAAAACCCGCACGTTGAGCGACGAAGAAGCCGCCACCTGGGTCGGCCACCTGGGGTATGCCGGCAAAGCTAACATCAAGCCCGGCGCGAACAACAGCCCGGCCTTCGTCGGCTTCACCGTCACCGGCCCGGTCATCCTGCTCGGGTCGGCGCAAAACAACGTGCTGATCAAGTTCCTGGGCGACAACGGCTTCCTGGCGTATAAGACGGATGCCGCCTTCCCGGGTCCGGGGCGCGCCCTGCTGTCCTGGCAGGTGGAAGCCTTGCGCTTTAACGAGGAATCCGTCGCCGTGGTCGCCGCTGATACCGCCGGCATGGCGGACGGCGTCGGCGCCCTCTACGAAGCTATCGCCGGGCTGAACCCGCTGACGACCTGGCAGCAGCCGACGTTGGCCACGGTCCAGGCCGCCACGCGTAATGCCGGCTCGCTGCCGGCGTTGACCCCGGCCTGGCAGCTCACCGTGCCCGACCGCCCGCTGTGGATGGACGCGGCCAACGGCGAACTCACGATCTGCACCGGCGATGGATCGCTCACCACCGTGAGTGCCAACGGCAAGAAAGCGACGCACGGCACGGCCAACGCGGCGCAAGTACTGCAAAACCCGAAGGTCAGCACCGACGTGAAGGCCTTGCCGGCGGACAAGCTGCGCAAGGATCGCGTGGTGAAGGCCGTCGTGCCCGGCACCGGCGTCACCGCCGTGGCCTATTGGGGCGGCACCCTGCAAACCATCTCGGCCAAGGGCGAGCTGCTCACCGACCAGCAGCTCCCGCAGGACATTTCCGTCCTGGCTTGGAGCGGCAACACCCTCGTCGTCGGCCTCGCCGACGGCCGCGTGCTCGGTCTGCACGCGAAATAACCGGTAAAGGGAGTAAGCAAAAGGGCTCGTAGTAGCGACGCAGCGCAGCAAGGCGCGTCCCTCACATCTATGATGTGAGGTAACGGTTCTTGCTGCGCTGCGGACCTACTACGAGCCCTTACGCTACCACGCTGTTTGCCTGTGAGTGCCGGGACAGCGGTACGCGGTCACCCGTTGTCTGAACCCTGATTCGCCGGATGAAAGGATGCCTTTGATTTCACCTTTCTGTTTACGACAACAGTTCCGGTAATCAGGGTAATCCCATAATCCGACGAATCAAGGTTCAGATTACTTCATCGAATACGTATGCGCGCTCGTTGCCGCCGAGGGTAGGTAGTTGATGCCGAACCACGTGCCGAGTACGACGATGAAGCCTACCGCGAGGAGGATCAGGTGGGTGCGCGAGGAGAGCTTGGTGGAGTGCTCCAGGTGCAGGTAGGTTAGGTACACCGCCCAGGTGACGAAGGCGCCCGTCTCCTTCGGGTCCCAGCCCCAGTAGGTGCCCCAGGCGATCTTCGCCCATACGGCGCCGAGGAGCAGGCCGACGGTGAGCAACGGGAAGGCGATGTAGACCAGCCGCCGCGCCTCGATCACCAGCGTCGCCTCGATGGGCTTGTCGCCTACCCACAGCTTCAGCAGTCCCCACAGCGCCACCAGCGCGGCCATGCCGAAGAGGGCGTAGGAGAGGATGTATACCATCACGTGCGGCACGAACCACGGGCTGTTCAGCGCGGGCATTTGCGTTTTGTCCAGCGACTCCGGCATGGCCAGGTTGAGGATGGTGAAGACCATCGCCAGCAGCAGCGAGGGGATCACCTGCAGCGCGGAGCGCCAGCGCCATTGCAGCAGCAACGCCGCCGCGCCCAGCAGCAGCGAGAACCACATGCGCGTCTCCCACTGCGTGCGCAGCGGCGGGCGCCCCAGGCTCACCCAGAGCCAGGCGGCGAAACCGATGAAGACCAGCAGCCCCAGCACCAGCGTGACGGTGCCCAGGTTCTTGCGGCGCGCCGCTATCGCGGGTACGAAGCCCACGATCGCCAGCGTCCACAGGATGAGGATCGAGACCGCAATCAGCGGATAGTAGTTGTGTGGATTCATGCTGTCGCCTCCGGTGTCAGCGCGCGTTTGGACCACAGCGCGGTAAACGCACCGAGCACCATGAGGAGGAAACCGAGATACACCAGCGGCAGCGCCGGATCGCGCACGCCGTGCAGCAGCGAGTAGAACTGCGGCGGCATGGTGCTGGTGTCCGGGCCGTAGCTGGCCTGATAGAGCGTCCACCCGTGTATCTGCAGCGGCTTGTTCACTTCCAGTGTGAAGTCATATGGCGCTTTGTCCGGCTCGTTGACGGTCAGATATGACCGGAAGGCCTTCTGCGACGAGTCTTCGAAATCCGCCGCTACCGCCCAATCCGTATTCGCGGGGCGCAGCGGCTGCGACTCGGACACCCACGCCGCAACCGGCTTGCCATTCGGCGGCGTCACCTGCACGTGCGCCACGCCTTCCCCGGTCGCGTCGGCCTGCCACGTCCCGTCGGGACGCTGCACCGCGGTGGGCAGGTAGTCGAGCACGTGGATGGTATACACGGCGGTCGGCGACGTCGGCACGGTCCACGTATGCCCGGCATACGCGAAGTCGGCGTCGGGAATCCCCCCCATCCCCTGGATGAGCAGCAGGTGCGGCGGGTAGAAGTATTCGAGTTGAAAATGCTTCAACGTGAGGGTGGCGCCGATGTCGCGCGGCACCTGTCCGACGTCGTCGCGCACGGTGCTGCTGGCGGCGCCCGGCGCCAGCTTCATCAGCCCGTTGATGACAAACGGCGACCCCGTCATCGACGCCAGAAAGACGACGAGCACCCCCAGGTGGTTGAGGATAAAGCCCACGTTGCCCGGCCGCCGCGTCACCAGCCGCCGTCCCAGCACGGTGGCCAGGTTGAGCAGCAGCAGCAGCACGGTGAGGAAGAACGCCCACGAGGTGAAGAGCGCGTGCACCCCGAGCGCCGCGAGCCGCCCTTTGGCCTCCGGGTTCTGCACGATGATCGTGCCGAAGATGGCCAGCACTGTCACCGCCACCGTGGCGCACACCGCAAAGGGCACGCCGGACAGGAAGCGCATGAGCGGCGCGCGCCGTAGCGCCAGGCCCAGCACGACGGCGAGCACCAGCCCGCCGACCGCGAGCACCACGTTCCACGGTGGGTGAATGGCCGGCGCGCCGAGTTTCGCCTGCAGCTCGAAGCCGAGGATGATGAAGAACCCCAGCGTCCCCACCGCGGCTTCCCATTCCCAGCTCTGCCGCTGCGGCGGCATGTCTTCCGGCGGTATCGGCGGCGGATTCAATATATGTTTTTTGCTCATCGGCGTACGCCTATCTCCATCGCACCCACCCCGCTTCCCTCCCGGGCAGGCAACATCTTGGCAACATCTTTCCCCGGCCACCCCCTCCTTACACATCCCGTCAGAATAAGCAGGAATTCACGGGCAGCCCGGCAATGACAGCGGCAGTATAGCAGTTACCGAACGGTAAGTCCAGATGAAAGGAGCGAGAAGCGGGAAGCGAGAAGCGGCACGGAAACGAGAATATCGGCGCCCCGTCTCTTATCCCGCGTTAAACTTATTCATCGCCCCTTCGGTCCCCTCGCGCACCCAAGTTTCGGCGGCGGCGGCGGCACGGTCGCGGGCTTCGTGGATGAGCGGCACTTCGTGGGCGAGGAAGCGGCTAAGCACGAAGTTAGCCAGCTCCATCTGCTCCGGGGCGCCGCCCACGCCCACGCGCAGGCGGGGGAAGTTGTCCGTGCCCAGGCGGTGGATGATGCTCCACAGCCCGTTGTGCCCGCCGTCGCCTCCCTTGGGGCGCAACCGCAGCTTGCCGAGAGGCAGGTAAATGTCGTCGCAAATGATCAGGATGCCCGTGGGGGGGATTTTGTAAAAACGCGACGCCGCCACCACCGCCTCGCCGCTGAGGTTCATCAGCGTGTGCGGCTTCAACAGCAGCACACGCGTGCCGCCGATATGCACGGTGACGTCCTCACCCTTGAACTTCCCCTTGCGAAAGCTCGCGTTGGCCCGCCGCGCTACCTCGTCGATCACCTCGAAGCCGATGTTGTGCCGGGTGTGCTGATACTCCCGCCCAATGTTGCCCAGCCCCACCATCAGCTTCATCTCGCCCGCCGGCGCAGGCTCCCGTCGAAAAAACATAACGCGCCGAGTATACCCGAATCGCCCGCCCTTCGACAACCGCCGGCATCCCTCCCGATTGCTCACCCCACCGGCAGGAACCCTCCCAAGGCAAGCGGAAGAACACACTCGGAGGTGGTCTCATGGATATTTCCGGCAAGGTGGTCCTCATCACCGGCGCGTCGATGGGCATTGGGCGGGCGGCGGCGCTGCGCTTTGCGCAGGCAGGGGCGCGGCTGGCCCTCACCGCACGCTCGGTGGCGCTGTTGCAGGAGGTAGCGGCGGAGATTCGCGCCGCCGGCGGCGAGGTGTTCACCCTGTCCGCCGACCTGTACGCACCCGACGAAGCGCGACGGGTGGTGACGGAAACGCTGCACCATTTCGGGCGCTTGGACATCCTCATCAACAACGCCGGGCAAGCGGCGGCGGGCGACGTGGAGCGCGTCTCGCTGGAGCACTTCGACCGCATCATGCACCTGAATGTCTACGCCCCGCTCGCCGCCATGCAGACGGCCATCCCGGCCATGCGCGCGCAAGGCGGCGGGCTGGTCATCAACGTTAGCTCCATGGTGTCGAAGATGCACATCCCCGGCCTCTCCGCCTATGCCGCGACCAAAGTGGCGCTGAATATGCTCACGGACACCGCGCGCGGCGAGTTGGCGGAGGAAGGCATCAAGGTCATCACCGTCTACCCGCGCCTCACCTCCACCGGCTTCGGCGAGCACTCGCTGGGCAACCGCGAGGAACGCCGCCGCCAGCGCGAAGGCACCCCCCAGCCCGTGGACACCCCCGAACACGTCGCCGACCGCATCTACCAGGCCGCCGTCGACGAGGTGGACGAGATGTTCATGGCGTAAGAACGCCGCCAAACCTGGGGCGAAAATACCCACGATCTTTTGCGTTCCGCGCCTCCCGGCGTGCCCCCCCATCCCCGACCCTTCCCCCGTAACGTCCTGTGACGGGGGAAGGGAGCTATGCTTCGACGAGCGGTGCGATGCCCATTTCCCCCTCCCCCATCACAGGACGTTACGGGGGAGGGGGTCAGGGGGTGGGGGGCCGCGTTTAGGAATCGCGTCCGCCCACCTTGTGGCAAACGCTTCCCGGCAGGAGAACGCTTGCGCGCGCGGAAGGGTAGGGGTACCACTCGAAACGAGGTTCCGACGATGCGTGCCTTTACGCTCTTCCTGCTGCTTGCCGCGCTGCTGCCGTTGCGGGCGACGACGCTGGAGCAGGTCATCTCCCGCGAGAATCCCAACTTCGACTGCCAGCGCGCGCGCCTGACCGCGGGCCGCGACGGGCAGGTGTACCTGTGCAGTCCGGGCAACACCAGCTACGTGCTGCGCGTGACGCCCGACGGGTTGCGCAAATTCGGCGGGGCGGTGGAAGAATCGGCGGGGGACGCCGTGGCCAACGCTGACGGCGTGGTGGCGGTGAGCCACGGGCACTTCGCGCACAAGGTGAGCGTGCACGACACGACGTTGACAAAGGTCGCCGAGTGCAACGACTTCCTGGTGAGCGATGCCGTGGGCTGGGACGCCACCGACTGGGTGGCGGTGGGCGCCAGCGGCGACTTCTACGGCGCCGACCTGCACCGCGACCGCATCGTACGCGTGAGCCCGCAGGGGAAGCTGGTCACCAGCTACGCCATCCCCCACGATCCCCCCAAAGGCGAGGGCAACATCCAGGAGATGCGCGTGTGCGAGGCACAGCAATGCTTCGTGGTGCTCCTCTACACCGGCACCATGCGCTGCGTGGGCTTCGACGGCGTCACCCGGTGGAAGATGGCGCCCGGCATCTCCAGTAACGCTTGGGAGGGTGGCAACGGCGGCTACGACGTGGATGACGCCGGCAACGTGTATGTCATCCAGGGGATGTCCGACACGCTGCAGGTCTTCGGGCCGGACGGCAAAGCCCTCGGTACCGTGAAGTTGCAGATGGGCGACCGCAAACCCGTCGGCGACCAGCGCATCTGCGCGTTGGCGCTGGCGAAGAACCAGCTCTTCATCAAGCGCCGGTCGTCCACCGAACTCTTCCAGCGCTACGACCTGGCCGGTAAGCTGCACAACGTGGTGGACACCGACAACGAGCGGCTGGCGGCAACCTATCCCGACGATGTGTGGCTCGCCGGGAAGACGGAGCCCTTCCGCATCGACTTCACCGCCGCGCGGCCCATCACCCCGCAGTGGCGCGTGTGGGCGCGCCCCTTCGGCACTCCCGGTTGGCGCGAGCTGACACGTACCCCCGAGGGTGTGCAGGTGCCCGCTGACCTGAGCGGCGTCTACCAGCTCAAGGTGACCCCGGAGGCGCAGCCGGTGAACGCCGCCACCCCGTCGGAGTACCTGGTGCAGGGGCTGGTGGAGATTCGCGCGCCTGATGCCAAAGGCACCGCGTGCGTGCTCACACCCGACAACCGCACCTACTACGGTCGCGGGGAGGCCATCCCCGTGCGCATCGCGCTGTGCACCGCCCCGGCCGACCGCCCGGCGACGGTGAAGCTCAACCTGCTGGCGGGCACCACCGTCGTCGCGTCGAGCACGCTGCCCGTGGCGGATGCCAACGTCTTCTGCACCCTCAGCAAGGCCTGCACCGCGGCCCTCGCTCCCGGGCGCTACCTGCTCACCGCGGAGGCGGCGGGGCTGTCCGGCGTGCCGCAGCCGCTGGTCATCGGCCCGGGCGTGCGCGAGCCGGCCTTCCACATTCTCGACTACGGCGACTACGGTCCCACCTTCCCCGAGCCCGACGTGTGGGACGCCCCGGATCAGGTGGCGCAGCGGCTGGCGAAACTGCAGAAGCTGGGCATCAACCTGGTGGTGGATCGCCTCGGCTATCCGCTGGAATTCTCCGCCTTCGCCTGGGCCAACCGCGCGCGCCCCGAGCTGGACGCCATGGCGAAGCGCTTCGCCGCCGACCCCACCGCGCCGGCGCCGGGAAAGTTGCTCTTCGCCCCCGGCTTCCTGGAACTCATGGCCGGCTACAGCGCGCAAGGCGTGCAGCAGATGGCCATCCTGATGGGCAACGACGCCGGGCTGCCGCTGGGCTCCGGCTTCGACAACCGCAAGCCCGAGCAGCTCCTCGCCGACATGAAGAAGGCGCAGGGTTACCTGGGCAACTTCCCGTCCTTCCGCGGGTGGAGCTGGTCGAGCAACTGGTGGGTCTTCGATAAGCGCGGCGCCAACGCCGCCGAGACGCCGGAGGATAAAACGGCCTATCAGGCGGCGCTGAAAAACGCGAAGGACACCGGCGCGTGGGACCCCGTGCTCGACCGCGTCTCCGACATCCGGCTGAACATGGCGGTGCAGGCGCAGGAACTCTTCAACCAGACGCTGCGCGGCCTCGCGCCGGGCCTGGTCACCGCCTCCGCCGCGCCGTACCGCAACGTGGAAGCCTATCCCCCCATCTCGCTGAGCAACGTGGACGAGAGTGACCTGCAGGCGCAGTGGGAACAGGTCGCCGTGCCGTATGCCTCGCCGAACAACGTGGACTTCTACACCCGCCCGGGCAAGCCGTCGTGGACCCATCCCGAAATCTGGAACGACGACGGCACCGGCGGGCAGATCGTGCCCACCCTCTTCCAGGCCGTCATGCGCGGGGCGTCGGGCGCGGGCTTCTCCGGCCACGTGCTCAACTGGGGCGCCATGCCGGAAGACCCGCGCCTCGCCGACCTGGGTGCGCACAGCATCTACCGCGCCCTCAACGGCCTGCTCAAGGACTACGGCCCGTGGTTCGCGGGCATGCATACCAACGACCGCGTGGCCATCGTCGCCTCTGGACGCATGTTCCGCATCGACGAGTGGAGCAGCGTGTGGGGCCGCCACTACGCCCGCGTGAAGGAGGCCTACGCCACTTGCCTGCATGCGCATTACCCGGCGACCATGGTCTTCGCGGAGGACATCGGCCCGGATACGCTGCGCCGCTACAAGGCGATCCTGGTGGTGGATCAGCAGGTGGAGCTGGAGCCCGTGCTGCGCGACGCGCTGCGCGCCGCCAAAGGCGCGGGCGCGGCGGTGCTCTACGACGACACCTGCCGTAAAACCGTCGTGCAGGAGTTCACCCCGCTCGGTGTCGCCTTCGATCACTTCGAGAAGGACCCCTCGCCCGCCAGCGACGACGACGCGTACCGGCGCTTCCCCGAGTATTGCCGCGCCGATCTGCCCACGCTGGCCCAGGCGCTCGCCGCCGTCACCCCTCCCGCCGCCGAGGTGAATAACGACATGGTCTTCATCACCGAACGCACGGCGGAGCAGGGGCGCTACCTCTTCGTGGTGAACAACGCCAACCTGCCGCTGGAGTCCGGCCAGTTGTGGCGCGTCAACCTCACCATCACCTCGCGCCTGCCGTTGCTGCAGCCGGTGAAGCTGCCCGCCGATGCCACCGTGGTGTATGACTGCTTCGCCTTGCAGCGCGTTACCCCGCGGGACGGCGTGGTCACCGCCGACCTGCGCACGCTTTCCGCCCGCGTCTATGCCATCCTGCCCGCGGCCATCGGCGCCATCACCCTCAAGGGGCCGGCGGCGGTGCGCGGCGGGCAGCCCTTCGCGTGGACGCTGGCCATCACGGACGCCGCCGGCAAGGCGATCCGCGCGAGCATCCCCGTGCGCCTGCGCGTGCTCGATGCCGCCGGGACGGTCATCGAGGAGCGCAACGGCGCCATCGGCTCGGGCGGCGGCACCGGCACCTGCACCGCGCCCGTCACCGCCACAGGGCTCACGCTGGAAGCCGTCGAGTTGTGCGGCGGCCTCACCGCGCGGCTGGCGGTGCCGGTCACCCCCGCCCCGCTGACCCTCACCCAGGCCACCCTGCACGATGGTGTACAGGCAACCGTCGCCGCGGTGGGCAAGACCGCGGCTGCCGCGCCGATCGAGGACAGCTTCGGCCCGCACTTGCGCGACGTGGCGCTGTGCAACAACGGCACGCTGGCGGTGCTGAACGCAATGAACTGGGATCAGAACCTCTACGCCGTGGACACCGCCACCGGGGCGCTGCGCTGGCGCGCCCGCGCCGGGGGGTACTACGCCTTCGCGCCGCGGGGGCTGGACGCCGGCGTGGCGGTGCAGGGTTTCGACTTCACCAGCGCGGAGGGCTACCACCTCTACCTGGCCGGTGCCGACGGCAAATTCGAGCGTCGCTTCGCCCTTTACGGCGTGCCGGGTCGCCTGCCGCACCGCTTCGTGCCCGCCATCCTGAAGGACCACATCGACAACTTCGCCGTGCCCGCCTCCGGCGCCTGGGTGGCCGCCGCGGGCGACCTGGGGCTGGCGGTGTGGACGCGCGACGGCGCGCTGCGCTGGAAGCAGGATTGGTGGCCGAATAAGCGTCACACCGCCACGCTGGGCGCGAGCGCGGACACCCTCTTCGTCGCCGAGGGCCTTACCGTCACCGCGTATGAAGCCCTCACCGGCGTGCGCAAGTGGGCGCTCAATCTAGCGGACACCGGCGAGATTCGCGCCATCCAGGTCAGCCGCGACGGCAGCACCCAGGCGGTGCTTGCCACCAGCGAGGGTGGGCGCGTCTTCGTGCTGCGCGGCGGCAAGCTCGTTACCACGCTGCTCACCCCCGCCGGCGACCTGGACCTGACCGCCGACGGCGCGCGCTTCATCGTCGCCACCGGCACGCAGGTGAAGCTCTACACGCTGGCCGGCGGGCTGCAATGGATCGCGCAGGGCGACGAGACGATGCGCTTCCCGCGTTTCAGCCCCGACGGCAAGCGCGTGGCCGCGGGGAGCGACCTGGGCACGCTGTACGTATATGACACCGCCGGCGCCGTGCTGCTGGAGCGCGACCTGGGCGCCCTGCCCGTGCCCGCGTGGCTGCCCGGCGGCGACCTGCTGGTGGGCACGTGGATGGGCGACGTGACGCGCCTCAGCGCGACATACACCGAGCGCTGGCACACCCACCTGACCCCCGGCGACCCGGCGCGCGCCGCGCTGCCGCCTGACGCCGACCCCGTGCCCACCGCGAAGGTCACCGGCTGGGGCACCGCCGACGCGCAGCCGCTGCCGCTGACGCCGAACCTGCTCACGGGCACGAAGGCGGTGATCCGGCTGGAGCGCACCAGCGGCGAGGCGCAACTGCAGAATGACTCGGCCATTCTCTACGACGGCAAGCCGGACGCGCCCGCCAAGCCGTGGCTCACCTGGGGCGACGTGGGCTGGTTCGCGGAAACCTCGCCGGTGAACTACCTGAAGATCGACACCTACAACACACAGCTCCGCGTCACCGGCATCACGCTGGTAGAAGACCCGGCGCATCCCGAAAGCTGGATTCGCGACGCCTCCTTCGACTACTGGGACGCCGCCAAGGAGCAGTGGGTCACCGGCTATCCGCTCCTCTCCAACGCCGCCGTGCACACGCACCGCTTCGCCAAACCGCTGGAGGCCTCGCGCTTCCGCATCCTCCTCCCGTGGGGCGTGTGCGGCAACCTGCGTCTGGGCGAGATCGTGCTGCACGGCGAAGCCATCGGCAACTCGCACCCCGACGTGCTCAACAAACGCCCGCTGGCGACCCTCTTCGACGAGGGGAACGACCTGGACAACGTGCTGGTGAATCAAGGCATGGGCGCCCGCTTCCAGTTCACCGGCGCCTTCTCCGGCGGTCGCTGCATCGCCCTCGACGCCGACCACGCCGCGCAGCCCCTTTACATGGCGCCGTACGGCCACCTGCTGCCCAACTGGGGTTTCGAGATCGCCGAAAAACCGACGCCCGGCCAATACCGCTACCTGCAGTTCGCCTGGAAGGCCACCTCCCCCGCGACAAAGGGCATGACGCTGGCGACGTGGGGCCAGGCCTACGGCTTGCGCGCCGGCTTCTACGCCGGCCAGCAAAGCACCACCGACGGCCAGTTCAACAAAAAGGTCGCCGACACCCCACCCACCGACTGGACGGTCGTGCGCGTCGACCTGTGGGACGCCTACGCCGCCAAAACCAAAGGCCCCGTCATCCTCCGCGGCATGAGCCTCACCACCATCGGCGGCGCCGCCCTCTTCGATCAGATCGTACTGGGACGGACGGAAGCCGACCTCCCGCCCATCAAGTAAGGTGAAGCGCAAAGACGGAACTGCCACCACTTTTCCCCACCCGGGTGCCGATCTTCCAACCGGTGCCCGGAAAAGTGGTGGCTGTCCCGCCTTTGCGCGGCGCGAATTCACCTTATAGCCCGAAGGGCTCGCATTCGCCAGCCCAGGGCAGCGCCCTGGGTTCGGTACACAGCATGCCCGAGCCCTGAAAGGGCGATATGCTCACCGGGGATGTCGCCCCTTCAGGGCTCGGGATTCTTTCGCTCTATACCCCTGGGCGTTGCCCAGGGCTGACGAATACGAGCCCTTCGTGCTACAGGAATGCTGCAATTTCCTCTTACTATGACCCGCCCCCCTTACGCCTCCACCGCCCGCCCCGCCTTCGCCGGCAACCCCGTGCGCGGCTCGGTGCGGCCCAGATGGGGGACGGGCCGCCCGGTCCGTTTGTGCTCATGCGCGGGTGGCTCCGCGCTCAGGAAGCCTTTCGGCTGTACGGGGTACTCACGCCCGGGGAGAGATGTGTATAAGAGTGAGGGCAGCGCCCCGGGCTGACGCATCTGAGCCCTTCGGGTTCAAATGCCTGAATTCTGAATCCCGTAAAGGAGAACCCTTCGTACCGGCGAACATTTCAACCAGCCGTTGCACGTGAAAGCAGGCTGGTTGTATGTCCGACGCCACCGCCAAGTTATCCTCGTACGCCATCGAGCGCGCCGTGCGTCTGTCTTATGCGCAGGCGATGCTCGGGGCGATTTACGCGGCGTCCACCGGGGGGATGTTCCTCATCGGCTACGCGTTGCGGCTGGGCGCGGGGAACGTGGAAATCGGGTTGATGAGCACCATCCCGATGCTCTGCGTGGGGGTGCAACTGCTGTCGGCGGCGGTCATCGAGCGCGGGGTGAGCCGGCGCGCGCTCACGCTGGGCGGCGCGCTGCTCAACGTGGCGGGGTGGGCGCTAATCATCCTCATCCCCTATTGCCTCGCCCGGGCGTCGTCAACCGTGCAGCTCACCGCCCTTATCGGCATCATCACGCTGGTCACCCTCTTCGCGCAGGTCTCCGGCAACGCGCGCGGCAGTTGGGTGGGCGATCTGATCCCCGAATCGTACCGCGGTACCTTCTTCGGGCGGCTCACCATGTACGGCGGCATCATCGGCGCGGTCTTCGCGCTGGTGGAGGGGCGTTTTCTCGACGCGGTGAAGCACAGCGGTATCGGCGCCTTTAGCTGGCTCTTCGCCTTCGGCATGCTCTTCGGAGTGGCCAACACCGTGCTCTTCGCCTTCCAGGCCGATGTGCCGCTGGTGCACCAGGGTCCGCGCCCGTCCTTCCTCGACCTGCTGCGCGCCACCTTCCGCAACATACCGCTCATGCTGGTGATGCTCTACGCGCTGCTGTGGTCCATGCAGAGCATCGCCGGGCCGTTTTACGCCACTTACATGCTGCGCGACCTGCAGATGCCCTTCCTGGGCGTGGGGCTGGTCAACGCGGTGGTCACCTTCACCATGCTGCTCACCTCGCCCTTCTGGGGGCGCGTGGTGGACCGCTACGGGTGCCGGCCCATCATTATCGCGTGTACCGTGGCGCTCATCCCCACGCCGCTGGTCTGGCACTGGCTGAACAGCGCCACGGCGGTCTACCTGGTGATGCCGTGGGTGCACGTGCT
The DNA here is from genome assembly GCA_903928345.1 of uncultured bacterium. GTDB lineage: Bacteria > Armatimonadota > Hebobacteria > CAIYQO01 > CAIYQO01. Next base: position 23,632 of record CAIYQO010000241.1, on the reverse strand, counting down.
GGTGGGGGCGTCGGTGGCGGGCATCTCGGTGGCGCTCAACACGCTCATCTACAAAGTGACGCCCAGCGCGGGCCGCTCGGTGCAGTTCGCCATCTACAGCATCATCGTGGTACTCGCCGCGGCGCCCATGCCCACCCTCGGCGGCCACTTGCCGGAGTGGCTGAACGCCCACGGCCTGCACGCCGACCTGCACGTCACCTTCTACGCCTCAGCGTTCTTCGTCGCCGCCGCCGCCGTCGCCGCCCGCTTCATCCGCGAACCCGACGCCCGCCACACCCGCGACCTGGTACGCAACCTGCCGCGCCTCGTGCGCAAGCCGACGACGGAAGAGGGCGTGGCGAGCCCGGAGTAGAGGATCGGGGGATTGGGGTCGCGCGGGGCACCCGTTGACCGATAAAAGAGACGGCCTGTGCGTGTACATTACCCCCGCACAGGCCGTCATTTCATTCCCGGATTTTTTCGCCCGTGGCTCGCGGGTACGCTCGCGCTCCCACCGTCACTCCTAATACCACAGCCGCCCATCATGCGTACGCAGGTACGCGCGGGTTTCTTTCGTCATGGGGTGTGCGGCGCGGTATTCGCGGGCGCGGCGGAAGGCGCCGTCGTCGCGGAGGGAGAAGACGCCTTTGAAATACTCCTTCACCTGCCCGCTGGTCAGTGCCTTTCCGAAGGCGAAGGCGCCCCACACGGCAAAGTGGCTGAGCAGGTAAGGCAGGGGCAGGTTTTTCTCCGCGAAGTAGATGCGGTTGCGGATGAGGTGGTACGCGCGGGTGACTTGCTCGCGCCCGGCGGTGTTGGCATAGTGGTTGACGAGGATCTCCGGCAGGTAGCGCAGGCGATGCCCGGCGTTAATCATGCGGTAGGCCAGGTCCAGCTCCTCCACACCGTAGAAATACGTCTCGTCGTAGCCGCCCAGGTCGACGAAGACCTTCCGGCGCATGGCGCACGCCCCGCCGAGGAAGTAGGAGACGTCGTGCGGCTCCTCCCACCCGGCGGTGGAGGTGCCGGGGTACTCTTTGGGCACGATGTCGCGCGTGTTGCCGTTGCGGATGAGGAAGGCCTGGCAGGCGACCTGCGGGTCGCGGAAGCCGTGGAGGGACGCGGTGAGGGCGCTGTAGGTGCCGAAACGGGCGTCGTCGTCGACGAAGAGCACGATGTCGCCTTCGGCCTGCGCCACCGCCCGGTTGCGCCCGGCGGAGACGCCCAGGTTTTCGCCGGGGCAAAAGTAGCGCACCTCCGGGTCGTTCACGCGCTCCGCGTCATGCCCGGACTTCTTGGGGTCGTTGTCGATCACCACGATCTCGTCGGGCGGGCGGTCCTGGTTCTGCAGGTTGGACAGCGTCGCGTTGAGATCGTCGGGGCGCTTGTAGGTGATAACGATAGCGGACAGGCGTTCCCGCACAGGCATGGCACGCTCCTCACTCGGGAAAAGTCGGGACAGCCACGACTTTTTCGGATGCCGACTACATTGCACGGAACCTTGTGTGGAAAAAGTCGTGGCAGTCCCGACTTTCCCCTACACCTGCGCCAACTCGCGCACCGTTTTGCCTTCCACCTGGTAAAAGCCCCACGGGGTGAGGATGGCGCCGGTGAGGGTCAACGGGGTGTCGACCACCGTGTCGGCCCAGACGGTGCAGTCCTTCAGGCGGGTGCCGGGGGCGAGCACGGCGCGGTCGCCGATGACGCTGCGGGTGAGCGTGGCGCCTTCGACGCGCGCCTCTTTGCCGATGAGGCTGCTCCCGACGCGGTGCCCCTCCGACGCGGCGTGGATGCGATAGTCCAGGTAATCCAGATTCGCCTTCAGGTAGTCGCCCGGGTTGCCGATGTCCGTCCAGTAGCCGTCCACGGGGAAGGCGAAGAAGGGCAGCTTAAGGCGCAGGATTTCCGGGAAGATATCGCGCGCGAAGTCGGTGGGATGGTCGTCGGGGATAAGGGAGAAGATCTCCGGCTCGAAGATGTAAATGCCCGTGTTGGCCTGCAGGCTGATCTCAGTGCCCGGCGCTGGTTTCTCCTGAAATTCGGTGATATGCCCCGCGGCGTCGGTCACCACCACGCCGTATTGCGACGGGTCGGCCACCTCCAGCGTGGCCAGACTGGCGAAGGCGCCATGGGCGCGGTGCGCGGTCAGCAGCGGCGCCAGCGACACGTCGAGCATGGCATCCCCGGCGATCACCACGACCAGGTGGCCGGCCAGCAGCGGTTCGGCGTGCTTCACGCCCCCCGCGGTACCGAGTAGGTGCTCCTCGACCGACCAGCTCAGCGCGACGCCGTAGGCCGCGCCGTCGTCGAACACTTCTTGCAACGGGCCCCGTTGGTACGAGACATTGGCGCACACCCGGGTGATACCCGCACGGCGCAGGCAGTCCAATCCCCGCGCCATTACGGGCAGGTTGGCCACCGGCAGCAGCGGTTTAGGTAATTCCCGGGTCAGCGGGCCCAGCCGTGAACCACGGCCGGCAGCCAGAATCATTCCTCTGGGCACGATGCAGGTCCTCCGATATCTTCCCGGCGCATCCGGGCCAGCAGGGCGGCGTTGGCGGGGGGAAAGTCCGTGGCGGCCAGTGCTCTCGCCGGCGTCCAGCGCACGGCGTCTCCCTCCCGCGGCGCCGGCGCGCCGGCGGCGAGGGTACAGGCAAACAGGTGCAATTCGACGCAGCGGTCGGCGTAAGCGTACCGCGTGACGGCCAGTTCGGCGCCGACGATTACTTCGACACCGATCTCCTCCCACAGTTCCCGCCGCAGCGCGACGGGAAACGTCTCGCCCGCTTCTACCTTGCCGCCGGGAAATTCCCACCGCCCACCCTGGTGCACGCCGACAGGCCGCCGGGTGAGCAACACCCGCCCGTCGCGCTCGATATACCCCAGCACTACCGGCACGGGATGTGACACGGCGGTTATTATAGCAGGGAAGCGGTTGTTTTGGGGAGGGGCTCAGGTCCCATGGCAAGGAATCGGTGATACCGCCGGCGAAACAGTGTGCGGTAGCACGAACAGGGGGCGCCGTCATGGTTCCGCGGGTCGATTATCCGGAAAAGGCTGTTTCGCTGGAGGACTTGATCGCGCGGCTGCCGCAGGCGGTGGCGCGGGTGGACGCCGCGTTGGACGGATTGACCGACGCGGAGATGGCGGCGACGCCCATCCCGGGCAAGTGGTCGATCGACGAGACGGTGGCGCACATCGCCGGCGCGAGCGTCGGCTGGACGAACATCCTCTTTCAGGCAGTGGAAGATGCCTACCTGACCCCCCGCGCCTGGAGCGCGCAGTGGGACGCCCCGCTGCAGGCGGAGTTGCGCGGCGGCCATGCCGGCGCGCTGGCGGTGTTCGGGCGGAATAACGCGGCCGTGGCGCGTTTCCTCGCGACGCTGCCGCCGAGTGATTTTGCGCGCGGCTTCAAAATCGTCTCCTTCCTCACCGAACCGTATCAGATCAAGGAAAGCGTCAACTGGGGGCTGGTCATCCACGCCGATTACCACCTCGCCACCATCCATCGCCTGCGCGAATGCCTCCACACCCCGCTGCCCTGGCTGCAAGTCTACCTTGACCGCTACCCGAAACCGACGCTGGCGTAAGGACACCGTATTACGACGCGCCCGCCAACCCTTCCCGCGTATACGCCAGCCGGGCATGCACGCCGGGGACGGCGACGTGAATGTGCGTCGGGGTGACGCGCACGCGGCCGCGGGCGTCTGGGGTGCACAGGGTGACGAGGAGCACGTCCTCGGCGAAGGCGGTCAGCCCCCAGCGCAGGATGCTTTCCGCCGGGCAGGTGAGATTGGTGGGCAGGCCGCGACTCTCGCACAGACGCGCGGGTGCGTTGGCGGCGAAGGCCAGGTGCAGCCGGGCGCGCGTACCGGTGAGCCACGCCGACGCCGTGTGCCGCCGCACGCGCGCCTCGCTGTGGAAGCGCGCCTCCACCAGCCCGGGATGCGCGAGCACCACGCGGTCCACGATCAGCAGCGCCGCGCCGCCCAAGTGCAGCACGGTGCGCGTCGCCGTGTGCGCCTGGCATCCCGGCGCCAGCGCGCCGGCCACATCGAGCCGCACACCCTCCCAGCCGTCGCCGTGCACCACCTCCGCCGGCACGCAGCCGGGATGCGGCACCCCCACGCCGTTGATGAAGAGCGCGCTTTTGGACGCCGCGCCGATCTCGTACAACTGGTAGCGCTGCACGTCGAAGGTGGTGTCGTAGTATTCATCCACCACCGGGTTGCCCGCCAACCGCTCGCCGTCCACCACGAGCTGCACGCTGGTCAGGTCCTGGTGGGTATGCGGGGCGTCGGTGTTGCCGCCGCGCACCGCGGCGTACAGGTGCGGCGCCGGCCAGCAGTCGGCCACGTAGCCCCACCCGGTGCTGGGCAGCACGTCCACGCGCGGCCAGGCGCACGCGGCCTCCGCGGGCGCGTCGGGGTACCAAAGCAGCAGCTCCGCCGCCGATGCCCACGGTGACGCCGCCAGCGCCGCCGGGTCGGCGTCTACCAGGTGGGCAAAGCGCCGCGCCACCTCCGCCGCCACGTCGGGCAGCGCGAGCACCTCGGCGGCGTACAGGTGGAAGGGCAGCGGAAAGAAGACGTTCACGTCGCCGAAGCCCGCCGCCGTGCCGTGCGGGGTGAAGAGCAACGGGAAGCGCAGCGTGGCGCGGCTGCCCGGCCGGTCGAGCAGCGGATGCCGCCGCCCGGCGCCGCGCGAGGCGGCGAGCAGGAAGTAGAAGCCGTAGCGGTGCCCATAGCCCCAGTAGCCCAAGCCCTCCGGCCACGCGCCGTCGTCGCCCAGCCGCGCGAAGTACGGCGTCACCCCGGCCTCCGCCACGGCCAGCACGCGCGCGCTGTCCCGGTACGCGTCGCCCAGTACCAGCGCCAGCGTGCCCGCGCCCCCGTTGCACACCGTATTCCAATTCGAGTCCGGGCGCTGGTAGTACCACGCCGCGTTGGCCGGGTCGCCGTTGGCGCGCAGGTAGGGGGCAAAGACCCGCCGCTCCGCCGTGGCGAGGATCTCCGCGCGCTCGGTGGGGGTCAACTCGTCCGACAGCCAATCCCACGCCCATGCCAGCGTGAAGGCGTTCTCGCCGAAGGTCAGGTCGTAGAGAATCCCCGGTGCCGCGTCGGAGGTGCCGTTGCGCCAGGCGTGCCACGACCAGTGCTCCCACGCGGCCATCGCGCGCAGATACGCCAGCGCCGCGGCGCGGAAGCGCGCCTCCCCGGTGCGCGCGTACTCCACCAGCAGGCTGATCACGCGCACTTGCAGCACCCGCGCACGCGTCAGGTGCCAGTTGTGCGCCGTCTCGTCCACCGTCACCGGCGGCACGTCCACCCACGGCGCGGCCAGCGCCGTCAGTTGCGCCGCTGCCCGCGGCAGCACCGCGCCCGGCAGCGCGTGCAGCCGCGCCCGCCGCTCCGCGGGCACGAGGAGACCATGCAGTAAAGGGGTTGTCGACATAGCGCTGATATTATACCACCGGACAGCCAAACGCCGCGCCGTCCGGTGGTGGACGGCGCGGCGTTTGAGATCACGGGGAACTAATCGTTATACCGCTCGGTGGTGCGCCAGTCGGCGCCGACACGGACGTAGGACGGTGCGGGCAACTCGGCGCGGGCGGCGGGCAGGCTGCCGTTGATGCGGTAGATCGCCGCCAGCAGCGCGGGGGCTTCGCGCGCCAGGTTGTCCTGGTTAATCACCAGCCCCTGTTCCATCAGGCCCACCAGCTCGTCGTGAATGCGCTGCTTCGTCCAACGGCGGTAGCGGCTGATGATGTCGGGGTCCAACCCGGCGGCGCGCAGGGCGGCGTTCCAGGATTGGAAGCGCCCGGCGTGCAGCGCGGCGGCCGCCAGCGGAGGGTCGGCTTCCTTGGAGACGAAGCGCCAGCTCACGTCCACGCCTTGCTGGTGCAGCTCACGAATCTTCTCGATCACGCGCTTTTTCGACCAGATGCGGTAGCGGCGGATGGCGTCGTAGTCGAAGCCCGCACCTTCCACCGCACGGCGCCAACTGCCGAAGATGCGCTCGGCGGCGCGCAACAGCGCCGGCACGCGTTTGGCCGTGCTCGAATAACACAGGTCGTGCCCCCCTTGCGCCTCCGCGCGGATGGCGATGACAATCTGGCGTTGCGTCCAAATCCGCAATGGCATTCCCGTCTCCTCCCAGGCGTCCATTCCCGACGCGTTTGCTCAATTTTCCCCGGCATCCAAGCTTACACCGGTACCAACTGACCATTTGGCCGTAGTGTTACACGTATTGTGCCGTTTTTGTGGGGGCATCGCCTATTAGGCAAATGCGTATTTTACCCCCGGAAAAACACTTAGCTACACTACCGGCTTCTCTACATAGCAAGCGGTGGTACCGCGGGCAATTGCCAACCTACCGCCCCTATGGTATTGTGAAGCGCGCACCTGGGGGACAGTGGATGTTAGCCGGCTTGACAGCGGTACTCTTTGCGAACGCGGCATTGGCGCTGGTCGTCTGCGGCGGGTACGTGCTATACGCCCAGCGGCGGGCCGCCCTCAACCAGGCGATGTGCACCTTCTGCCTGCTCCTCGCCATCGCCGACCTCAGTCAGGCCTTTCAAGCGGTCTCCCCGAGTGCCGACGGCTGCATCTTCTGGTATCAATGCTCCTGGATCGGCTGGAGCCTCTACCCGGCCTTCGCGCTGCTGGTGGGGATCAAACTCGGCGAGCGGGAATCCTGGCTGCACCCCTGGTGGCACATCCTGCTGCTGGCGGCGCCGGCCGCCCTCTTCCTGGCGCACAGTCAGGGCACCTTGCTGGGCATCACCGGCTTCACTCCCACCCCCGGCGGCGCCTGGTTGCCGGTCATCACCCATACCGGGTGGGATATCGGCTACATGCTCTACCAGTACGGCTACGACCTCACCGCGCTGGCGGTGATCGGCGTGTGGGGCTTCACCACGCACAGCGTGCGCCAGCAGCGGCAGGCGACGGTGGTGCTGACCGCGGCCATCGCCACGATGCTCCTCGACGTCCTGCACGTGTACCTTCCCGCCTTCAGCCGGCAGCCCGCCCTCTTCGCGTTCGAGCACGTCATCTTCGCCTTCGGGTTGGGCTACGCCGTCACCCGGCAGCGCTTCACGCTGCCCAGCGCCTCCCTGGCGGCGGAATACATCACCGCCCACGTGCGCGACCTGGTGCTGCTCACCACGCGTGACGGGCGCATCGCCGAGGCCAACCCCTTCGCGGTGCAGATGCTCGGGTGGTCCGCCGACGAATTGCGCCACCGCGCGCTGATGTCGTTGCTGGTAGAACCCGCCGCGTTGCCCACTCCCGCGGAGGACGGCGCACCTTCCCCGCCGTCGGAGGTGCAGCTCCTCACGCGCGACGGCGCGCCCATCCCCGTCGAACTGCAATGCTCCCCGCTCTACGACCGCTACGAGGACATCGTGGGCCTGGTGGTGGTGGGGCGCGACCTGCGCCCCACCAAGGCGCTGCAGCACGCCCGCGACCACCTGGAGCGCGAGGTGGCGACACGCACCGCCGAGTTGGCGGAGACGAACGCCACGCTGCACCGGCAATACACCTTTCTCCAGCAGGTGCTGGACACTATTCCCAACCCCGTGACGGTGAAGGACGCGCAGGGGCACTACACCGTGTGTAATGCCGCCTTCGGCGCCGCGGTCGGCCAACCGATCACGGGTCTGCTCGGGAAGACCGTGCACGATGTCGCCCCGCCGGAGCTGGCGGCCATGAACAGCGCATCGGATGCCCGCGTGATCCGCGGTGAGGCGCTGGCCCCCTACGAGACGGATTTCCTCGCCGCGGATGGCGGCATCCGACGGATGCTCATGCACAAAGCCGCCCTCGACAGCGGGGACGGCGACTACGGCGTGGTGGTGGCGATGGTGGACATCACCGAGCGCCGCGCCATGGAGGAAGCGTCACGGCGCAGCGAGGCCCACTTCCGCGCCATCATCGACACCGTGCAGGACGTCTACTTTCACACCAACCTCGACGGCGTGGTGGAGGAGATCAGCCCGTCGATCACCGCCCTCACCGGGTCACCGCCGGAGCGCCTGCTGGGCCGGCGCGTCGACACCTTTCCCATCGATATGGCACGCATCCCCCTCTACTTCGCCACGCTGCGCGCGCAGGGACGCGTAGACGACTTCGAATTCGACTTCGAGCACGCCGACGGCAGCTTCCGCACCGGCGCGGTGAGCGCCCACCTGGTCACCGACGCCGCCGGAGTGCCCGTCGGCATCGAGGGCTTGATCCGCGACATCAGCGCGCGTAAGCGCGACGAAGCCGCCTTGCGCGCCAGCGAGGAGCGCTACCGCGAGCTGGTGCAGAACGCCAACAGTGCCATCGTGCGCTGGCGGCGCGACGGCGCGATCACCTTCTTCAACGAATACGCCGAGGGCTTCTTCGGCTACGCGGCGGAGGAAGTGCTGGGCCGGGACGTGCGCTTGCTGCTGCCCGCACAGGATTCCCACGGCGTCGACCTGACCACCCTGATCACTACCATCGCCGCGCACCCCGAGCAGTTCGGCTCCTACGTGAATGAAATCATCCGGCGTGACGGCAGCCGGGCGTGGATGGCCTGGACGAACAAGCTGATCTACGACGCGCACGGCACGGTGGCGGAGGTGCTCTCTATCGGCACCGACGTCACCGACCGCAAACGCGCCGAGGACGCCTTGCGTGACAGCGAACGCCAGCTCCAGGAGCGCAACATCGAGCTACAGCAACGTGTCGACGAGATTCGCACCCTGATGGACGTCGCGCCCGTCGCCATCTGGATCAGCCCCGACCCGCACTGCGATCTTGTCATCGGCAACGCTGCTGCCAACCACCTGTATGAAATCGGCGAGGATGCGAACGCGTCGGCGAATACGAGCCAGGTGCGTCGCTTCTACCAGAACGGAGGGGAACTCACCGCGGATGCGCTGCCCATGCAACAGGCGGTGCGGGAGAATCGCGACATCTCCGACACCGAAATCGATGTGGTCGTCCCGAGTGGGAAACGCATCACCATGCTGGGCTCCGCACGCCCGGTGCACGATGCCAACGGCCAGGTGCGCGGCTGTATTGCCGTCTTCGCCGACATCACCGACCGCAAACGCGCCGAAGACGCCCTGCGCGCCAGCGAAGAGCGCTTCCACCGCTTCTTCGACGAGTCGCCCATCGGCATCCTGGTGCTCGACGCCGAAGGGTATTTTCTCGATGCCAACCCCGCCGCGCTGCGCACCATCGGCTTCGCCTCCGTCGCGGACCTGCCGACCGGCACGATCTTCGACGATCCGAACGTCCCCGCGGACGCCCTGACCCGGTTGCGCGCCGGACAGATCGCCCGCTTCGAGATGACGGTGACGCGCGACTATTTGGCGCAACAGGCCTATACCGGCACGCGGCGGGAAACCTACCACGTGGCCGTCGTCGGCACGCCGCTCCTCGATGCCGCGCAGCGCCCGCACCAATTCCTGCTGCAAATGCAGGACGTCACCGCCGCTAAGCGCAGCCTGGAAGCCCTGCGCCGCAGCGAAACGATGCTCGCCCACGCGCAACAGATCGCCGGCATGGGCAGTTGGGAGTGGGACCGCGACACCGATGAATTGCACTGGTCGGACGAGATGTACCGCATCTACGCGGTGGACCCGGCCGCCTACACGCCGTCGATCGCAGGGTTACGCCGTTTCCTCGCGCCGGGAGAATACGACCACTATGCCGACCCGCACCGCTTCACGTGGCACCCCGACGGTCGGTGGACCTATGAACGCGACCTGCACATCGTCACGACCGCCGGCGACAAGGTGCTGCGCCTGCAGTCGGAAGCCCGGCGCGATGCCGACGGCATGCCCGTGTATATCACCGGCGTCGCGTTGGACATCACCGAGCAGCACCAGGCGGCAGAGACGATCGCCCGCTACCAGCAGGAGCTGCGCGCGCTGGCGCTGGAGGTCAACCTGGCGCAGGAAGCGGAGCGCCGCCGCCTGGCCACCGATCTGCACGACCAGATCAGCCAGCCGCTGGTGCTCGCCAAATTGAAGTTGGAATCGACGCGCCGCGCGGTGGCCGATGAAGACGCGCGCGCGGCGCTGAAGGGGATCAGTACCCAGCTCGACGACCTGATCAGCCTCACCTCCACCCTCACCTTCGAACTCAGCCCGCCGGTGCTGTACGAACTGGGGTTGTCGGCGGGGGTGGAGTGGCTGGCCGAGCGCCTGGACACGCAATACGGCATCTATGTCAGCATGCACTGCCCCCACGCGCTGCCTTCCATGGCGCAGGAGACGCGCATCGTGCTCTTCCGCATCGCGCAGGAGCTGCTGATGAACGTGGTGAAGCACGCGCATGTCACGGAGGCACGCCTCACCCTGCTCGCGGACGCGGACACCTTCACGCTGGCGGTGGCCGACGCCGGCGTGGGTATCACGCTGCCGGCGTCCGCGCAGGGCAAGGCGGGCGGCTTCGGCCTCTTTAGCATTCAGGAGCGCGTGCGCTTCCTCGGCGGAACGGTGCAGATCGTCTCCGCGCCCGGCGACGGGACCTGTGTCACCGTCACCATCCCCTTGCATGACGCTACAGTGGAGGTATAACCGATGCGGATTCGCGTGTTGCTGGCCGACGATCATCAAATGGTGCGCGAAGGATTGCGTACGCTGCTGGAACAGCAGGAGGGCGTGCAAGTGGTCGGGGAGGCCACCGACGGTTGGCAGGCGGTGAAGCTGGCGCGCGAGCTGACCCCCCACGTGGTGGTCATGGACGTGAGCATGCCCGGCCTCAACGGCATCGACGCCACCCGGCAGATCGTCAACGAGTTGCCCGCCACGCGCGTCGTGGCCCTCAGCGTGCACAGCGACAAGCGCTTCGTCATCGAGATGCTCAAGATGGGCGCCTCCGGCTACCTGCTCAAAACCAGCGCCTTCGACGAGCTGGTGCTGGCCATCACCGCCGTGGCCGCCGGGCAGGTGTACCTCAGCCCGCTCATCGCCGGCTACGTGGTGGACGCCTACCGCCACCACGACGCCGAGGAGCACCACGGCAGCGCCTTCACCCAGCTCACCCCACGCGAGCGCGAAATCGTGCAGCTCCTCGCCGAGGGCCAGAGCACCAAGGAAATCGCCGCCCAACTGCACATCAGCCAGAAGACGGTGGACGTGCACCGGCAAAACACCATGGAAAAGCTGCACTTCCACAGCCTCGCGGAGCTGATTAAATACGCGATCAAAGAGGGGTTGATTACGCTGGATTCGTAAGGCGGGTGGGACGATCATCGTGCGTCCGGCTTGGGGACGCGCTTCCGCGCGGTGGGATAACGGTCACTCGTAAGAAAGTGACCTGGATAGAGATGTAGCCGCAGGCTACATCGCTAATCGGGCAAGGAGTGAGGGGATCGCATCTCTGCAGGGACTGTCCCGTGGGGTCGCGTCCAAGAGGCGCCGGTTCCGGTACAGACGTGTTCTGAGGGGGCAATCGGGATTTGCTCTCCTGCAGGGGCTGTCCCGTGGGGTACCAGAACCCCAACGCCACGGGACAGCCCCTGCATAGAGTCGCGGACTGGACACACGTCTCTGCCGGAGGCCACCACGGACCCGATTCTCGCGCGCGAGACGCCACGGGACAGACCCTGCAGATGCGCATACCCGGCACCTATGTCAGGCCGGGTGCTGATCCCTACTCCAACGGCTCCAGCGCCTGGTAGCAGGGGCTGGCGATGACCACGCTGTTTTGCGGTGGGGTGGCCCAGCGCACGGCGTTGCCGATGACGCGCTGCACGTTGGCGTCGTAGTACGTGGGGTGCGTCTCGTGGCCGGGGCGGAAGTAGAAGATCTTCCCCTTGCCGCGGGTGAAGCAGCAGCCGCTGCGGAAGACCTCGCCACCCTGGAACCAACTGATGAAGACCAACTGGTCGGGCACGGGGATGTCGAACATTTCGCCGTACATCTCTTCGTGCGGCAGTTCAAAGTAGTCGCCCAGGCCGGCGGCGATGGGGTGCGTGGGATCCACCACCCACAGGCGCTCCTTCTCGTTGGCCTCGCGCCACTTGAGCTGGCAACTGGTGCCCATTAGGCGCTTGAACATTTTGGAGAAGTGGGCGGAGTGCAGGAAGATGATGCCCATGCCGTCCCACACGCGTTGTGCCACGCGCTCGATGATGGCGTCGTCCACCTCGTCGTGGGCCACATGCCCCCACCAGGTGAGTACGTCGGTGTTCGCCAGCACCTCCTCGGTGAGGCCGTGTTCAGGCATGTCCAGCGTGGCCGTGCGCGCGGTGATGCCCGGCTGGCCGTTCAGATAGTCGGCGATCACGGTATGCATGCCGTTCGGATAAACAGCCTTCACCGCGTCATGGGTCTGCTCGTGACGGCCCTCGTTCCATACCGTCACACGAATCGGGGTAGTCAAGGCTCGGTCCTCCTCGCAGGGGTTGCGTCAGTGCTAACTTCGCCCCGCTCCGCGCACCCCCTGCCGGGCTTCGTGAATTTTTCCACAATCCCGGGCGGTGAATTGCCACCGGGCTGACGCATGATGCCGGTGGGGTTAGTGGCCTGCCGGTCTATCCGCCGGCAATAGCTGTACTTTCCCGCTGTCCAGTGAATACTCCATGCTGATCACGCGCAACTTGCCCGCTTTGACGGCCTGCGCCACCACCGGGCTCTGGCGCTGGATTTGTCGGGCGACATTGCGCACGTTGGCCTGGATGGCGATTTCCAGCCGTGCGGCATCGGTGACACCCTTCACCGCCCGGGCCGTGGCGACGGCGGGCGCGATATGCGCCAGCAGGGTACCGAGGTGGTCACGCGGGGCACCCGGCGCATGGCCGGCGGCCTCCCCGGTGTGAAAGAGCGCCGCCTGCACCGCGCCGCAATACTGATGCCCCATCACCACCAGCAGCGGGGCATGCAGGTGCTCGACGCCATACTCGATGCTGGCCAGTGCCACCACATCCACCACGTTGCCCGCCGTGCGCACCACAAAGATCTCGCCCAGCCCCTGATCGAAGACTAATTCGGGCGCCACGCGCGAATCCGCGCAGGCCACTACCACCGCGCGCGGGTGCTGTCCCTTCGCCAACTCCCGCAACCGCTCCGGCGTGACCGGCGCGCGCGTGGACGCGCCGGCAAGAAAGCGCGCGTTGCCCGCTTGCAGGTCCGCGAGCTGCGCCGGGAGCGCCGGCATTTCCGAGCGCAACAAGCCGGCCACGCCCAGCCCGAGCAACAAGGCGCACACCCCGACGACCCAGAACTTCACTCCACGCATACGACCCTCCCGTCTGGTATTTCGGAACTACCGCCCCCATTGCGGATATTCATGCTCCCCCACGCCGGTGGTGAGCTGGTGGACGTTGGTGCCGTCGCGGTTCATGGCGTAGATCTGCCACGCGCCGCCGCGGTTGGAGGCAAAGGCGAGCTGCGTGCCGTCCGGGCTGAAGGTGGGGCGTTTGTCCTGCGTGCCGGCGGCTACCGGAAAGACGCGCCGGTTGCTGCCGTTCGTGTCGATCATCGCCAGGTTGTCCCCGCAGGTGTAGGCGATGCCGGCGCCGTCCGGGCTCACGGCGTGGTACCACTCGTCGGCGGAGGTGTTCGCCAGCGGGGTCAACCCGGTGCCGTCGACGTTCATGCGGTAGAGATCGTAGCTCGCGCCGGCTTTGCGGTCGAAGATGATCGCCGACGCGTCGGGCAGGTAGACGGGCAGCACGTCGGGCACCGCGTCGCTGGTCAACTTCTTTTCGTTCGCCCCGTCAAGGTCGAGGGTGACGATGTCGTCGGAGGTGAAGGTCTCGAAGGCCACCAGGCTGGCGCCGGTCGGGTGGAAGGTCGGGCCCCAGTAGCAGCGGTCGTTGCGGCTGATGCGGCGCGCGTTGCTGCCGTCGGCGTTCATCAAATAGATGTCGCTGCGCGTGCCGGCGGCGAGGATGAAGGCGAGCTGCGATCCGTCCGGGCTGAAGGACAGCTCGTCGCACGTCTCCCCGAAATGCGTGAGCTGGTGCGGGTTGCTGCCGTCGGGGTTCATCAGCCAGATCTCCTTCACGCCCCCCGACGCCACCGTGTAGGCGATCTTCCCCGTGTTGACCGCCGTCACCGTCACCGGCACCGTTTGCGCCACCCCGGACTCCGGCTCGCGCACGGTTACCGTGGTGGTGCCCGCCGCCACACCGCTCACCACCCCGTTGTTCACGCAGGCCACCTGCGCGTCGGCGCTCTCCCAGTGCAGCGACCCGGGCGTCACCAGCACCAGCGCGCCCGCGGCGTCGCGCGGGGACACCTGCAGCGTGACGCTGCTCGGTGCGGCGAGGGTGACGGGGGTAGGCGCGACCTCCAGCCGCGTGATGGTGCTGGTCAGGGTCAGCGCGAGGTGGGTCAGCGTGTCCGGGGTGATCGTCAGCGGCGCCGTGCCGGTGGCCTGCGCCACGCCTTGCCCGTCGGCGGCGGGGAAGGCTGCGGCGGTGACGGTGAGCGTGCCGACCGGCAGCGCGTCGATGGTGAGCAGCGATGGCGTGCCGTCCGCCGGGCGATTCAAGACAAACCGCCAGGCCGCGTCGCCGGCGCCGTGCACCGCCACCACCAGGCTCTCAGCCGCATTCGGCACCACGCGCGTGCGCGCCGGCCAGTGCACCGTCACCTGCGCGCGTCCGGCGGGCGGGGGCGCCGTGCGGCTGCCGCACCCGAGCAGGACGACTCCCAGCAACACGAGCCACCACGCGCGCATGGCGTACTCCTCCTATTGCAGCGTGATCGCCGCGCCGCCCGCCTGCACGGTCACCCGCGCCGTGCCGGACACGGTGGGGTCGGCCACGCTGGTCGCGGTAACGGTGAAGGTGCCGGGGGTATCGGACGCGGTGAAGAGGCCGTCGGCAATGCTGCCGCCGGTGGTGCGCCAGGTCACGCGGGGGTCATCGAGGCCGTGCAGCGTTGGCGTGAAGCGTACCGATTGGCGAAAGGTGAGCGCCGTCGTCGCGGGGGTCAGGGTCAACGAGGAGGCGCGAAGGTCGGCGGAGGTGGGCCCGTGCCCCTGGCATCCCAGCAACGCGAGCACTCCCAACACTCCGAACACACGCCATCCTGGCATGCCACACCCCCGCCGACTCTATAGCGTCATCCTGCGCCGCCCCCAGTCTACCGGCGTTCCCGTCGAAGGATGGCCGAATAACCGCGCACGCGCGGGGGGAAATGTGCACGTTTGCACGAGAAGCGTCCCGCGCGGGGGAAGATACGTGCGCCGGGCTCCTGCCCTGTTCCGAACGGTGACTATCCCTGCGACCAGGTCAGGTTATCGATCCTGCACAAAAATCTAACCCCGATCCCCTTCATCCGAACACCTTCCCCGGGTTCATGATGCCGCTGGGGTCGAAGACCTGTTTCAGGCGGGTGTAGATGGCCAGGTTGTCGGCGGGGACGGCGAGGGGGAGGAGCGCTTTTTTGAGCAGGCCGATGCCGTGCTCGCCGCTCAGGGTGCCGCCGAGTTCCACGGCGGCGCGAATGAGCGCCTCGGCGGCCTTCTCCACGCGGCGCATCTCGGCGGCATCGCGCGGGTCGAAGACCAGGTTCGGGTGCAGGTTGCCGTCGCCGATGTGGCCGAAGGTGGGCAGCAGCACGTCGAACTCCTGTGCGATCTGCTGGATGCGGCGCACCATGGGCACGATGGAGGCGCGGGGCAGCGAGACGTCCTCGCCGAGTTTGGCGGGGCGCAGGCGGGAGAGGGAGGGCGATACCGAGCGCCGCGCCTTCCAGAGCTGCTCGCGCGCTTCCTCGTCGGTGGCGCGGTCCACGCGGCGCGCGCCGCCCTCCGTGCACAGCGTCGCGATGCGCGCCAATTCGGCGTCTACCGCCACGGGATTCCCGTCGCACTCGATGAGCAGCAGCGCGTCGACATCCGCCGGCAGCCCGAGCTTGCTCACCTGCTCGATGCAGCCGATGCACGGCTTGTCCATGAATTCCAGCACCGAGGGCAAAATCCCCGCGCCGAGGATGCGCGTCACCAGCGCGGCGGCGTCTTCCAGCCGGTCGAAGAGGGCGAGCAGCGTGCCCACCGCCGGCGGTTTGGGGATCAGGCGCAGGGTGAGTTGGGTGATGGCGCCGAGGGTGCCCTCCGAGCCGACGAAGAGCTGCGACAGGTTGTAGCCGGTGGCGCTTTTCAGGTACTTGCCGCCGACGCGCAGCACCATGCCGCCGGGCAGCACGGCGTGCATCCCGCGCACGTATTCGCGGGTGGTGCCGTATTTCAGGCAGCGCGGCCCGCCGGCGCCGGTGGAGGCGTTGCCGCCCAGCGTGCTCTGCTTCAAACTGGCCGGGTCGGGCGGGTAAAAGAGCCCCAGGGCCTCCACCGCGGCCTGAAAGTCGGCGGTCACTACACCGGGTTCCACCACCGCCATCAGGCTCTCGGTGTCGATCTCCAGAATATGGTTCATCGCGGCGAAGTTCAGTGCGATGCCTCCTTGCGGAATGGAGCCCCCCGCCAGCCCGCTGCCCGCCCCGCGCGGAAAGACCGGCGTGCCGTGCGCTTCCGCCAGGCGCAGCACGGTGACGGCCTCTTCCTCCGAGCGCACGTTCACCACGGCCTCCGGCGCCCCGGTCACCGCCGTCGCCCCGTCGTACCCGTAGACGATCAACGACTCCGGGTCGGACAGCACGCGCCCCTCGGGAAGGGCAAATTCGAGTTCGCTGACGATGTTGAACATGGTTACTCCGACGCCTCGGGATCAGGCTTATAATACTCGCCGGGTGATCCAATCCATACGAGCGCCAATCGACTGACGGCACCTTATGCGGCCACGCAAAGGTGTTTAGTACATTCTTCGCTAATTCACGTACTAATTGCCATTCCGCACGAGTAGTCAACAACTCATCAGTCCAGAGACGAGCATATTCCATGTTCATCATCGCTTCGAGTTGTGCGCGTAATGCCTCTACTGACTCATTCTGGGCTTCTGACATTACCTCGCGATTATTATGGCAATATATGTATGCCCAGTTGCAAAAGTCATCAGCCATATAAGGTGCACGCGGGAAGGTATCCGGCAGCACGCGTAATTGCATTTCAGCAGGAAGTGCCAGTAGTTGTATGCTCGTTCGGAAGTTATTGAGGATATATTCGGTATAGATTACATCCGCCATATGTTAGTGCCCTCCCAGGGCGCGGACACAATTGCCGGTCACGGGTCCCAGGGTTTGCACCCTGGGCTAACATACGCGGCCCCTCCGGGGCCGACCGCTTACCCACCCGCTTCCGGTTTCTCCATCACCTTGTCCAACGCCGCATCCACCACCTCGCTGATGTGCCGTACGTCCCAGGTGTCGCCGTCTTCGCGGCCGCCCATCAGTTGGAGCAGGCAGCCGGGGTTGGCGGTGACGACCACGCGCGGGTCGACGGAGCGGATGTTGCGCAGTTTGCGGGCCAGGGTATCTTCGCTGATCTCCGGGTGCAGCGCCCAGTACATGCCGGCGCTGCCGCAGCAGCGCTCATGCTCGGGCAGGTCGCGGTAGCCGGGGCAGAGGCGTTTGAGCAGCGTTTTGGGTTGCTTGCACACCCCCTGCGCGTGGTGCAGGTGGCACGGGGCGTGGTAGGTGATGGCGCCGAGGTCGAGGGTGGCCGCGGGCATACGCGGGGCGACGAACTCGGCGAAGTCCTGCACGCGGCCCGTGAAGGCCTCCGCGGCGGTGTCGTCGAGGAGGGCGGCGTAACCCTTCAGCGCGGCACCGCAGGCCGCGCAGTCGGTGACGATGGTATCGACATCGTCGAAGAGCTGCATGTTGTGGCGGGCCATCTTGCGCGCCAGGTCCATCTCGCCCAGTGATTCCTGCGGGGCGCCGCAGCAGACCACCCGCCGCGGAATCACCACCTCGTAGCCGAGTTTCGTCAAGGCGCGGATGCTGCGCTCGGTGACGTCGGCGAAGATGGTGTTCATCGCGCAGCCGAGGAAGAAGCCGATGCGGCCCTTCTTCTCCCCCACCGCCGGCACGACCTGCGGCAGGCGCGAGCGCACCGTGCGCCGGGGAATGGCGGGCAGGAAACGGTCCATGCGCGCCAGCGCGCCGAAGGGTTTCAGCAACCCGGCGCCGCGCAGCAAGTGCTGCAGCCCGGTGCGCTGGTAGAAGAGGCGCGTCATGCCCAGCCCGCTGGTCAGCCACAGCGGGTGGGTGAGCACCGGCCCGAGGATGAGGCGCTTGATGCGGCGCGAGAAGGGCATGGACTCCTGCAAGCCCGCGCGCACCTCGGTGGCGAGCATGCCGGGGTGGATGCCGTTGGGGCATACGCTCTCGCAGGCGCGGCAGTCCAGGCAGGTCCACAGCGCGTCGAGCAGTTTGGGCGAGGCGGTCAGGCGACCCTCCTCCAGCGCGCGCGCCAGTTGCACGCGCCCGCGCGGCGAATGCGTCTCCAGCAGCGTGGCGGCGTACGACGGGCACGCGGGCAGGCACGTCGCACAGCGGCTGCACGCCAGCAGCATGTCATACGTCGGCGACTCGCCGGCCTGGTGGGCAAACTCGATATCGGGGAGCTGCATAGATATAGTGTAACCGATTTCGGGAGGCGGGGCAAAGGGATGCGCAGAGTGACCGCCGGGTATCGGGCATCGCCGAATTTGTGATAGACTGCACCCGATGCGTACGCCCCATCGCCTGGCGATGTGCCGATAATTACGGGAGATGACTGATGACCAACCTGTTGAGCGCCTCCGTCGAGGTGTTTTATGCCCCCTTCACCGGCGAGGCGCGCCCGGCCACGGCGGAGCAGCCGATGGTACAATCCGTGCGGCGCATCCTGCAGGAAGAGCTGGGCGTCGAGATGTGGCTCGCTGAGCCGGGGCGCCGGCCGCTCTCCGAGGAGTCCGTGGCGGAACTGCGCGAGATCTGCCGCGCGACGACGCTGCCCGTCACCGCCCATACCGGCATCGAGCGGTGGAACCCGGAGGCGTTGCGCGCGGAAATTCGAATTGGGGCGGACATCGGCATTCGGCAGCTCGTGATCCACCGCACCACGCTGGGCTTGAACGCGCCCGATTTCCCTGCCATCGCCGAGTTGGCGGGCGAAGCGGCCGACCTGGGGATCACCCTCGCGCTGGAAAACAGCACCGCCGGCATGACGGTCATCCGCCCGGCGCTGGAAGCGGTGCCCACCCTGGCGCTCTGCCTGGACACCGGGCACGCCGGCATCAGCATGTGGCGTGACGGCATGTCGCCCGCGGCCATCATCGCGGCATGGGCTGATCGTCTGGTGGAGGTGCACCTCAGCGACAACGACGGCGCCCACGACCTGCACGTGCTGCCCGGCGCGGGGCGGCTGGACTGGTCGGCGTTGCTGCCCGCCTTGCACGGATTGCCGGCCCACGTAGTGCAGTGCCTGGAACTCAACGCGCCGGCCGACCCGCTGGCCGCCCTCCGTGCCGGACGCGCCTTCCTGCGGTAGCTGATCGGCGTTGTACCGCTTCCCGCTGCGACCCCCGGGGTCCCTTTCACAGAAACACCACACTGGCGTCACGCCTGCATGATAGACGGGCGGTATGCTGGTGACATGGTTCGCTCGGATGGTACGCCGGGGCGCGGCACGGCAGGGAAACATGTGCGCCGCATGGAACTTTGTCCCCGATATGCTGTCAAAGTAAAGTGGACCCGTGACCATTCGGTGACGGGCGCTGGTGGTGGATAGTGCCGATCGAGTCTTCTACACAAAACGAGATACAACTCAGCCGCGAACAACTGCGGCAGGTGCAGGCGATACACAACGAGACGGGACAACCGTTAAACGAAGTGCTGGTGACCCTGGGGCTCGCCTCGCCGACGCTGGCGCTGGAGCTGCTGGCGCGGCAAACCGGCCTGCCGTTGGTGCACATCGCCGAGCGCGATATCAACCCGCAGGTCATCGCCCTCATCCCCACCGAGCTGGCCTTCCGCCACCAGACGCTGCCCCTGAGCCTCACCGGGCGCACGCTGGTCGTGGCCCTCGCCAATCCCTTCGACACCTCCGCCGCCGACGATTTGCGCTTCGTCACCGGCTACGATATCGAGCTGGTCTTCGCCAACCCGGTGGACGTGCACCGCTTCGTGGAAGAGTACTACACCCGGCGCATGATCGCCGACACCACGGAAGACGAAGTGCAGGTGCTCGACGACACCGACGACGAGATCGGCGACCTGGAGACGATGGCGCGCGAAGCCACGGTGGTGAAGTTCGTCAACCTCATCCTGCGCCAGGCGGTGCAGGAGCGCGCGAGCGACGTGCACGTAGAGCCCTTCGAGAAGGGGATGCAGGTGCGCTACCGCATCGACGGCATTCTGCACGAAGTCTCCTCGCCGCCGCGCCGCCTGCAGTCGGCCATCATCTCCCGCCTGAAGATCATGGCGAACCTGGACATCGCCGAGCGGCGCAAGCCGCAGGACGGGCGCATCAAGACGCGCATCGCCGGGCGCGAGATCGACATCCGCATGTCCACCGTGCCGACGCTCTACGGCGAAAGCGTGGTGCTGCGCCTGCTCGACCGCAGCGCGATGAACTTCGGGCTGGCGGACATCGGCCTACTGCCGACCATGCAGCGGCAGTTGGAGCAGCTCATCACCATCCCGCACGGCATGGTGCTCGCCACCGGCCCTACCGGCTCAGGCAAAACCACCACCCTCTACGCCGCGCTGCGTGCCGCCTATTCGGTGGAGAAGAAGATTCTCACCATCGAGGACCCGGTGGAGTACCAGCTCAACGGCGTGAACCAGATTCAGGTGCACCCTGCCATCGGCCTCACCTTCGCCGCCGGGTTGCGCCACGTGCTGCGCCAGGACCCGGACATCATCATGGTGGGGGAGATTCGCGACTCGGAGACGGCGGAGATCGCCGTGCACTCCGCCCTCACCGGCCACCTGGTCTTCAGTACGCTGCACACGAACGACGCCGCCAGCGCCGTCACCCGCCTGCTGGAGATGGACATCGAGCCCTACCTGGTGGCGTCGTCGGTGGAAGCGGTGATCGCGCAGCGCCTGGTGCGCTCGATCTGCACGCACTGCAAGGAGCCGCGCCCCGATACCGACACCGTCTACGCCAAGCTGGCCGGCAGCGGCTTCCCCATCTCGGCGCAGGACACGCTGTACATCGGACGCGGGTGCGACCAGTGCAAGCAGAGCGGCTACCGCGGACGCAGCGGCATCTACGAACTGTTGATGATGGACAACGCACTGCGCCCGCTGGTGATGGAGCGCGCCCCGTCCTCCGCGGTGCGCACCGTCGCCATCCAGCACGGGATGCTGACGCTGCGCGAAGACGGCTGGCAAAAGGTGCTCGCCGGCATCACCACCGTGGAAGAAGTCATCCGCGTCACCCGCCAGGACGACATCGAGCCGGTAGAGGACGACTGATACGAGGATTCAGGATTGAAGATTCAGGATTCAGGCAGTTTTCTGTCGTTAGCGAATCCTGGAACTGCAGCTCCTGCCGGTAATTGAAGGAGAACATCGCGCCTCCAATACTTGAATCCTGAATCCTGAATCTACACCATGACAACCACTTTCGCCTATCGAGGACTGGATAACGCGGGCAAGACCGTACAGGGGGAGCTGAGCGCTGACGATGTACGGGGGGCCGCGGCACAACTCAAAGCGCGCGCCATTTACCCCACCCAGCTTACCCCCGCGCGCGCGGCGCAGGCCGCGCCCGTGGCGGGCGCGCCGGCCGCGGCGCCGGCGGTGTCCGGCAACGGGGGTAGCAAGCTGCCCGCCGACGTAGCCATCTTCACCCGCCAGCTCGCCAACCTGGTTTCCGGGGGCGTGCCGCTGATGGCCGCCTTCGCCGCGCTGGGCGAGCACACGGAAGACCCCTATCTGTGCATGGTGGTCGAGGCGATCCAGCGCGACGTCCGCGACGGCAAAACGCTGTGGGACGCGCTCAGCGCCTTCCCGCGTGCCTTCCCACCCATTTACGTGAACATGGTGAAGGCGGGCGAGGCCGGCGGCCAACTGGCCACCGTGCTCAACTGGCTGGCGGAGTACCAGGAGAAGGAGCAGACGCGGCGGCTGCAGATTCGCGGCGCGCTGGCCTACCCCACGCTGCTGGTCATCGCCGGCGCGCTGGCGATCGTCCTGCTCGTTACGCTGGTGGTGCCGAAATTCTCCGGCCTCTTCAGCGAATTCGGCCAGGCGCTGCCGCTGCCCACCGTGATCTTGCTCAGCGCGTCGCACTTCCTGGTGCAATGGGGCTGGCTGGTGGTGCTGGCGGTGGGCGGGGTGGTGGCCGGCCTGGCGCGCTACAGCAAAACGACGTCCGGGCGGTTGGTCACCGACCGCTGGCGGCTGCGCGTGCCCCTCTTCGGCAAAATCACCATGAAGACCGCCATGTCGCGCTTCGCGCGCACCACGGCCACGCTGTTGCAAGGCGGCGTGCCGCTGCTGGAGGCGCTCTCGGTGGTGCGCGACGTGCTGGACAACGAGGTGCTGGCGCAGGCCACCGACCGCGCCCGCGAGGGGATGCGCGAAGGGGAACGCTTCGCCGACCGGCTGAAGCAGACCGGCGTCTTCCCGCCTTTCATCACGCACATGATCGGCATCGGCGAGGAGACCGGCGATTTGCGCGGCATGCTCGCCACCGTGGCCTCCACCTACGACATCGAGGTGGAAACCACGCTCAAGAGCCTGATCTCCGTGCTGGAGCCGATCATCATCATCTCCGTCGGCGGCGTCATGGGGTTCATCATCCTCTCCATGCTGCTGCCCATCTTCTCCATCGACGTCCTGGGCGGGTGACGGAGGGAATATAAACGGGACATGCGCCTGCACGCGGCCCTCATCCCCACCCCTTCCCCCCGAGGGGAAGGGAGAAACAAACTTTCCGTAAGATATTTAATAAACTAGCTGCAAGTGCAACAATTCCTTTTTATGGCGAACCTTTAAAAGGTTTACAGGTAATGGGTATGCTTGAAACCAGAACATTGGATTTTGATAATGTCATTATTCTTTCAGTTAACGAAGGTATTTTGCCTACTTCCGGCCTTGCTAATTCTTTTGTTCCTTTAGATATAAAAAAAGAGTTTGGTTTGCCTGTATTTCAAGATAAAGATGCAGTATTTGGTTATCATTTTTATCGTTTGTTGCAAAGAGCTTCTACAATATATATAATACATAACACCGAAAGTGATGATTTTTCAGGTGGTGATAAGAGTAGATTTATTTATCAGCTAACACACGAACTTAATGCTTACAATCCTGAAATTAAGATTAATGAAACTTTAATGAATGTAAGTATTCCTACTGATATTATTGATAAACCAATAATTATTGAAAAGGATGAAGCTATTAATAATATCTTATTACAGAAAGCTATAAAAGGTTTTTCAGCTAGTGCTTTAAATACTTATATTAATTGTAGCTTATCGTTTTATTTTAAAAGTATTGCCGACATACAAGAGCCTGAAGAAGTAGAAGGTGTAATAGAAGCTAATACATTAGGTTCGGTTATTCACGATGTAATGAATGAATTGTTCCTTCCTTACAAAGATAAGATACTTAAAGAAGAATTTATTGATGAAATGCTTCCAAAAGTTGAGCAATTAGTTATAGATAAATTTAATAAGATATATGTTGATGGTGATATTTCTTTTGGAGTTAACCTTTTAACATCTCAAATGGCAGCTGTTTATATTAATAATTACTTAGCTTACGAAAGAGCAGAAATTATTAATTTAAAAAGTGAAGGACAATTCATTACTGTAAAAT
>CAIYQO010000240.1 GCA_903928345.1 uncultured bacterium | reverse complement strand
CTGTTTTCTTACACTGCACACCCGGCGGCGCCTGGTTAGGGACTTCCAAACCGTGCTGGTATCCTCACGGTACGGTCGGCGACCCCCGTTCCTTAACTCAAAACTCAGAATTCAGAATTCAACATTACCCCACCGCGACCGCCGTCGCGTCAGGCATCGTCGTCGTGCCCCACGGCCAGTCGTCGCTGCGGAAGGGGCTGGCGGGGAGGTTGGCGGCGTTGTAGAGGGGGCACGGCGGGTCGTCCTCCCAGGCGTAGCGCACGGCGGCGGGGGCGGGCACGGCGGCGGCGGTCACCACTACGGTGGCGCCGTCGATGCGTGCCTGGGCGGGGTGGAAGACGCGGTCGGTCCCGGCGAGCACGAAGCCGTCCAGCGCGCCGTGGGCGACCAGGCCGTCGGCGTAGGCGAAGCGCACGCGCACGGCGTCCCCCTCCACCGCGCAGCCGGCGAAGAGCGGGCCAGAGGGTGTCACGTCCTGCCCGTAGGTGCCGTGCAGCGCGGCGAGCGCCAGGCGCAGGCCGACATCCTGCTTGTTGCGCGGGTGGATGTCGCGCGGCTCGCCGATGTCGGTGATCACCGCCATGCCGGTGTGCGGCACGGCGAGGGTCATCGTCTGCGCCTCGCGCAGCTCCGGCCAGCGGTTGCTGCCGGCGATGAAGTTGGCCAACTGCACGAAGTAGAAGCCGAAGTCATACCCCCAGCGCGTCCGCCAATCGCGGATCATCGCCGGGAAGAGCTTTTGGTACTGCTCGGGGCGGTCGGCGTTGCTCTCCCCCTGGTACCAGATGGCCCCGCGAAGGGCGTAGGGGATGAGCGGGGCGATCATGCCGTGGTAGAGCGCCGCCGGCGTGTTCGCGTTGTCCGGCCCCCAGGGCATGGGCGGCGCGGGGGTGAGTGGGCGCAGGCCGAAGTTGTGCTCGATCTGGTACGCCCAGTCGCTGGCGAGGGACAGCGCGGCGCCGGGCTCGTCCGCCGGCGCGATGGACATGAAGCCCGCCGGACCGTGCAACCCGCCGCCGTAGATGTTGCTGAAGGCGCGCACGGCGATGACGTTCTTCCCCGTCGTGATCAGTTCACCGGGCACCGTGTATTCGCGCTGCGTGCACCAGGCGTTGGGATCGTCGGCGATGGACAGCCCGCCCACGCGGACGTTGTTGAAGTAGGTGGTGTCCGACTTATCCACCGCGCCGATGCGCAGGGTGAGCGGGCGCCCGGCCCACGACGCGGGCAGGTCGACCGCGGTGCGGAACCAGAGCACGCCGTTGAAGTTGAGTCCGGCGTTCTGCCAGAGGGTCGGCAGCGTCATGCGCGGCCACGCCGTGGTGTCTGTCGCCGGGTCGGCCCAACCCTGCGGATAGCCGGCGTCCTCTGGGTTGGTGAGAATCTCTGCGCGCTCCCAGGCGGTGTAGGCGGCGCGGAAGGCTTCCATGTCCGCCGGGTCACCGTTTACTTCGCGGTTATAGCGATCTACCAGCTCAGCGGTGGCGGGTTCGGCCGCCAGTGCTTCCAGGCTCGTCCAGGCTTCCGCGACCGTGCCGCCCCACGAGGTGTGCAGCATGCCCACCGGTACGCCCAGCGCGGCGCGCAGCTTGCGGGCGAAGAAGTAGCCGACCGCCGAGAAGGCGGGGGCGTTTTGCGGGGTGCTCGTCACCCAGGTGGCATTCACATCGTCGGGCGCCGTGGTGACGGCCAGCTTGGGCACGGTGAAGAAGCGTAGCGCGTCGTCGGTGCAGGCGGCTACCTCGGTTTCCGCATCGTTGACCGAACCGAACGGCCACTCCATGTTGCTCTGCCCCGAGCAGATCCACACCTCGCCGACCAGCACGTCGTGCACGGTCAGCGCGTTGGCGGTCAACGTGTGCGGCCCGCCCGCCGGCAACGCCGGCAGCATCGCCTGCCAGCGCCCGTCGGCGCCCGCGGTGGCTTCCGCCGACACGCCCGCCAGCGTCACCGTCACGCGTGTCCCCGCCTCCGCCCATCCCCACACCGGAATGGCCTGTTCCCGCTGCACCACCATGTGGTCGCTGAACACCGCTGCCAATCGCATCACACTACCCCCGAGAAGAAAAGTTCCGTCAGAGGGTACCCCCATCCCGGTGCGCCGTCAAGGGCTTGTTGAGGGAGAATGTAAAACCACAGATGACACAGAGTGGACTTTCGCACTTTCCCCCCCTCGCTCCGGGTTCGTTCGCTGCCCGGAGCAACCGGCCTCAATGAAAGGAACCATGGCGGGCTGCCCTGAAGTGGATCGTATCTCACCACCACCCCCTTCAGGAAGATCGCCAT
>CAIYQO010000239.1 GCA_903928345.1 uncultured bacterium | reverse complement strand
GCGGGTCTTCTTCGCGCCTGGCGTTGTTCGCTTCGCGAACCCAAGCCGTTTCACTGCGTGAAGCCAGCGGGTTGGATTTTCTAGCATGTATGACCTCATACACTCCCGAAAATCCGCCTAGCCAGTCACGAAGAATCCTCCCCGATCCGGCTACGATGCGTTTTGAGATAATTTCTTAGGCATAGACGCCGTTCTCTGCAAGCCTTTCGCATTTCTACTTCGATGGAGCCACCAGAGAAAGGATGTGGCAACACTGGCAGGGTGAGCGTACCCGCGAGCGACGGACGAGAAATCCGATCACGAGCATCGCGGCGGTCGGTGCGAGCGGTGATACCCACGCACCGATCGTTTCTGCAATTTTCCCGCGGATGCCATACACGCGGCTCGCGGGTACGCTCGCCCTCCCAAAAAATTCGCCAGCCTTTTCTCGCTATTCCCGCGCTTTCAACTCCATCCCCACCAGCACGCGTTCGGTGTTGGACAGGTCGCCGATGATGCGGCGGAGGGGGGCGGGAGTTTGCGCACCAGCGTGGGGATGACGACGATCTCGTCCGTGCGCGCCTGCCGGGGGTTTTGCGCCAGGTCGATCACTTCGATCTGGTATTGCCCGTGCAGGTGTTCTTCGCAGAGCTTTTTCAGGTTGGCGAAGGCCGTCAGCGATTTGGGGGTCTGCTCCGCGACGTAGAGCCGCAACAGCCATTGCTCGTCGGGGTGCGCTGTCACCCACTTCAAAGTGGTCGCTGAGGTACCGCATCCGTGTGTGCGCTTGCATACATTGACTAATTCGGCGCGTAAAAAAGCCCTCCTCCCGCTTAATCGCTACAAATCCTGTTGGGTTATAACCACTTTTGCGGGCAACACCGGTGTCGGAACGGGTCGCGCCCATTAGCGGCAGGAGGTTGCGCCGCGGCGTTGAACTGTAGTGAGCATGACCTTCTCCGATACGCGACCGCCGGGTATCAAAGAGCGCGTGAAACGGGTGCTGTTGCAGTCGCCGTTGTTTGGCATGTACCTGAGCTACCGCCATCACGCCTCTCACGCGCGGGCGCTGCGTGCCTGGGAAGCGAGCGGCGGGCCGGCGGGGGAGCCGCCGCCGCACCCGATAAAGCAGCGCGTGGTGCGTGAATACGGCGCGCGCTTCGGCCTCATGACGCTCATCGAGACGGGCACCTACATGGGCGACATGGTCTACGCCATGCGCCGGGATTTTACGCGCATCATTTCTATCGAACTCAGTCCGCTGCTGGCGGCGCAGGTGGGGCGTTACTTCGCGCGCGAGCCGCACATCACGATCCTGCAAGGGGATAGCGGGCAACTGATCCCCGGCATCGTCGCGGGCTTGACGGCGCCGGCGCTCTTCTGGCTGGACGGGCACTATTCCCACGGCGTCACCGCGCGCGGCGCGCAGGATACGCCGATATTGCAAGAGCTGACGGCGATCCTGGCGGACACCCGCTTCGACCACTGCTTGCTGCTCGACGACGCGCGGGCCTTCGGCGACTGGCAGGACTACCCGACTCTCGACGCCGTGCGCGCGCTGGTGCACGCGCACCATCCCGCGTGGACTGTCGCGGTGGACAGCGACATCATCCGTATCACACCATGAGCACTTTTCTCGAACAACCCGTTGCCATCCCCTACGAAGGGGAGACGCTCTTCGCCGACGTACACGCGGGCGGCGCGGAGGCCGTGCTGCTGCTGCCCGGGTGGGGCGGCACGCGCTACGGGCCGCAGCGCATCCTGCGTCGCGCGGCAGAGGCGCTGGCGGGGCGCGGCCTCACGACATTGCGCCTGGATTTCCGCGGCCGCGGCGACGCCACCGGCGACCCGGGCGCGGCAACGCTGGACGGCATGATCGCCGACGCCATGCGCGCCGCAGCGTGGCTGCGCGCGGAGCGTGGGGTGGGGCGGGTGTCGTTGGCGGGGCTGTGCAGCGGCGGCAACGTGGCGCTGGGCGCGGCGTCGCGGCTGGAGGACGTGGGCCACGTGGTGTGCTGGTCGCTGCTGCCCTTCATGGAGCACAAGGCGCAGGTGGCGAAGCAGGGCACCCCGCGCGGCGCGCTGCTCAAGGGGCTGTTGCGCAAAGCGTTCAACCCCGACTCCTGGCGCAAATTGCTGCGCGGCGAGGCCAACGTGCGCGGCGCGGTGCAGATGGTGGTGAAGGATAAGGAGGGGGACGACGCGGAGAAGCGGCGCAAAACCTCCGCCCGCGACATCCTGGCCGACCTGGAACGCTTCTCGGGCCACCTGCACCTGCTCTACGGCAGCCGCGACCCGGAAGCCTCCGGCTCAGAGGCGTTTTTCACCGCCTGGGCTAACCGCCACCACATCCCGGTGGACGTGCGCGTCATCCCCGGCGCCCCGCACAACTACTACACCGCCGCCTGGACCGCTGAGGTGGCCGCACAGACGGCGGCGTGGATGGCGGAGTAGGGAACTGGGAACTGGGAACTGGAGGACGAAGGGACGTGATCTTTTTGCGCTTTGCTTCTCCCGAAAGGACACCATGAAAGGTCACGCCATCATTCTTGCCACTCACGACGAGGCTGACGCGCAGCGCGCGCAGGAGGCGCTGCTGGCGGCGGGGATTGCTGCCGTACTGGCGCGTTCGGAGGAGCCGTGGAAGCCCACGCCCGCCGCCGCCGAGTCCGCGCTCTACCTCGTCCTGGTGCCGACGGCGAAGGAAGCCGCCGGCCGCGCGGTGTTGGCGGGGTAGGGGATACCGAGCCGGGCTCCCGCCCTGTTCCAAACGGTGACTAAGAATATTCCTGATCCGGCTATCGCCTTTCCACCCGGCCATCCCACGTTCCCCCATTCCCGCCATGCGATTTATCTGGTATGCTATCCGGTAATCTTTCCAAGGTAGGCAACGGGTCGTCATGCGGGTGTGGCAATGGGTAGTGCTGGGGGTGATTGGTGGGGGTATCGCCGTGATGGCGATCAGCCTCGGCCTTGGCGACCCGGCGCTGCGCGGCGTGCTCAACGCCGTGGCGCAAACGCTGGCCCCCGCGACCTGCGTCGCCGCCGCGGTCTTTGCCGTGTTCGGCGTGCCGGCGCGCCGTGACCGGCTGGCATGGAGCGCCGTGGGCGCCGCCGCATTGCTGTTCCTGCTCGGGGCCATCCCGTGGGCGCTCCTCGACCGCGCGGGCTCCCCGCTTTCGCTGTGGGGACTCGGGTGCTTCACCCTCTCCTACCTGTGCCTGTGGGCCGGGCTGGCGCTGCGCTCGGGTGATTTTCCCGCCGATCCGCTGGGGCGCGCCAACCTCGTCGTCGACCTGCTGCTGGCGGCGGGGGGCGCGCTGGCGCTGCTACGCTTCTTCGCGCTGCCCGCGTTGGCCGCGTTGCCGGACGCCGCGCGCCCCCTGTTTGTGCTCTTCCCCGCGCTGGCGTTCCTCACCCTGGCCTCGCTGCTGCTCATGCTCACGCGGACGGCGGCGCGGCTGCAACACGGCCCGCGCGCGCTATGGACGGCGGCGGTAGTGCTGCTGCTCTGCGCCGACCTGCTGCGCACCGCGCAGATCGCCGAGGCGCACTACCTGGCGTCGGCGGCGGAGTTGCTGCGCCCGCTGGCCTTCTTCCTCTTCGCCGGCGCCGCGGTGTGGGAACACCGGTTGTATGAAATGCAACCCCGCAACCGCGACATCGACCACTTCCCGTCCATCACCGGGCTGGCAGTGCTGCTGGCGTTGCTGGTGAGCGCCTTCGCGGTGTCCTTTTTGCGCCTGCTGCACCCCGATCCGTTCGCCGGCGACCCGACGGGCACGCTCAACCTGGCCGCGGTGCTGCTCGGGCTGGTGCTGGTGCGGCTGGTGCTCACCCATCTCGGCGCCCACCGGCTCTACCACAGCCTGCAGCGTCGCTACACCGAGGTGGCCTTGCACGCCGCCACCGACGCGTTGACCGGCGTGCCCAATCAGCGCACCTTCAGCGAGCGCTACGACCGCGAGATGCGCCGCGCCGTGCGCTATAAGCGTCCGCTGTCGCTCATCTTCGTCGACCTCGACCACTTCAAGCAGGTCAACGACACCTACGGCCATGCCGCGGGGGACGAGGCGCTGATCGAGGTGGCGCAGCAACTCTGCGACGGCGTGCGCGAGACGGATTTGGTGGCGCGCTACGGCGGCGAGGAGTTTGTGATCCTGCTGCCGGAGACGCAGCTCCGCGCGGCGGGCACGCTGGCCGAACGCCTGCGGCGCGGGGTGGCCGGCGCGAAGATTCACGGGGAGGGCGAGGCGACCTTCCGCGTCACCGCCAGCCTGGGCGTGGCGACCTTCCCGGATACCGCCGACTCCGCCGACACGCTGCTGCACACCGCCGATCAGGCGATGTATCACGCCAAACGCGACGGCCGCAACCGCGTGGTGCAGGCCCGACGGCCGGAAGTCGTGCAAAGTTCAACGTTCAAAGTGCAAAGTTGATCGTCACCGAAGCGCTCTCTCCCCACAGAACACATCACCCAATACCGTTGAACGTTGAACCTTGAGCGTTGAGCTCCCAACCGCGTTTCCCACGGGCACGGGACGGCAATAACCGGGATGAGGAATCGTTGCCATGGCTGGACATTCCCACGGCGCGCATAGGCATGAGACCACCCAGGCCAATCGTCGGCGCCTGCTCTGGGTGCTGTTGTTGACCGCGATTTACCTCGTCGCCGAGGTGGTGGGCGGCGTGCTCACCCACAGTCTGGCGCTGTTGTCCGACGCCGGGCACATGCTTTCCGACGTGGGCGCGCTGGTGCTGGCCCTCTTTGCCCTCTGGTTCGCGCAGCGCCCCGCCGATCCGCGCCGCACCTATGGGTATTACCGCATCGAAATTCTCGCCGCACTGATCAATGGGCTGACGCTGTTGCTGCTCTCGGTGTGGATCATCGTCGAGGCCGTCTCCCGCCTGCGCCAGCCGCCCGCGGTGGCGGGATTCGGGCTGCTCATCGTGGCGTCGGGCGGGCTGGTCATCAATCTGGTCAGCGCGTATCTGCTCCACCACGGGCACACGCACAGTCTCAACGTGCGCGCGGTCTTTTACCACGTGATCGGCGACGCCCTGGGCTCGGTGGGTGCCATCGCCGCCGGCGCGTTGATCCTCTTCTTCCACTGGAACACCGCCGACCCCATCCTGGCCATCGGCATCGCGTTGCTGATTATTTACAGCGCCGTCACGCTGGT
This sequence comes from uncultured bacterium, assembly GCA_903928345.1. GTDB lineage: Bacteria > Armatimonadota > Hebobacteria > CAIYQO01 > CAIYQO01. The sequence goes on along the minus strand of CAIYQO010000239.1, from coordinate 1,477 downwards.
GCGCGAGGCCGCCGACGTGCTGCTGGAAGCCACCCCGGCGCATCTGGACCCGGACACGGTGCGCGACGCGCTGCTGCGCATCGACGGCGTGGAAGGCGTGCACGACCTGCACATCTGGACCATCACCACCGGCATGTACTCCCTCAGTTGCCACGTGGTCGTCACCCCGGCGGCCTACACCGTCGCCAAACTGGACGAAATCCGCGACCTCCTCCACGACCACTGCGACATCCCCCACCAAACGGTGCAACTGGAAACGCACGAACTGGCGGATGAAGAGGATGTACATCTGTAGGGGGAAGACGAAAACCGCAAAGACGCAAAGAGCGCAAAGGAGAACGCAAAGGAGAACGCAAAGAGGTTGAGATTGGGCCGGTTCAGAAAGACGAGACGGTACATTATGTTACGACCAAACTTGCACCGTGAACGATCTCCTACGCTACCCCACTTCAACTTCCTTTGCGTTCTCCTTTGCGTTCTTTGCGTCTTTGCGGTTTATCGTAATTCTCGTAGTTCCGCCAGGCCGCGAATGATGCGCCGCGGCACTACCGGGGCGTTGGGGGGAAGGCCGGTGTGGGCGTAGTCGTTCCACACGCCGGTGAGGCCGAGGGCCTGGGCGGGGGCGATGTCCAGCGCGAGGTTGTCGCCGATCATCCAGGCGTCGGCGGGGGCGACGTGCAGGGCGGCGAGGGTGTGCTGAAAGACGCGCGGGTCGGGCTTGCCGACGCCGAAGGCGCCTTCGACCACGATGCTGCGGAAGTACGGACGCAGACCAAAGCGGTCGATCTTCGCGTTCTGCGGGGCCGCGGCGCCATTGGTGATAAGGGCCAGCGGCACGCCCGCCGCGTGCCACGCGCGCACCGTCTCCAGCGCGCCGGGGAAGGGGGCCAGCGCCGAGGTGTGCAACGCCTCGCGTCGTGCCGCCATCGCCGCCGCGGGCGCCGGGTCGCCGCCGAGTCGGGCCAGCACCCGCAGAATAATCTCCCGGCGCGCCGCGGTGAGATCCTGCCGCCCGACGCGGTGCCGCTCGGGATCGTCCCAGAACCACGCCGACTCCGCCGTAATCGCCGCGAACAGCGCCGCCGCGTCCACGCCTATCGCGTCAGCGAACTCCTCGCACACCGCCCGCCAACACCCCCGCGCCGCCGCATCGTAGGCGAGAATGGTGTCGTCGAGATCGAGAATGATGGCGTGGGGCATAGTGCGTCCTTCCGACTCAATCTTATAGTTGTTGTGTCGCTTATAATTTTCTTTATACTTTTATGCCGGGAGAAATAACCCGAATACCAGTAGGATGTTGCCGACCAGCGTTTATCGTAAAAGGAAATTCATGATTTCTACTGAAGTTTTGATAATTTCGCCGCGAGCGCTCGGTCTTCCTCCCGCCAGCGATAGTGGGTCCTGCGTCCGCTCCGTGTGGGGGCTGTCGCTCGGTTGGTGCCCGGCTGTGTTCAGGGCCGTTACGCGGCGCTGGCCG
>CAIYQO010000238.1 GCA_903928345.1 uncultured bacterium | reverse complement strand
GCGGGTCTTCTTCGCGCCTGGCGTTGTTCGCTTCGCGAACCCAAGCCGTTTCACTGCGTGAAGCCAGCGGGTTGGATTTTCTAGCATGTATGACCTCATACACTCCCGAAAATCCGCCTAGCCAGTCACGAAGAATCCTCCGCGATCCGGCTGCGATGCGTTTTGAGATAGTTTCTTAGTATTCAACCCTCAACCGTGAACGAAGCGAGGCAGACAAGATGCGGCAGATGATTTGGTGGGGCGGGGCGCTGGCGCTGGTGCTGGCGTTGACCGGATGCGGCGGCGCGGGGAGCAGTACCGATACCAGTTTGGGGGGCACCAGTACGACGGGGAGCGCGGTGCGGGTGAATCTCGCCTGGGGGGCGCGCACGCGCGACGGGCTGAACTCGGCGCTCTCCTGCGTGATCTCCATCGCCGATCCCACCACGCCGTCCACCGTCGCCTATCACTGGACGGAGAACCGCACGACCGATCTGGCCGCCTACACGGATACCTTCGTCTCGCCGGAAGTGCCGGACCAGGCGTGGAACCTGACGGTGCAGTACTACGCCGCCGCCGACGGCGTCGGCTCCGTGGTGGGCGCGGCGCAACAGGCGCTCAGCGCCACCGACATGTACGCCTCGGCGCAAACCGTCACCGTTACCGGCACGGTCAACGGGATCACGGTGGATGCCGGGCAAACGGTGGGGCTCAACGTGGTGAAGCAGCTCACCTGCACCGCCCTGGATAAGAACGGCGCCATCGTGGCCCTGGCCCCCGGCGCCGCGACGTGGACGGCCCTCGGCGACGGCAGCATCCTCACTATCACCCCCGACGGCCAGGCCACCGGCGTGGCCGCCGGCGACGCCTGGGTCACCGTAAGCGTGGACGGCATCAGCAGCTACAACGCGCGCGTCACCGTGACGCCGTAGCCTACACCTCCGCGAAGACGTCCACCCCGTGCAACGTCACGCCGTTTGCGGCTTGGTCGGTTCCCCGGTATGCCCGCTTGCTCAGTTATGCTACAATGCCGCTATGCGTGAGTCATTGGCGGGCAAGACGGCGTTGATCACCGGCGCGGGGAAGCGCATCGGGCGGGCCACGGCGCTGGCGCTGGCGGGCGAGGGCGCGGGGGTGGTGGTGCACTACCACGCGTCGCGCGACGAGGCCGAGGCGCTGGCGGACGCGGTGCGCGCGGTGAGCGGACGCGCGTGGACGGTGGACGCCGATCTGGGCGACGCGGACGCCGTCGCCGCGCTGCTGCCGCGCACGCTGGCGCTGACCGGCGGCGCGCTGGACCTGCTGGTCAACAACGCCTCCATCTTCCCCACCGACCGACTGGCGGACGTGACGTGGGAGTCACTGACGACCAACCTGGCCATCAACGCGTGGGCGCCCTTCGTGCTCGGGCGCGCGTTCCGCACCCGCGTGGGCCGGGGGGGCATCGTCAACCTGCTCGACACGCGGCTGCAGGGATACGACTGGACCCACGTGGGCTACATCCTCAGCAAGCACGTGCTGGCGGTGCTGACGCGCATGACGGCGCTGGAATACGCGCCGGAGATCCGCGTCAACGCCGTGGCGCCGGGGTTGGTGCTGCCGCCACCGGGCAAGGACGAGAGCTACCTCGACGCCCTGGTGCACACGGCGCCGCTGCACCGCCACGGCGACGCGGAGGACATCGCGCGCGCGGTGCTCTTCCTGGCGACCAACGACTTCATCACCGGCGAGACCATCCACGTGGACGGCGGGCGACATTTGCGGGAGTTTTTCGGTGGACAAAATCCTGATTAAAGACCTGCTGACGCGCTGCATCGTGGGGGTAAATCCCGACGAACGGCGCGAGAAGCAGGATGTCCTCATCAATATCACCCTGTGCGTCGACCTGCGCGCCGCGGGGGTCAGCGACGCCATCGCCGACGCGGTAGACTACCGCACCATCAAAAAGAGCGTCCTCGCCGCGGTGGAGCCGTCCGGCTTCAACCTTGTCGAGGCGCTGGCGGAGCACGTGGCGCAGGTCTGCCTGACCGAGCCGCGCGTGCGCCAGGTGACGGTGACGGTGGAAAAACCCTCCGCCCTGCGCTTTGCGCGCAGCGTGGGAGTGGAGATTACGCGGCGGCGGGAGGGGTAGCCCGCATGGCCACCCTCTTCATCGGCATCGGCGCCAACCTGCAGCCCGCGCGGCATGTGCGGCAAGGCGTGGCGGCGCTGGCGGAGGTGGTGACGGTGACGGGCATTTCTACGGTATACCGCACGCCGCCGCTGGGGGGGCACGCGGGGCCGGATTTCTACAATCTGGTCATTACCGCGGAGACCGCGCTGCCCCCGCGCGCGGTGAAGGCGGCGTTGCGGGCGTTGGAGGCGGCGGCGGGGCGTGTGCGCGCGGTGGATGCTCACGCGCCGCGCCCGCTGGACCTGGACCTGCTGCTCTACGACATGCTGGTGTGCGTCGAGGACGGCCTGCTGCTGCCCGACCCGGAGATCTACACCCGGCCCTTCCTGGCCCACCCGCTGTGCGAGCTGGCGCCCGCGCTGGTGCTGCCGGACACGGGCCGCCGGGTGTGCGACGTAGCGGCGGCACTGCCGCGCGACGCGATGCGCCCGCTGCCCGCCTACACGGCGGCGCTGCGCGCGTTGCTGCCCACCTGACAAAATGCGTCGGAAATGATATCATCGGTCACAACGTTCGGAAAAGGGGGGACAGCCACCACTTTTCCGGGCACGGCAAAATAGTTCAGTCACGGCGCGCGGGAAAGTGGTGGCAGTCCCCCTTTTCCACCTGGGAGTTACACCATGAACCACGAAAAAGTCGCAGGCCTTATCCGTGAGTTGCTCATCGAGCTGGGGGAAGACCCGGAGCGCGAAGGATTGTTGAAGACGCCGCAGCGCGTGGCCGCGTCGCTGGCCTTCCTCTCCTCCGGCTACCACGCCGACATCGAGCAACTCATCAACGGGGCCATCTTTACGCAGGAAGCGCACAACATGGTCATCGCGCGCGACATCGAGGTGTACAGCATGTGTGAGCACCACATGCTGCCCTTCTTCGGGCGCTGCCACATCGGCTACATTCCCAACGGGAAGATTTTCGGCGTGAGTAAGCTGGCGCGGATGGTGGATATGTTCGCCCGACGATTGCAGATTCAGGAGCGCCTCACCGAGCAGATCGCCCATGCGATTATGGACAGCATCGACGCCGAAGGGGTGGGCGTCATCATTGAGGCGCAGCACCTGTGCATGATGATGCGCGGCGTAGAGAAGCAGAACTCGCTGATGACCACCTCCGCCGTGCTCGGGTCCTTCCGCAAACGGCTCGCCACCCGCAACGAATTCCTCACCCTCATCAGCCGGCCGCGGCATTGATTCCGTAGCGCATGGACACCGTCCCATGCCTGCTCGTCGCAGTTCTATGCCGATGGAGCCACCGGAAACACGAGGCGACACCCCTTGGCGAGCGTCCCCGCGAGCCGCGCGCATATGCGCCGGGATCGATACCGGGAGACGGTTGGGCTGTGTGCATCGGTTTCACGTCCAGACCGTCTTTTTTATCATCTACGGATGCCTCGCGCGCGGCTCGCGGGGACGCTCGCCCTCCCAAAAATTGCGTCAGCCGTTGCTCCCTGCTCCATCGGATCAGGAATGCGTCAACAGGTATGGGACGGCGCCCATACCCTACAGACCGCGCGCACATGCCGCGCCCCAGCGCCGCATACAAGTTGCAAAGCGCATAACGCACCAAACAACTAACCCCGGCATTGCTGCCGGGGTTAGTTGCCCTACGAGCCCACCGGGGCTCACGCTTACAAGTTCATGTCCACCTGGAAGTTGATCGAGTGGGGTTCGCCCACGTTGTAGTGATCGTAGCCCAGGATGACGCTGGTCTTATCGTCGATGGAGTAGCCGACGCCCACGCTGGCGGCACCGACCACGTTGCGCCCGCTCTGATAGTCGGCACCGAGCCACCACTTGCCGATCGTTTTGTCGAGCCCGGCCAGGTATCCACTCGTTTCCGGGTCACCCGCGCCGGGCACTTGCAGCCCGGTCTTCTGCCCGGAGTAGCCGCCCGCGGTGACGCGCACGCCAAATGCACTCGCCGGCAGGGTATACGACACCAGACCGTAGGCCATCGCCTGATTGCTGCCCGGTGAATCGATGGCGACGTTATAGACGCCCGCGGAGACCGCCAGCGGCAGCTTGTCCGTCGGTGCCCAGAGCCCCACCTTGCCGTTGAACCAGACGGGATTCTTCGACGGCGTGCCGGGATAGCCCCCGATGACATCGGCGCCGACTTCCAGCCACTTGGTGGCGCCGTACGTCAGGCCCCAGTCGGTGAAGACCGAGCCGGTGCCGGTAAAGGCCTTTGTACCGGTGTTCGGATCGATGTGCTTGAAGACGTAGGCGTCCGCGCCCAGGTGGAACGTGCCTTTCGGCTGCAGATCCGTGCTGGGAATATACACCAGCGTTGACGGCGTGGCAAACACCGCAATGCTCGCCAGCAACAGAACTGTGACTATGATCGTGCGCATGGCCGACCTCCTCTGTGTAAGATGCTCTATCATCCCAGACGAATGTTGCGCCGGGGTTGCCAATTGTAACACGCACGTTTCATTGTTTGGCGGCCGGCAACCTTTTACAGGGCTCGTTTTGGTGGGCGGTTCGCTTGTGCGTTGCACGCCTGCCGGCGTGCCCCCTATCCCCGGCCCTTCCCCTCCCCCGTCACAGCCGAGAGGCGCGGCTTCGCTCCGTGACACTACCGCAGGCTGAAGCCCAATGCCGTTAAATTAAGCTCCGTACGTCCGCCTACACGCGGACCCCACCCCCACCCCTCCCCCGGGCGCCTCGCACGACTCGGCTGGGAGAGGGGAGCACCGGGGTGGGTTCTCCGCGCCCGTCTTGCGCATTTGATACCAGGTTACCCCCTTCCCCTCGGGGGGAAGGGCGGGCCTGTCCGCCGAAGCTCCGCAGTGCGAAGGCGGGGGTGGGGTCCGCGTCTAGGCGGACGTACGGAGCTTAATATAACGGCATTGCGCTAAAGCCTGCGCCTACATTGTGGGTTTTCGCGCAAAAAATGGCCGTCCCGACTCCATCGGGACGGCCCTTTTTTGGTGCGTACATGACGCGGTTACGGGGCTTGCAGACCGAGCACCTTGCCGTCGGCCTGGGCGACCACCAGGGTGGTGCCGGCCCAGGTGAGGGCGTTGATGTCGGTGGGCAGCGTCTGCTGCGCCTTCAGCGTGCCATCGGCGGCGAAGAGCTGCAGGGTGCCACCCCAATAGGCCACGGCGGTGAGGCCGTTGGCCGTTGCGACGCCCTTCACCACGCGGTGCGGGGCGAGGGCGTTCTTCAGCACGTCGGGCGTCTTCACGTCGGGCTTGTACGGGCCGGGCGCGACCACCTTGGCCGTCTTCACCTTGCCGTCCAGCAGGGTGAAGCCGGAGCCGTCATTGGTGGTCAGGGTGACCGCGGCGCCCTGGGCCTCCAGCCAGGTCACGTGGTCGGGCAGCGTCACGGCCCACGCCGTTTTGCAGGCCGGCGCGAGGATGGTGCGCGTGGCGGCGGTCAGTGCCGCCTGCGCGGGCATGGTGCGCGCGGTGAGGGGATCCAACCCCGCGGCGGCCTCATAGAGGCTGCCGACCGCTTCGGCCATGCCGTCGGCGTCGAAGCCGATGGCGGCGACCGATTCCTGTCCCACGCCGATGGCGTCGAGCTGCCAGGCGATCATGCCACGGCCGCGGCCCGGGAAGTCCGCCGACGGCGTATAAGGCAGGAAACCCCAGTCGCCCACGGATTTCAGCATCGCGTTGTCCTGCGGGTTGCCGATGAGCACCGCGGGCCCCTGCACGGCGAAGCCCACCTTGAACGGGTGATCCTTGCTGTCGGGGGTGACCTTGCCGAACTCCAGGCCGACCCACGTTTTGGCTTCCTCGTCGGTCAACTGGCGGGCCTTGCCGGCTTCGGCGGCGGTCATCGTGGTGCAGGTGACGCCCCACGGGCCCAGTGACTTCGTCAACCGTGCCGCGGCGTCAGCGTCGTAGGGGCTGGTGCCGACCACCAGGGTGACGTTCTGGTGGGTGCGGAAGAAGCGGAAGATGTTCTCCCGGTCGTTGCCGAAGTACGTGGCGCGCGTGGTGGCGCCCATGAGCGCGCCGCACTGCACCGGCGCCGTGGTGGCGAAGGTGGCGGTGCCGACGGTATTCGCCAGCAGGTCGGTGACGGTGATCGTCCAGGTGCCTGCCGGGTCATTCACAGCCAGCGGCAGAGTGACGGCGCATACGCCGCCATCGGTGGCGCGATACAGGTCGTAACGGGCCGCCCCCAGCGGGTCGGTGACGGTGATTTGCAGCGGCGCCGAGCCCGTGAGCACGGTGCCTTTGCCATCCACCAGCGTGGCGGCGAACTTCACGTTGTATGGGGCCTGCGCCACCGTGTAGTCGCGGAAGAGCGTCGGCGTGGACACCGACACACCGCCGATGGGCCGCGCGGTGCGCGCGAAGGCACGCATCTGCCCGGGACCGAAGGAGAACCTGGCGGTCTTGCCCACATTCTTCACGGAAGCGAACTCCGGCACCAGCCCGCCGCGCGCCGCGTCATACGTCGCGTGCCCGTCATTGGGGAAGCCGATCGTCGCGGTGGCGGGGATGAACCCCTTGCCGCCGGTATCGAAGACCGCGTTGGCGGCGAAGTAGTAGTCGATATCGCCCAGCCCCTGGTGGGAGACGATGACTTCCGGGTTATCGCACGCCAGCTCGGGGCCGACGCCGATGGCCGCGCACTTGGCCGCCAGCGCCTTGGCCAGCGGGGCGGACTCCTTGATGAAGTAGGTGCCGGCGCGCTGCCGCATCGATTCCTTCTGGTCCGTCTTCCACAGGTCGTTGATCTTCTGGTATTGCGCGGTAGAGGCGGCGACGCCCATCTTTTCGGCGCCCTTAATGACCACCTGGCAGTCGTCGGTGAGCCACACCTTGCCGCCGCGGGCGGCGTATTCTTCCAGCGCGGAAATCACCTTGGGATCGAGGTAGTTCACGCCGGTGAGGAGCACGGCTTTATGATGCGCGGCCAGCGTGCCGTCCAGCACGTCTTCTTCCACTACCGGGAAGAGGTTGATATGGCTCTGCTTACCGGCCAGGTAGGCCTGCATCAGCTTCGCGCGGGTGTGACCGCCGCCTTCGTAGTTGTCGTCCATGTTCTTGACTTCGGCGTACAGGTCCTGGGAGATGGAGTACAGCACGGCGATGGGCGGGCGGGAGACGGGCATGGTGGTATACACGGTGCCCAGCCTGGCCATCAGCTTGTTGGACTCGATGATCCCCTCGGCATCACTGGTGCCGGTCGGGTTTTGCACCTGCATGTCGGGCGGCTTGGCCATGCCTTGCAGGTTGCCCATAAAGGACAGGTACTGCTCCAGGCGGTAGGCGTCGTTGCTCATGCCGCCGTACCAGGTGGGCAGGTACCAGAAGGGTTTGTTCCAATCGCGCACGCGGCCGAATTCGGCGTGGAAGCCGGGGTAGAAGTAGCTGGCCGCGCCGTCGTCATAGCCGCCGTGACCGCTGATGACGGGCAGGCTGCGCGCCACGTTGAAGTAGTAACCGTCGGCGTAGGCCGTCCAGCCGTACACGCTTTGCGTGCAGGAGATGGCGTCGGGTTTCGCGTAGCTCACGCCGAACTGGGCGTCTTTCCACGCGGCATCCATGAAGGAGAGCTTCCAGCGGCCCCACTGCATCCACTTGGCGACGGACGCGGGGTCGTCCTCTTTCACCTTGGTGAAGTGGATGGCGTCGGCGCCGTAGGCCTGGGTGTACGACCAGTGCTGCGTGGGCACGGCGTGCGGGGTCATTACCCCCGTCTCCGGGTCGGTGCCCCAGGTGAGGCCGGGTTCATCGTAAAAGTGCACGCCCAACTCGTTGGGGGTGGTGCGGTCCAGGAAGGCCTGCTGCGCCACGCGGGCGGTGCCGCCGCGCACGACGAGGGGGTCGCTCCAGTCGCATTCCGAGCGCAGGTCCATCTGGTGCGCGCCGGACATGGTGCAGCACTGCATGTAGTCCAGCCCGCCGCGGATGCACGCCTCAGCGTTGCCGAGGGTGCGCCCCTGGCGGAACTGGCCGTAGACCAGGTTGAAGCCGAGGCCCTCTTCACCGAGCAGGCTCATGGTCGGGCCGTTCGCGGTGCTGCCCCAGTCGATGAGCTTGAAGGTGCTCTTGCGCACGTGGGAGTACAGCTCAAACTTCGTCGAGGCGGTGGCGCCGAAGGCCGTCACGTCGACGGAGTAGGTGCCGGGACGGAGCAGCCACCCGTTGAGGTGGTAGTGCTCGGTGGCGCGCGCCGTGCCGCCGACCAGCGCCGCACCCGCCGTCGGGAAGGCGAAGGCCAGCTTGCTGGCATCGTCGCCGGTCACGGTGAGGCTCACCAGATCGGCGGGCAGCGCCTGGGTGTCGCTGACGAGGACGGACAGGTCGATGGACTCGTTCGTCTGATAGGCTGTGCGCCCCAGCGGCAACAGCAGGCGCACTTGCGGCGCCGCCAAAGCCGGCACGGCGACGAGCAGCAGACCGAGACACAGCACGGCCAGGCCCGCGAAGGGCAATGGACCTTTCATGGAGAGAACCCCTTTCCGCGGAAGCGGTGAACGTTTGCCAGGTTAGACACGAATAGGGGGAGAAAGTGGCAGGTTGTGGCGAAGGCAGCCGCATGAGCCGTCTCTAATTTCGATTACGACACCCCCGCGCGACCCCTATCCCCCAGCCCCTTTCCCCGGCGCGGAGAAAGGGGGGTAACCATGTAGAGGGTCGTCAGCCGAAACCTGAAATTCCAAGTCTATCCGCAGGTATCGACATCAGCCGCGCCTGTCGTCCTTCCTCCCGGTGCTCCCCTTTCTCCGCGTCGGGGAAAGGGGCTGGGGGATAGGGGTCGTGCGGGTGAACCGGCAACGCTAACAAAAACGGCCTGTGCGTGAAATCGCTCATGCACAGGCCTTTCGCGGACAGGTGCCTACGTTATAGCTCAGCCCGTGGGTGCCGAAAAGAGAGAATCCCTGTTCGCGCACGGGGCGGGTATTCCACAAGGAATAAATCAGTGCGGCTACTGGTCAAAGGAAAACTGGTCACTCCCCCACCATGCCGCAGACTCGTCATCGTCATTCACCGAAACAAGGAGACCACGCGGCTTGTATATAGTGGCGTAATACTGCTGTCCGTGTGCCTCATTGAATCTAATCGCCTCAACGTGGATGGTGGTGTTGGCTGGGATATCAACGTTCTTCAGCATATAGAAGTTCGAGTTAGCTACATCGTCCTGTGGGGCGCTCCCGTCCAGGTAGACGGCCTTAAATGACATCTTCGCCTTCGGATAATCAAACGAGTCGAGATTCGAGATAACAAAATATCCTTCACGATTAGAGACGCGGTACTGGACGTTTAAGTGCAGATCCCTGCGCTTGGCTTCGATAGCGTCGCTTTCTGCAGAAAAAACCGGTTTGGCTGGGGGAGCCGACGCTGTTTTCGGCAACGGGTTTCCGTCCGCGTCTCTTCCTACGCCAGAACCGAGTTTGATACCACGGTAAATGCCAGTACCGATAAATGCCACACAAATACCCAGTATGACGATAAACGTCACCACTCCCGCGACCTGTGCCTGTTTTGCTGATTCACGTATTGCTCGCTCTGCGAGGTTTTTACATTTCGGGCAATCAGTGCTTTTGTCCGTCGCCACAAAACCACACTTTGGACACGGCATCCCTACCACCTCCTGGCCTTATCCTATCACCTTATCGCCGAATAGCAAACCGGTACCGTCCCAAAATCCGCACCTCGTCGGGATTGAAAGGCTAATACGTTACGCCCACAGCCCCTTGTGCATTCCTCTACTTAATCCCAATCCGCACATTCTGGAACCGCGCCCGGCTAGCGCCGTGGCCGACGTGCATCACTTGCATGGGGTCGCCTTTGCCGCAGTTGAGCACGCCCCACATGCGCCACGCGTTGCGGTTCGCGACGGCGTCGCCGGAATTCCAGAATTCCTGCGTAATACTCTATCACCTTCGTCACATCGCCGCCTGCACCCGCCACGTAACCGTCGCGCCGGCGGTAAGGTCCACAGGCTGTGGGAGCGTCGCGGTGGCGTAGACACCTGGGCCGGGTTGCGCGGGGAGGACGGCGCCATTCACCGTGGCGACGGCGCCGGCGGGGAGTTCCAGCGCTTTAAGGGTCAGGCCGTCGGTGAAAGTGCGCGTGACGGTAAGCGTCACCGCGCCGCCGGCGATCTCCGCCACCGCCCAGCAGCTCGGGTGCACCAGCGGGAAGCGCCCGTCGGCGGTGGCGCGCAGGCGCAGCGTGCCCGTCTCTGGCGTAAAGAAGAAGTCGCGCGCGGCGTCATACACCAGCCAGCTCGCCGGCGCCGTCATGTAGTAGCTGCCCCAGCTCGGTTCACCGGTGTCGGGGCGGTACATCAGCCGCGTGTCGCACGGGCGGCGCCCGCCATCGTCCATGGCGGCCACCATGCGCTCCCAGATCGGCCACAGGCGGGCGTCATCGAGAGTGGCGAAGGCGGTGAGCATGAAGCCTTCGATGTACGGCAGCCAGCCGAAATCCGCCCCCGAGGTGCCGTCCGGGCTGGCCTCGTCGGGCGGGATGGCGAACTGCGTGCTGCCGTTGAGATCGGCCAGCGCATCGAGCACGGAGCGCATCCGTGCGTCGGAGAGCACGTCCGCTCCCGCCAGCAGGCGCGCGTAGACTTCGCCGGCCAACTGCCCGCCGTGGCAGGTGTCGCGGTGCGGCCCGCTCACGCTGCCGTAGGCGTCGTAGAAGCGCCCGTTCCACAGGTCGGCCTCCATGCGCGCGATGGCCGCCGCACGCCAGACGGGCACACGATCGAGCAGCGCGGTTTCACAGAGCCGGTGCGCCCACTTCTCGTAGATCGCCAGCGCCGCCAGCCACAGCGTGCCCATGTAGGCGGTGGTGCCGAAGTAGTGGTAGCTGTCGTAGCTGGTGCCCAGCCCGTGCCCGAGTTGCGGCACCCCGCCCCCGGCGTCGGCGTGGTGCGCGTGCTGCAACATGGCCTGCATGGCGTGGGGGAACATGGCGCGCTCGAAGGCGGCGTCGCCGGTGCTCCACGCGTGGCGGGCGGTCTGGATGACGAAGGAGCAGGGGATATCCGGCCACATCTGCACCTGGCCGGTGCGCTCCAGGTTACCGCCGCCCAGGTCGTGGGTGATACTGCCGTCGGGGCCCTGGATGCGCGCGAAAAGGCCCAGCTCGAGGGCGTTGAGCTGCGGGAAAAGTAGTTGCGTGGCGGGATGCGCCGCCAGCCGCTGGTCGATGGTGCCGTAGCAGCCGGCCATCTCCGTCGGCCCCTCGTTGATGCTGAAGCGGCCGTCGCGGTAGCACACGCTGTTGGTCACCAGCGGGTAGGTGCAGTTGGACAGGCGCCGTCCCAACCAGGCGGGCAGCGTGCTATCGGCCAGCAGCGCCGCCAGCGCACCGGCCTCGCGGAGGATGTCGTCGGCCTCGGCGAGGAGCAGCGCGGCAATCTCTTCGCCGGTGGCGCAGGTGTTCTGCCAGAACATGCCGCGCTCGGTGTTCAGGTTGTCGATCCAGTGCGGCATCGCCACGGCGACGGCCATCGTCGCGGTGGCCGTGCCCCCCGCGGGCACCGTCAACTTCGCCGTCACCGTGCCGCGGCCCTCGCCCCACGCCGCCGTGCCCGCGCCGGCAACTGCCAGCACGTGCTCGCCCTCGGAGGCGCGATGCGGCATCGCGGGCGCGCCGGTGAAGCGCACGCCGGTCATCGTCGGCGTGGCCACCATATTCTCGCCGCGTCCGGTGGGGTCGTCCCAGTGGTGGTAGTAGCCGTCGCCGTAGCCGATGGAGGTTTCCGCCCGCGCGATGCCGCCACCCTGGCCTACGATGTTCGGCCAGCCCAATGTCACGTTCACCGCGCGCGCCTCGGCGCCGGTGTTCGTCACCGACCAGCGTACCAGGAAGCCCGGCAGCGTGGCGCGGCGCAGGTCGTGCGGGCAGAGGGTGCCGGACAGCGTGGCGGAGACATCGAGGCCGGGGAAGAGGCCGGGCGCGCCGAGGGTCGCCTGCGGGAAGCGCGCATCGAAGGTGAGGGTCGGCGCCGCCGTATGCCCGTCGAGCAGCGGGCGGGAAGCCAGCTCGCGGGTCTGTTTCCCCTCGGTCACCGCCAGGAAGGCACCGGGCAGACCGTCGGGGTCTTCCACCGGCGCGTCCTGGTTGTTATTCATGCTGAAGTTGCGGAAGCGGCCGTCGCGACAAATATCCACCCGTCCGCACCCGATGCCGCCCAGCGGCACGCCGGTGGGCGCCCACAGGGGGTCCGCTTGCGCGGCGATCCAGTCGTCGGCCAGGCCACTGGTCACGAAGCGCGGCCAGGTGGTGAGCAGCACGTCGACCACGGGCAGCGCCGCCGGCCAGTCGACCAGCGTGAGCGTGCCGTTGCCGCGCGACACCTGCGCGCACCCCACGCAACGCCAGAGCAGCCCCGCCGCCTTTGACGACGTCACCGCCGGCTGCGGTGCCCCTTCGCCGGGCGCCAGCGCCACGTGCTCGGTGCGCAGCCCTCCCACGTCCATACGCACCGCCACGGCGTCCAGCGCCACCTCGGCCGGTACACGCACGTAGACGTAATACGGCAGCGTGCCCAGCGGGCTGGGAATGTGCACGTCGATGGGTGCCAGCGCCTGCGCCCCCAGGTAAAACAGCTCCTGATGCTCATTCTCGCGGATATCGTACATAGTGGTGACCCTCCGGCGGATTGCCGCTGCTTATTTCGGTTTACGACGGCGGATACCTCTTGGAGGGAACTGGGAATAGGGAACAGGCTTGCAACCGGAGCTATTCCCGATATTGCACCACAACTGTTCCCCGTTCCCAGTTCCCCGTTCCCTTCTCGTGCGGATTCTCCGCCATGGCGGCGCGGGTGTCGCGTGTCCGGCGTTGCGCGGGGGTGGACGGCGGCAACGCTGAGGGGAGAGTTCTTTGCCACGAGGAGGGATGACGTGAAGCGTCAGTTGATAATCGTTTTGCTGGTTCTGGTCGTGCTCGCCGCCGTGTGCGTCGCGCCGGCGTTGGCCCAGCCCACCACCCGACATACCGGACGAGCCACGTCGTCCAGGATGACGGGGCGCCATACCCGGCAGACGCGCGGCACCCGCCACATCACGCGGCGCTATACGCACCGTCGCGGGACGACGACGATGCGCCGGGGTACGACAACGAATAACCGCACGCAGCGCCGGGGCATAACGACAAATACCCGCATGCACCCGGGCATGACGAATAACGGCTACCAGCACCGCGGCACCATGCCGCAACCCAATATGCCGACGACACACACGCGCACGTACGGGGTTACGGGCACGTCGAGTGTGATCGGCATCACGGGCACGGATGCCAAGCCGGTCGCGCCCGCCGCCGCGCCGAAGGACACCCCCGCGCTGCCCAAGGACACCCCGGCTGCCGCGCCGGCGCCGCCGGCCCCCCCAGCGCCCCCCGCTGCCGCCCCGGCTCCCGCTCCCGCCCCCGCGGAGGAGGAACAAGCCGCCCCCCTGCCCACGCTGGGCGGCTGGGATGAAGAGGACGCGGACGCGATGTAACGGGCTGTCTGAACCTTGAGCGGGTAAACAGCAAAACCTGTTGCAGGATCGCCCCCCCACCCTCCTGCCCCCTCCCCCGTAACGTCCTGTGACGGGGGAGGGGGAGAGGCGGATCTTTGAAGGTCAGTAGCGCAGCAGTGCCGGGTTGCTGCCGGGCAGCAGGCACGGGTGCTGGGTTTCGTGCACGGCTTTGGCGGCGCGGGTGACGGCGGAGGCGGTGTAGTCGAGCAACTCGGACGCGGTGAGGTCACGGTTATGATCTACGTCGGCCTGTGCGTGGGCGTGGGTCAACCCTTGCACCAGCCGGCGCGTGAAGAAGCCGCCGCGCTCGTCGTCGATGGAATATTCGTGCGCGCCGGTGGCCGCCAGCAGCGTGCAACCGATCGAAGGCAGCGGCGCGTCGCCGCCGCGCTTCCACACTTCCCCCGCCACCGGGGTGCCGCGCAAAAAGCCGCCGGCGTGGCAACTGTCCAGGATAAGCACCGCGTGGGTGGGCGCGGGCAGGCACGCCAGCCACGCCGCCACCTCGGTATCGTACAGGTCGCGCTCCGGGTGGTTGGCGTCGCTGTCCACCGGCTGCAGAAAGTCGTAGTGCGTGCCGTCCCCCGGCCCCAGCGCCGTGCCCCCGTGCCCGCTGTAGTAGAAGACGAAGTAGTCGGCGGGAGTCATGGCGGCGATAAGGCGCGTGACGGCGTCGCCGATGCACGCCTTGGTGGCCTGGCGGTCGAGGAGGGTCACATCGTCGCCCCAGAAGGAGGCGGTGAGCGCCGCCCGCATCGACCGCGCGTCGCGCACGGCGCTGCGTAGATGCGGCAGGTGCGAATCGGTATAGGCGTTGATGCCCACGAAGAGGTAATACACCTGCCCCAGGTGTGCATCGACCTCCGTTGTCGCGTCGTCCACCACCGCAACGGGCAGCGTAAGAGGGTCGTGAAAATGCGGGTGCGTCACCACCACCGTCTGCGCCCCGTCGGGCGCGTCGAGAGCAAAGCGCCCCGCCGCGTCGGAGGTCGTCGCCGCCGCCCCCACGCACACCCGCGCCCCCGCCACCGGCACGCGCCCCCCGCCGCGCAGGAAATACACCGTCCCCGTCACATGCCCCACCGCCCACACGGGCGCCAGACAGGCAACCATTACCCCGACCATCAGCCAACGGATCATACCCACCGGGATAGCCATTTCCGGCCGGGCTTACGCGCGAGAGAGGGGCGGGGGGGCGAAGCGAGGGGACGAAGCGTAACCGCGAGAACAGTGCTGGTGGCGAAGTTAGGGCTCGTAGTAGCGACGCAGCGTAGCAAGGCGCGTCCATCACATCGAAGATGTGATGGGGGAACGGCCCTTGCTGCGCTGCGAGCCTACTACGAGCCCAATGGCTACTCCGCTTTCCTGCATCCGTGGCTCGCGGGTACGCTCGCCCTCCCAAGGTTGTCACAGCGGTTATCTCCCAAGGTTGTCACATCGTTTCTCTGTTGGCTCCATCAGCATAGAATTACGATGGGCAGGTATGGGACGGCGCCCATGCGCTACAGACCAGAGGATCGCCATTCTCCCCGCTTCTCGCTCCCTGCTCCCCGCTCCTACTCCGGATTATAATACGCCCCGAATTCGCGGATGCCGATATTGGGGTAGAGGGCGGGGGCGGGGATGGTGAGTTGCAGGGCGTCGGTCCACACCTCGGGCGTTTCCAGGTCGTAGTCGTGGCCCTGGGTGGAGGAGTCGGCGGCGAGGACATCGCCGGGGCAGATGAGGGCGACGCTGAAGGCACCGGCGGCGTCGCGCGCGTAGAGCGACCAGCCGGATTGCCAGCCGCAGTTTTTGCGGATGCCGATGCGCACCGCGTTGAGGTTGACCTTGTTGCGGAAGACGAACTGCACCACCACGGGCGTCGCCGTCGGGTCCCACTCCGGCCCTTCGTTGTCCGGCGCCACGTTGTCGTCGCAGAGCTGGAAGAGGTAGCCGTCCACGGGAGTGCCGCCCTGCACCACGCCGGCGGCGCAGATCGGCTCGCCGGGCAGGCGCGGGGTGGCGTCGGCGGGCTCGCGCACACACACGTCGCGGCCATTGGTGGACAGCCACGCGTTGGGGAGCGCGGTGGGCGTGTCCCACCCCTGCAGCGCCCCCACCCCACCCGCCAGCCGCGCCTCGTGCGGACTCACCCGCCGGGCGAGGTAGCGCAGGGTGTGGCCGTCCACGAAGGTCCACAGGCAACTGTCCTGGTGCGGGCGCAGCACCGGGTGATAGCAACCCAGCCAGGCGGAGGAACTCTCCGCCACCATCACCGTCTTCACCGGGTCGCGCACCTGCCCCAGCGCCGCGCCGTCGAGCTGCATCGTCAGCCCGTAGCTTTGCAGCGACGCCGTGGTGGGGCAGCGCAGCACCTCCCCGCCGCCGAGGGTGCCCTGCCAGTCGCCGGTGGGGAAGGTTTCATCGTGATCCTGCGCGTAGATAAGCACGGCGATGGCGAGTTGGTGCTCGTTGCTGGTGCAGGTGACGATGCGCGCGCGCTCCCGCGCACGAGCCAGCACGGGCAGCAACAGGGCGGCGAGCACCGCCACGATGGCGATGACGACCAGCAGCTCCACCAGCGTGAAGCCGCGCGCGCGTTCGCCGACGATAGGATGCGGAAGGAACATCATGTGCCTGCGTCGTAGTTAGGTAATCCGTTGCTTTATACATTCGCGTTCCGAAAGGATTCTCCTGTATGGCAATACAAGTGGCGATACTGATGGGCAGCGATTCCGATCTGCCGATCATGAGGGAAGCCGGCGCGGCGCTGGACGAGCTGGGCATCGGGTACGTGCTGCACGTGATGAGCGCGCACCGCACCCCCGACGACGCGGCGGAGTTCGCGCGGGGGGCGGCGGGCCAGGGAATCCGCGTGCTCATCGCCGGGGCGGGGGGCGCGGCACACCTGGCCGGCGTGCTGGCCGCCTATACGGTGCTGCCGGTGATCGGCGTGCCCATCTCAGCGTCGTCGGGCAGCCTGGGCGGCCTCGACGCGCTGCTGGCCATGGTGCAGATGCCCAAAGGCATCCCCGTGGCCACCGTCGCCATCAACGGCGCGCACAATGCCGGCCTGCTCGCCGCGCAGATCCTCGCTACCGCCGACGCCATCCTGACCGAAAAACTCGCCGCCCAACGGGTCAAAATGGCCGACGGCGTACGCGCGAAGGACCGGGAACTACAGGAGCGGTAGGCGGGACCTACCCCCCGGCCCCCTCCCACGAGGGAAGGGGAGGCTGCATACCAATACCGTCGGTCCGAAAGACTACCAACGCACGACGCCCGGCGCAATGCGCGCCGGGCGTCGTGTCGTTTTCCCCTCCCGCGAGGGAGGGGGTAGGGGGTAGGTCGTTAGAACGCCCCTTCGTCGTCGCCATCATCCTTCGCTTCAAAGGTGGACGTGGTAGTGCCGGTGGTGCCGGTCGCGGTGGTAGTGCTGCCGCCGGTGGTGGCGGTGGTACCGCCGGTGGTGGTCGTCGTGCCGGTGGTAGTGGTCGTGGTGGTGCCGCCCTTGCCCGCTTTACCGCCCTTGCCGGCCTTGCCCGCTTTGCCGCTACCGCAGGCTTTCGACGCGCCGAGGGTATAGTCGCCGAAGACGAGACGGATGGAATCCCAGAAGGACTCAACGCCCTTCTTCTTCCCCTTGGCGGTGGTGTCGGTGGCACCGGCACCCTTGGGTTGCTTGGTCGGCGTCGGGCGGGTGGCCCAGTTGCCGGTGCTCGACGTGGCGTTCGACAATGTGTAGGTACCCGTGCCGATGAAGTGCGCGCGCCCGGCACCTTCCGCCGACAGGCTGATGCCCTTGCCGCGGAAGTAGGCGTGCACGTCGTTGCCGGTGATCGTCGCGGTGCCGTTGAACTTCGGATACTCCTGCCAGCTATACTTGCCGTTCTTGCTGGTGTGGGTGACCGGGTCGCCCAGGGTGCCGGCGGTGCATTTCACCGTGGCGGCTTTCGACACGTGCAGCCGGCCTGCGCCGCTGACGGTGATGGAGCCGGTGAAGATGCGCGCGTGCGCCAACCCGTCACCCTTGCCGCTCACCGAACCGGTAGACTTCACCGTGACGGTGAACGCCACCGCGGCCACCACGATCGCCGCCAGCGCGACGGCCACAAGCATACGAATCACGTTTCGCATCGGGGGTACTCCTTTAAGATAATGCGCGTCTGCGCTGTCTATTATACGGCAACCCGGCGCCGAAGTTGCAGGTGTTGCAATAAAGTTGACCTATCACACGAGGGCCTTAACCGGGATGTGGCTAGATTCTAACGATTTCCTCGCGGGGGGAACGTTTTTAGGCTTTCGCAAAGGCGGATGGCACTGGGGGTTGATAATTCACAGGGATGAAAGGGATGAAAGGGATGGATGGGATGTTGGGGATGAGCCGGTCGCTGAACCATGATTCATCAAGTTCAAACAAAGCGCGCCGTTTACTTGATTCGCGCTCGCCAATGGCACCTGGTATCCCCCAGATCCTTCTCATCCCTTTCATCCCCGTGAATTATCGCCTCACCGTGCCATCCGCATCCAGGCAAGCCCGCAACCGTTCCCCCAGCAGAAGAATCCCCGTAATCCCCCTCAATCAAGGTTCAGACGGCCCCCAGTCGCGCGGTGCGCCCAGTTCTGGTACAATAATGCGTTATGCCAATGTACTCGTCACCCAAACCGATCGTCGCCATCGTCGGGCGGCCCAACGTGGGGAAGTCCACGCTCTTCAACCGGCTCTCCGGGCGGCGCATCGCCATCGTGGAGGAAACGCCGGGGGTTACGCGCGACCGGTTGTACGCCGATTGCGAGTGGTACGGCCACCCCTTCGTGCTCATCGACACCGGCGGCCTCCAGTTCGAGAAGGTGGAGTTCTCCGACGAGATCCGCCGCCAGGTCGAATTCGCCATCAACGAGGCCAACGTCGTCGTCTTCCTGGTGGACGGCAAGGACGGGCTGACGCATATCGATTACGACATCGCCGACATCCTGCGCCGCGTGGGCAAACCGCTCATCCTCGCCGTGAACAAGGTGGAGAGCAAGCGGCGTGAGGAAGATGCCACCGAATTTTACGCCCTTGGCCTCGGCGAGCCAACCACCGTCTCCGCCCTGCACGGCATGGACGTGGACTTCCTGCTCGACCGCATCGCCGACCTGCTCCCGCCCCCGCCGGAGATTGTGGCGGACGAAGCGGAGGAGCGGCTGCGCGTGGCCATCGTGGGCCGCCCCAACGTGGGCAAGTCGTCGCTGCTCAACTCGATCCTCGACGAAGAGCGCGCCATCGTGAGCGAGATCGCCGGCACCACCCGCGACGCGCTGGACATCGACTTTCTGTGGGACGGCACCCCCTTCACCTTTACCGACACCGCGGGCATCCGCCGCAAAAGCAAGGTGGAGGAGGACGTGGAGTACTACAGCGTGGTGCGCGCCTTCGGCGCGGTGGACCGCAGCGACGTGGTGATTATGATGATCGACGCGCTGGAGGGGGTCACCGACCAGGACAAGCGCATCGCCGGTTACGCCGACGAAAACGGCCGCGCGCTGGTGATCGCGGTAAACAAATGGGACGAGATGCTCAACCGCGAGCGCCGCACGCAGAAGCTGGGCGAAGGCGGACAGCTCAGTTCCAAGGACCGCACGGCGCTGATTCAAGAGTTCACCGAACACGTGCATCACGAGCTGATCTTCGCCACCTACGCGCCGGTGGTCTTCATCTCCGCCCTCAAAAGCAAGGGGATCGAGGAGCTGCTCGGTACCGTGAAGGAAGTCGCCGAACAACATGCCATGCGCATCCCCACCGGCGAACTCAACCGGCTGCTCGCCGAGGCGATGATGGAGCGCCAGGTCTCCCGCCACGGCCGCAGCCTGCGCATCTACTATGCCACCCAGCCGCACATCCGGCCACCCACCATCGTGCTCTTCGTCAACGATCCCGAGTTGCTGCACTTCTCCACCGAGCGCTACATCGAAAACAAGATCCGCGCGCGCTTCTCGCTGGAAGGCACGCCGATTCGCTTCAAGATAAAGGAAAGCTCGGGCCGTGACGAGGCCGACGATAAGCCGCGGCGGAAACGGTCGGGAACCTAACCCCCACAGTCCCCCTTCCCGCGCGGGAAGGGGGACGTAGCCGATTGCGTTCAAAAGTCGCGGTACAATAGGGACGTGGCACGGGCGTCTCGCCCGTGGGTCTCCCGTGCCACGGGCGTCCCGCCCGTGACGACTCATGGCCGAGACGGCCATGCCACATTAGATTTGCATGCTATTGGTACCGGCTTTTTTCGCGGATAACATAACTTGATGCACCAAACCGTCGCCTTTTCCACCCGCCGCCTCTCTTCTTCAACGTTTCGTTAACGCTGCGCCGACCCCCGCATTCCCGCTTGACAGGCCGGCGGGCAGGGGCATATACTTCGGATATGGAACTATTTATCGACCGAAGCATCCCGGCGCCGACGGTGCAGGCGTGTGCCGAGGAGGTGCTGGCGGTCGTGCCGTCTATCATGAGCACCTTCCGCACCGAGATGCGCGCGCATCGGCCGACTGAGTTGTCACTGCCGCAATTTCGCGTGCTCATCTTTCTCAACCGCCACGTCGGCGCCTCGGTTTCCGCGGTGGCCGAACACGTGGGGCTGGCCCTCTCCTCCACCTCCCAACTGCTCGACGGGCTGATGAAGCGCGGCTATGTGACGCGCGACACCGCCGCGGCGGATCGCCGGCGGGCCACGCTGTCGCTCACCACGCTCGGGCAGGCGACGCTGGAGAGCGCCCGCGTCCATGCCCGGGCCCGCGTCGAGGAGCACCTGTCCCTGTTGTCCGAGGACGAGCGTCGCGCCGTGACGGCGTCGATGCTCGCCCTGGCGCGTGCCTTCGATCCCAGTACCGCCTGCGGCTAACCGCGGGTCGGTGCATATGTAACGTTCGTACCTCTATCCTTGAGGAGACTCCATGAAGAAGTGGCTGATCGTAATTGTTGTGGTGCTGGCCCTGATCGGGCTGCTTGCCTGGCGCTTTGCGCAGAACGGGCAGAAGGCGGCGGGCATGGGCGGACGCGGCGGGCGCCGCGGCGGAATGGCTTCGGTGGAATTGACCACCCCGCAGTACCGCGACATCGTCAACGTCTACCACGCCACCGGCAGCGTGGAAACGATGCAGAACGTGAAGATCACGCCGCGCATCTCCGCGCTGATTCTGCACCTGACCGTGCGCGAAGGCGACCGGGTGCGCGCGGGACAGGAGCTGGTGCGCCTGGACGATTCCGACATCCAGGCTAACGTGCGGCAGGCACAGGCCGCGGTGGCGGAGGCCAAATACCGGCTGGCGCAGGCACAACTCAGCCAGACGCCGGCGGACACCGCGGTGCAGACGCAGATTCGCCAGCAGCAGGCCGTGTTGGCCAGCGCGGGGTCGGACCTGCATCAGGCGCAGACGGCCCTGTCGGCGCAGATCGAAGCGAATAAAGCCTCCCTGGATGACGCCCAGAGCAAGATCGAAACCGCGCAGGCCGCGGTGTCCAACGCCGCGGCGATGATGAAGAGCGCGCAGGCCAATATGGACAACGCCACCACGAAGTACAATCGCACCTTCAGCCTGTATCAGCAGGGATACGTCGCCGCGCAGGACGTGGACGACGCGAAGACCACGGTCAGCGTGCAGCAGGCCACGGTCGACACCGCCAAGGGGCAGTGGCAGGCCGCCAGCGCGGCGCTGAATTCCGTGCAGGCGCAGAAACGCTCGGTCGAGCAGGGCACGGTGATGAGCCGCAGCAAAGCGGAAGCGGACGTGGAGTCGGCGCAGGCGCGTGTGACGCAGGCCAAAGCCGCGTTGGACTACGCCAAGGCGAACAGCAAGTCGACCCCCGCCTATCAGCAGAACCTGGAGGCGTTGCGCGCCACGGTGGTCGCCGCACAGGCCGCGCTGGATGGCGCCAGGACAAAGCTGGTGGACACCGTCTTACGCGCCCCGCTGGACGGCGTGGTTACCGCGCGGAGCCAGGACCCCGGCGGGATGGCCTCGCCCGCACAGCCGATCCTGACGCTCCAATCCATTAACCACGTGTGGGTGACCCTCGGCGTGCCCGATGACGTGTGCGCCACCCTGCACCTCAACCAGACGGCGACGATCGCCTTCGACGCGTTGGGCGGGCTGAAGATGACCGGGCATATCGCGGAGATCAACCCCTCCGCCGACACGCAGAGCCGCCAGTATACCGTGCACGTGGCCCTGGACAACGCCGCGCAGAAGCTCGACCCGGGCATGTTCGCCCAGGTAACGCTGATCACCTCCGAAGCCAAACACGTGATGGCGGTGCCCATCGAAGCGATTCAGCAGTATCCCGCCGGTGGCAGCTACGTGATCGTGGCGCAGCACGGCGCACCCCAGGGGATGACCGGCGGCGCGCCGGGCGGCGCACCGGCGCCGGACGCGGCGGCGAAGAAGCCGTGGTACGCCTTCTGGCAGTCGGGCGCGAATGCGCCGAGTGCGGCGAGCAGCGCGGCCCCGACCGGGGCGCCCGCGGGCGGCGGTGCGCCGGGTGGCGCACCGAGCGGCGGCGCGGCGCG
>CAIYQO010000237.1 GCA_903928345.1 uncultured bacterium | reverse complement strand
TACCTGCTCGCCGACGGCCCCACCTGCCAGAGCCTCGGCAACTATCAGGTCAGCCACAAAACCTGGTCGCACCCCGCCCTCGCCAACGGCCGGCTCTTCATCCGCGATGAAAAATGGCTGTATTGCTATGCGATGAAATAGTTGAATGTTAAAAGTTGAACGTTGAAAGTATTGGGCATCTACCTTGCTTTCAACATTCAACTGTCAACCTTCAACTTTCAACTATTGAAAGGACGCACCCATGTTCCGTCGTCTTCTGCTCACCATCTGCGTGGCGCTGGCCGGTGCCGCGCTGGCCGATATACCGCCCGACCCGGTGACCACCACCATTCCCAGCTATGTGCTGCCGGCGACCGCGGCGGCGGACGGCAACCTGAGCGAGTGGGCGGGCGTCCCCGCCTACGGGCCGGCGACCTTCCGCTGGATGAATAAGAACGAGACGATCACCCCCAGCGACGACTTTGCCCCCACCCTGCGCGTGGGCATGAAGCCGGGCAGCCCCGACCTGTACTTCCTCATCCTGGTGAAGGATCAGCAACTGTTTACCGAGGATGCGCGCGGGTGGCTGGCGGGGGACATGCTGGAGTTCTTCATCGACTTCGGCCGCGAGGCGCGCGACAAGGACACCCCGGGCTGGCAGCGCGACGAAAACAAGTGGCACACCCCCCCGACCATGGGGCAGTTCGGACTGCAGGCGCGCACGCTGCAAGGCCCGCAGCGGCTGCTCACCGCCACCAACGCGGGCAAGTGGACGTATGACTACGTCGGCGTGCCGGTGCAGGGCGGCGGGGTGGCGTACGAGATCCGCCTCGACGGCGCCTCGGTGATGAAAGACCAGCAGATCACCGCCTGGCCGTCGTATATCGGCCTCAACCTGGGCCTCTCCGACTGGGATTACGTGCTGCCCCTTTCCACCGCCGGGTGGAACAACCAGCACGGCGACTTCCGCATGTTCGGCGTTGGCATGGATCACGCCTACCCGCATCACTACGGCATGGTGTCGCTGCAGCCGGTCACGCCGCCGGTCACGGAGCGCTCCAGCGTGTGGGACATCGTGCCCAAATCGCTGCCCGAACGCTTCGGGGCGAACCCGAAGACGGACGACCTGCGTAAAGGGCTGACGACGCTCTCGTCGAGCGAGCTGGCGGATCTCGTCTACTGGGCCGGCTGCCAGGGGGCGGTGTTCGACGCGAAGCTGGTGAAGGCGCTGCTGGCGAACCCGGACGCGCGCGTGCGCGACAACACGCTGACGGTGCTCTTCTGGACGGATCAGGGGGCGGAAACGGCGAAGGCCGCGCTGGGGGTGGCGGACACGCGCCCGGTAGCGGAAGAGACGCCCGATGTGCTCACCGTCGCCAATATGCTGCATGAGATGTATGGATTCGGCGACAAGGCGCGCCTGCTGGCGATGGTCGGGCACGACGACGTGACCGTGGCCGTCTCCGCGGCGCGGGCGCTGGCGCGCTTCGGCACCGCCGCCGACGTGGCCCCGCTGGACGCCGCCGTATCCCACGCCATCGACGCGCGGGTCGCGCACATGGCGGAGCAGACGGCGGCCCGCGTCTTCCTCACCGCGGCGCTGGATACACTGAAGTCGCGCACCGAGCCGATCACCCTGCCGCACTTCACCCCGGTGCGCACGCTGGAAAAGGCGAACACCGACCTGGAACGCTTCATGCCGTTGGACGGCAACAACGTCTACAACGCCGCCGGCCTGCTGCGCAAGTGGCCCAAGGAAGGCCCGCGCGAGTGCTGGCGCACGCTGGTGGGCCAGGGTAAAAGCGCCGTGTCCGTGGCCGAGGGTCGCGCCTACACCATGGCCATCTCCGGTGATAAACAGTATGCCATCTGCCTGGACGCGCGCACCGGGGAAACGAAGTGGCGCCACGTGCTCGGGCCGCGCCCCGGACGCGACTTCGGCCCCACCGCCAGCCCGGTCGTCGCCACGGACCGCGTGATCTTCGTGCCCGGCCCTTGCGGCGGCAAGGACACCGTGCCGCAATGCCTGAGCGTGGTGGACGGCCACGAACTCTGGCGCGGCGACACCGCGCATCCCGCGGCGGAGTTCACCACGCCCCTCGTCTTTGACAACACCGTCTTCTACGGCTCGTCCGACTCGCAAGCTCCCGTGGTGGCGGTGGCGCTGGCGGACGGCAAGTTCCGCTGGGGCGCCCCCTCCGCCCGCGGCGGTGCCAACTGTGCCTCGCCCTGCGCGCAGATCATCGACAACATGGCGCAGATCATCATCGGCGTGGGCAACGGCGACAACGGGGAGTACTGGGGCCTGGATGCGCAAAACGGCGCGCTGCTCTGGCGCTATCCCAGCTCGTCGTACTACGGGCCGATCAGCTCGCCGGTGGCGGTGGGGTCGCGCGTCTTTATCTGCGACGGCATGGCGCCCTTCTCCGCCTGTCTGCAGATGTACGTCCGCGACGGGAAGATTCACGCCCGCCAAGCCTACCGCAGCGAGCGCTACCAGCGCAACATGTACAACACGGTAGCGGTGTGGAAGGACGCGGTGTTCGGCTTCAACAGCCGCGACCTGGAGTGCACCAACTTCGACGACGGCAAGCTGCTCTGGCGCCTGGAGGGCAAGGATTGGAGCGCTGAGCAGACACTCGTCATCGCCGACGGCCTGCTCCTCGCCACCACCACCGGCGGCGACCTGGTGCTCGGAGAAGCCTCCCGCACCGGCTTCAAAGAGACGGGCCGCCTCACGCCCAACGCCGACCTGGGCTACCGCCAGAACCCCAGCATCGCCGCCGGCCGCCTCTACCTGCGCAGCGATAAGATGGTGATCTGCTACGATATCGTGCACAAGCCGTAAAGGAACAAGGATTGATGCGTAACCCTTTGCCCCGAAGGGGCCGCAGATGCTAGCCACGGGTGCAACCCGTGGGGAAGGTTCCACCAATACACCGAGCCCCGACGGGGCGACAGACATAC
>CAIYQO010000236.1 GCA_903928345.1 uncultured bacterium | reverse complement strand
GATACTAGGTAAAGTCAGGGGCAACAGCACTGTTTGGAAGCTCGACGGCAGTCGCGCGCTCGGTAACGTTATAGTGCCCGTGATTGTTTTTCAGATCAAGTGATGCTGAGAAACGATCACGGGCACTCTCATTTCCACCCGGGCGCGCGACTGCCGTCGAGCTTCCAAACAGTGCTGTCTACAATCCCTGCTCTGTCTCCTACACCAGCGTCGCCAGCATTGCGGCGATGCCCGATTCGTGGGAGGTAGGTTCGCCGAGGACCTGGCGGATTTGCTGGCTGGTGAGCACCATTTTGCCGGCGTTTTCCGCGGAGTGGATGTCGGAGATGAGGGTGCCGGCGAGCATGGCATCCACGTAGGCGGGGTTGAACTGCCGGCCGCGCTGGGCGGCGAGTTCACGGCGGATGATATGCTCGGGCAGGCGGGAACGGTAGCAGCGCTCGCTGCTCATGGCATGCACGGTGTCGCAGATGGCGAGCACCTGCGATTGCCACGGGATCGCCTCGCCGGCCAGCCCGTCGGGATACCCCTGCCCATCCCAGCGCTCGTGATGCGCGAGCACGATGGGCCCCAGGTCGGCCAGCGCCTCCACGTTGGTGATGATCTCCTCGCTGAGGCGCGGATGCGTATGCATCACCTGCTGATCGGTCGGGCTCAACGGTTCCGGCTTGTTGAGGATGTCCTCCGGGATGCCGATCTTGCCCAGGTCGTGTACCAGCGCGGCGCGGCGGATGCGGTTGCGGTCATCCGGCGCGACGCCCAGCCCCTGCGCGAACTGATCCACCAGCCACAACACCGCCATGCTGTGCTTGCCGCTGTAGGCGTCGCGCAGTTCCAGGCTCATCAGCAGCGCGTAGATGGTGTCGCGCACGTGGGTGTGCATCTGGTGCTTGGCCAGTTCCACTTCCTTGCGCAGCGTGCGGTAGTCCTGTTGAATGGCTTCCAGCGTGGCGGAGCGGCGCAACGCGTCGATGCGGCGCTCCAGCCCGCGGCGCACAATGCTCTCCAACTCCTGCGGGTCGAACGGTTTGGTGAGGTAGTCGAAGGCGCCCAGGCGCAACGCTTTCCGCGCGGTATCCACGGTGGCATACGCGGTGACGAGGATCACTTCGATATTCGGGTCGATGGCCTTGATGCTCTGCAGCACGTCGATGCCGGACATGTCGGGCATGCGCAAGTCGAGCAGCACCACGTCCGGCTGCACGTCTTTGAGCACGGCGATGGCCTCGCTGCCGCTGCCGGCCACGGAGACCTGGTAGTAATCTTTCAGCAGCATCCGCATCGATTCGCGGACGCCACGCTCATCGTCGACGACCAGGACTTTCTTCAACATACCGGTTCTCCTCTGCCGCGACCTCGTCGGTGCGGCGTGGCACCCGGCAGGTGATGCTCATCCCCTGCCCGCTCATGCCGATCGTCAGCGTCCCGCCGTGTTGTTCCACAATGTAGCGGGCGGTGGCCAACCCGAAATCCACATTATCGTCGCGCCGCGCCATCAACTGCTGCCAGGGATCGAGCAGTTCGGCGGTGTCCACCGGCGCGGTGCACACCAACTCGGCGCGCAGCGTGATCTCATCGCCCTCGTCGTCCACTGCCAGCGCGGGCGGCTTGCCCGGCGCGGCGAGACGCGCCGCGGTGCGCAGCACGCAGGTCACGGCCGTCTCC
Organism: uncultured bacterium; assembly: GCA_903928345.1. Classification (GTDB taxonomy): domain Bacteria; phylum Armatimonadota; class Hebobacteria; order CAIYQO01; family CAIYQO01. The sequence continues at coordinate 20,106 of CAIYQO010000236.1, read as the reverse complement.
AGCCGGTGCGCGTCGCCGTGCAGCGTGGGCGGCGGGGTGGGCAGGCGCAGCGTGACGCTGTCGCGCAACCCCTCCGCGGCGAGCACGCGCTCGACCATCGGGCCCAGCGCCACCGGGCCGAACTGGTACTCCGCGTGATTGGTGAGCACCAGCAGTTGCTCGAGGATCAGGTTCACCCGCCCGATGTCCGCCTGCAGCACGGACGCGCAGAACTCCTGGAAGTCGGGATCATTGGCGCGCGTCGGCACCAGGTTGCCGAAGGTGGAGAGGGACACCAGCGGGTTGCGCAGCTCGTGCGCGAGGTAATGCACCAGGTTGGTGACCATCTCCAGGTCCACGCGGCGCTCGCGCTCCTCGCTCAACTTCTTCTGCGCGGACAGGTCTTCCAGCAGCAGCATGGCGCTCGGCGGGGTGGTCGCCAGCGGGAAGCCGCTCACCGCGATGGGCAGGCCCGACGTGGCGAGCAGCAACTCGCGCCGCGGGAGATCCTGGCGGTGCAGCAGCATCTCGTAGGCCCAGTCACCGAGCGGCGAGGGCAGCGCGCGCAGATCGAGGCCTTCCAGCGACGGACGCGCGGAACCGATGATCGCTTCGGCGGCGGAGTTGGCAAAGGCGATGGTGGCGTCGGCACCGAGGACCAGCGTGCCGGTGGGCAGGCTGCGCAACATGTGCTGCGTCATCTCCTGCTGTTTGGACACGGCGTCGTGCATACGGCAGTTGTGGATGGCCATCGCCATGTGACCGGCGAGGGCGAAGAGGCCTTCCAACTCCCCGGGGCTGTAGCCCGGGCCCACCAGTCGCGGCCCGATGCCCAGAATCCCCACCAGTTGGCCGTCGAAGAGGATCGGCACCGCGGCCTGCGCCTGCAGCAAATCGAGGCCGCCCAGCACTTCCGCGCCCGACGTGGCGCCTTCGCGCAGCAGGATGCGGCCATTCGTCATCAGCCAGCGGCAGATGGGGGCGGTCTGCGGGAAACGGCAGTGGGGCACCAGCGTAGAGGGCAGTCCGCGGTGAGCGCGGCAGCAAAAGTCGCCGGTGGTTTCGTCGCGCAGCATGAGCACCGCGCGGCTGGTCTGGCATGCCTGCTGCACCCACGCCACGAAGGCTTCCATGATCGTCGGCTCGTCCATGCGCGAGAAGATCTGCGCGAACTGGCGGAACTGCGCGTTGTCCAGCAAGCCCACCGCGTCGCCGGGGGGGCGCAACATGGCGCGGGCGATGTCGGGCTCGGGGGGCGGCGTCGGGGCTTGCGCGGCGCGCTGCAGGCGGAAGAGGAACAGCTCCAGCGGGTCGTCGAGGAGCAGCAGGTCGTCGGCGAGTTCCCACCAGGAATCGGGCGAGGCGTGCGGCGCCAGCGCAAAGATGGGCAGCTCGGGGTGGGTGGCGCGCACGGTGGTGACGAGATGGACCCACGTCGCCCGCGGCCAGGAGGCGTCGGCGATGATGGCGCGCAAGGGCAAGGTCTGCACCTGGCCGATCAATTCCGGCACGCCGTGTGCCACTACGGGCACCAGGGCCGGTTTGGCCAGGGCCAGACGCTCTTGCACGGCTGTTATGGCGTCGTCGTGTGCAAGATACCCGATCAGGAACATATCAGCTCAGCTTCTGCGGCTCCTCGACGGGCAGTACCAGGGTGATCCGCAACCCGGCACCCGGCGGGCAATCCGCATGGATCTCGCCTCCATGGGAACGCACGAACTGGTAGGTCAAGGCCAGACCGAGTCCGTGTCCCCCCGTTTTCGTGGTAAATAACGGTTCAAAGATGCGCGGTAATTCCTCGGGGGGCACCCCGGGTCCGCTGTCGGTCATGACGCAACGCACTTCGTCGTCGTCGCCATGGACGGCGATGGTCAACCGGCCGCCGTCGGGCATCGCCTGCACGGCGTTCGTCAGCACGTTCAGGATCGCCTGGTACAGTTGGCCGGCCACACCCGGTATGTCGGGCAGCGGGTCGCCGAAATCCGTCACCACGTCGATCCCGATCCGGTCGCACTCCGGACGCACGAGCACCAGCACGCGCTGGATGATCTCGCGGATGTCCATCGGCGCCCGATCGTCGGACGGTTTGCGCACCAGATCGAGCATCTGCCCGACCAGGCGGTCAATCCGCGCGACTTCCTTTACCACCGTGACGCTGAATTCCTGCCGGAATTCAGCATCATCATACCGCGTTGGGAGCAAATGTGCAAACGTTTGGATGGGCACCAAGGGATTTTTTATTTCGTGGGCCAAACTGGCCGCCATTGCCCCCATGGAACTGAAGCGCTCGGACTGCACTTTCTCCTGTTCCAACGCGCGCAATTCGGAGATATCGCGGAAGACGATGAGGCGGCTGTCGGCGGCGTCCCAGCGGCGGCGGAAGGAGGAGACGGTGACGAGTACGGGGATTGCGCCGCCGTCGCGCAGCGTCAGCGTCGTCTCGCCGGACCAGTCGGCGCCGGCGGGCAACGCGGTCAGGCCGATCTCCGGCAGGCGGCGGCCCAGCGCGTCGTCCACCGCGATGCCGGTGATGCGCTCCGCCGCCTTGTTGAAGGTGAGCACGCACGCCGCGGGGTCGATGGCCACTAGGCCGTCCTGCATCGTTTCCAGCAGGTGCCCGTGGTACTCGTTGAGCAGCACGATCTCGTCGTAGTGGCGCACATTGTCCAGCGCGATGGCTGCCTGCTTGCCCAGGATGCGTAGCAGTGCAATGTCGTCGCCCGTATACATGTCTTCGGAGAGCTTCTCCTCCAGGCACACCACGCCGCACAGCCGGTCGCCGGCGGTCAGCGGCACGATCACGTCCACGCCCCAGTCGCGCAGGCAGGCGCCCAGCGCGTGCTGCGGCTCCGGCATGCGCAGGTATTCGTCCGCCACCAGCACCTCGTCGGCGCTCGCGGCGAAGTGCAGCACGGGGTCGTGCTGCGGCAGCGTGCGCGGCAGCGCCACCATCGGCTGCGTGGTAGAGACCAGGGTGAGCATGTCGCCGTCGCCGGGGAGGAGCACCGCCACGCCGCGCGGGCGCAGCGCGCGCATCAGCGCGTTGGTCAGCGTGCTCACCAGCAGCTCGCGGTCGCGCGCGGAAGCAAAGGCGCTGCCCGCCTCGCGCAGGGTGAGCCGGTAGTCGTAGACGCTCTTGAAAAAGCGCTGGTCGACCAGGTTCTGCACGTACCCGCGCAACGGTTGGAAGCCCAGCGCGATGAGGAAGGCCATCAGGAAGGTGCCCACCTGCTGCCCGGCGTGCTCGGGGAGGTTGAAGATCACCACGAGCGAGTGGTCGAGTACGGGCACCAGCAGGGCGAAGAGGAGGGAGAGGGTGCCGATGGTGAGGGAGTAGATCAGGCTGGCGCGCAGCACGATCTTGATGTCCATCAATCGGTAGCGCACGATGGCATAGGTGGTGGTGATGGAAACGAAGAGCGTTGCCACCGGCCCCAGCGGCGCGTAGGTGGACGCGTGCATGACGACGGGCAGGATGAGGGTGGGGATCGGCGCCAGCAGCAGCAGGCCGACGCCGCCGAGGAGGATATAGCGGATCTGCTCGCGCTCGAAGCCGCGCACCCGCCGCTGCTTGAAGGCCAGGTGCAGCAACCCGGCAATGCCGCAGGTGAAGACCCAGGCCGCAAAAGGGACGGCCAGCGGACCGGTGACGGCATTCTGGTACCATGGCTCAGCGACAACATCGCGCAGCATCAACAGCGTCCACGCCAGCACGAACCAGGGTAACCCGAGCACCGACAGCGCGGCGGCGACCCACCCGAAGCGGGACGAGCGCGTGGGAAAGCCGGTGCAGAACCACACCCAGGCGATGCCGAAGCAGGTGGCCACGGGATAGGTGAGACGCATCAGCGTGAAGGCGGTGTCGCGCGGGAGGCCGGGGTGCACCAGGATCGCCGCGAGCAGCGTCCACGTGCCGATACCGAGCAGGTACCAGGCGAAGTTGCGCCCGGCCTGTTGCGGACGGGTGCGCAACAGGATCATCGCCACCAGCACGTAATTAAAGATCGCCGCAGCGGCAAGAATCCCTTCGAGTATCATGCGGTCTCATTCAGGCGGGTGAGCGTTAACAGCCAATTCTGCCCGGCATAGGCGGTTTCCTCTTCGCACACTATCAATCCCGCCGCGCGGCAGAGCGCCACGGCCTCCGCGCCGGTGCGGAAGTGGTAGCGTGCAGCCGCCTGCGCCTCGATGCGCCGGCTGGCGTGCTGAGCGCGGAGCAGGGCGGGGGCGGCGGCGAGCATGCGCACGGTGCGGCTGAGGCGCGTCGCCCAGGGCAGCGCGCGCAGCGCCGCCAGATGGGCGCGGCGTACCACGGCGGCGTCGCGGTCGGGCAGGGGATCGGTGAGGATGAAGCGCGCGCCGGGACGCAGCACGCGGGCCACTTCGCGTACGGCGGCGGCGCCGTCGGGCAAGGCGTAGAGCACATTGCACATCACCGCGGCGTCGAAGGTGTCCGCGGGGAAGGGCAGCGGCGCGCAGAGGTCGGCGTGCACGAAGTGCGCCTGCGGGAAGCGACGGCACTTGCGCTGTGCGCGTTCGAGCATGCGTGCGGAAAAGTCGACGCTCGTCACCTGCAGTCTCGGAGTGCGGTCGAGGGCCAGATACTCCAGCCAACCTGTGCCGGTGCCGGCCACGAGGAGGTGGCCTTCCTGCGGTACCGCTAGCGCCAGCACGCGGCGCTGCAGTGCTTCATAGGGGAGCAGGTGCATCAGCGCGTCGTACCCGCCGGTGGCGTAGCCGTCCCAGAAGCGGGAAGCGTCGGCGGTCATTGGGCGTAGGCTCCCAGGATCACCGCGGTGTGCACGCCGCCGATGCCGGCGGCGTTGATGAGCACGGTTTTCACCCGCGCGGTGCGGGCCACGTTGGGCACGTAGTCCAGCCGGCAGCCCTCCGCGGGGGCGGAGAAGTTGATGGTGGCGGGCACGCGCTGGTCGCGGATGGCCAGGCACGCCGCGGCCACCTGGAAGCCGCCGCCGCTGGCGAAGGATTGCCCCACCGCGCCGCGGATGGAACTCACCGGCACGCAGAAGGCGTGGGCGCCCAACCCGTGCTCGATGCCCCGGCTTTCCGCGCCGTCGCCCACCGGGTGGCCGGTGCCGTGGGCGCATACCCAGTCGATGGCGGTGACGGGCAGGCCGGCTTCGCGCAGCGCGCGGTCGATCGTCTCCGCGAAGATGCCGCCTTCCGGGTCGAGTTTCGTCAGCGGCTCGCCGGAGTCCACGCTCACCCCGCCGAGGACTTCCGCGTAGATCTTCGCGCCGCGCAGCCGGGCGTGGGTGTCGCGCTCCAGCACCATCGCCGAGCCGCCTTCGACCAGCGCGATGCCGCTGTGATCGTGGGAGAAGGGGCGCGGCACGCTGCCGCCGTCCTCCGGAACCGGCGCCAGGATGCCGCTGCGGTACACTCCCGCCCAGAGGAGCGGGAAGAAGGGCGCATCGCAGCCACCGACCACCATCACGTCGGCCAGCCCGCGGCGAATCTGCTCCACCCCCCACAGCAGCGTGTCGATGCCGGTGACACACCCGGCGGAGTGGGTAGAGACGGGGCCGCGCAGGCCGAAATGGATGGCGATGTGTGTGGTGCACGCGGAGGGAGTGTATTCCGCGTAGGCGGTGGGGGTAACTCCGCGCCCGCCGCGGGAAAAGAAGCGCCGCCCCTCCTCGTGGAAGGTTTCCCCGGCGCCCGCCACCGCGGTGCCGAAGGCGGTGCCCACGCGGGCGGTGTTCATGCGGTCGAGGGGCAGCGCGGCGTCGCGCAGGGCGGCGTCCGCCGCCACCATCGCCAACTGGCTGAAGCGCAGCATGCGCTTGCCGTCCACGCCGGGCATCTCGGCGTCAAAATCGAAGTCGGGGATTTGCCCGCCCAGCGTGAAGCGCGGGTCGTCGATAGGGAAGCCTTCCAGCGGGCGAATGCAGGTGCGCCCGGCGAAGAGCGCCTCGCCGAACTCGTCGATCGTGCGCCCCATGCCGCAGCGCAGGCCCAGGCCGGTAATGACCACGCGCGCGGGCGTGTCGTGCTGCTTGCGATGTTCCATCATACTGCTTCCATTATGACGACGCGTACATCACGCGGCCGATGGCCGCCTTGAGCATGTCCAGGTTGACCGGCTTGCTCAGCACGCCGGCGTAGAGCTGCAGGTTGCTCTCTTCGAGCAACAGGGAACCGGAGAGGAGCAGCACCGGAATCGGCGGCTGGTGCCTCCGGGCGGCGATGGCGACCGTGTCGCCCGTCTCGCCCTGCATGGACAGGTCGGTGATGACCAGGTCGATGGGCTGCGCCGCCAGCAGCGCCGTGCCCTCCGCGGCGCTCGTGGCCGCCTGGACCCGATGGCCCAGGAAGCCGAGTAACTGCTGGATGAGTTCCACCACCTCGCGGTTGTCCTCGACGAGCAGGATGTGCAGTTGCTCGGGGTGGTTGTGCGGGGGATTGCCGTCGGCCACGTCGAGCAACGCGGGCAACTCCACGCGCGCCGTGGTGCCCAGCCCCTCTTCGCTGGCAAGGAGCAGCTCGCCGTGATGGTGCTGAATGATGCGGTAGGAAACGCTCAACCCCAGCCCGGTGCCCATGCCTTCCTTCGTGCTGAAGAACGGATCGCACGCGCGCGCCAGCACAGCGGGGGACATGCCCACGCCGGTGTCGCTCACGCTGAACCACGCGCGCCCGCCGACTTCGCCGCTGGACAGCGTCAGCGCGCCGCCGTGCGGCATCGCCTGCGCCGCGTTGGTGAGCAGGTTGGTGATCACTTCGCGCAGTTCCGTCTCGCTCCCCATCACCGCCGGGTCGGCGCCGTAGTCGGTGGTGACGAGAATCCCCGCATTGGCGAGTTGCGCGCCCATCATGTCCAGCGTCTCCTGCAGCACGCCTTGCAGCGAGAGGTGGGTGAAGGTGATGGAGGGGTCGGTGCGCCCGAAGGTGTTCACGCGCTGCACGATGGTGCGGGCATCCATGATGGCGCGCTCCAGCCGCGGCAGGCGGTCGAACGCCTGCGTCAGGTCGGTGGAGAAGCGTAGCAGCTCCACGTTGCACATCAGCCCCATCAGGATGTTGTTGAAATCGTGGGCGATACCCGCCGCCATCTCACCCAGCGCGCGCATCTTGGCGTGCTGCACCATGCGGTCCTGCGCGTCCCGGAGCGCAGCGTGGATGGAGAGGTTGGAGAGCGCCGCGGCGACCATCCCCGCGATGAGCAGCAGCCAGTCGACGTCGCGGCGCTCGAAGAGGCGCGGCTCCAGCCGTTCCACGGTGATGATGCCCAGGCGGCGGAATTCGAAGACCACCGGTACCACGGCCAGCGCGTGGATGGAGGCGTTGGCGTTCGGGTAGTTGGGGAAGTGTTCCGGCCAGTCCGGGCCGAGTAACACCGGTTGCCCGGTGTGCCACGCCACCTGCAGCGGGGTGTCCTCCGCCGCGCAGGTGGTGCCCGCGGGCACGCTGTCGCCGGTGAGGCGGGCGCTGAGGGCGCGCAGCGTGAAGAGGCCGTCCTCCGGCAGGTACTCCCAATAGGTGATGCGTTCGCAGGGCAACGCCTGGCGCAGCAGGTCGCTCATCGCCGTCAGCACGTCGTCGGCGCTGTGCGTCACCGTGAGCACCTTCGTGAGGGCGGTCAGCACGCGCTGCCAGGTGGTGGGATACGCCACCTGCGCCTGTCGTGCCAGCCGCACCAGCGTGTGTTGCGCCTTGCGGCACACGGCCAGCGTCTGCAGCAGCACGACTTCCGCGTCCGGCGATGGCAGCGATACCTCTACTAACGCAAAAGGCTCCTCGCCGTCGTGCAGCAGGTAGAGCAGGCGGTCGTGGTGGATCAGCGGCGTGTCGGCGGTGAGCGCATGCGCCAGGTCGGGGCGCGTCGCGCGGGAGACGGTGAGCCCCGCCGGCGAGGCGATATCGATCAGCGGCGCGTCGATGTCCATCACGCGCCAGATATGCACCGCGTCGGGGCCGGTCATCAGCGGCAGCTCCTGCTGCAGCATGGCCAGCACGGCGGCGTGATCGGCGTGCCCGAGTTGCGCCTCCTGGGCGACCATGGTGAAATACGGGTGCTGGAACCACAACGTGAGCGGCGTGTAGGGGGCGAGGTCGGGACCGCTCACCTCGGCCAGCGCCAACGCGCCCAGGCACTGTGTCACGTCGACGGGCAGGCCGGTAGCGGTGGGGTCGAAGGCGCGTTGGGCGGCCTCCACCACGTCGAGCAGCGTCGCCGGGGTGGGGGTGTCTTGTTGGGCGAGGAGGCAGGTGAGGAAGTGCGTCAGCCGCGCGGGCACGTCGGCGCCGACCCGCGGTGAAAGCTCCGAAAGTCGAGAGAACCATGCCGCCGTCCAGGCTTCGATTGTGGGGTACGTTGAAATGGACATGGGCACTTTTCCGCCGGGTGCCGTCTGACATACGCCCGAACGGGCTAAGTATAACATGCTTGCAATGGTTGCGCAATCAATCCGCGCGGGTTCTACAGATTCGTTCCGTTGTGGCCGGCGCGTTTACACGCATACTGTGCGCCGTTCCGCAACCACCGCTGGCGTCGTCTGAGAAGGGAATCGCCGCGTGCCGACGAAGTGAACGGATGAGGTGATCTCTCATGCGCGCGATCATGGTCATGTTCGACTCCCTCAACCGTCGCCTGCTCGCCCCCTATGGCTGCGACTGGGTGCAGACGCCCAACTTCACCCGTCTGGCGGCGCACGCGGCGACCTTCGACGCCAGCTACGTGGGCAGCATGCCCTGCATGCCGGCACGGCGGGAGATCCACACCGGGCGCTACAACTTCCTGCACCGCGGGTGGGGCCCGATCGAGCCCTTCGACGACTCCATGCCGGAGCAGCTCACCGCGCACGGCGTCACCACCCACCTCATCAGCGACCATTATCACTATTGGGAAGAGGGCGGGTGCAACTACCACACACGCTACGGCTCGTGGGAGAACGTGCGCGGGCAGGAGGGTGATCCGTGGAAGTGCTACCTGCCCGATTTTGCCTACCCCGACAGTGTGCCCTCGCGACGCGGCGCCTCGTGGATTCGCCAGGATTGGGTGAATCGCCGCTACAACGCCGCGTCGGAAGATTTTCCGCAGGCCCGCACCTTCACCCTCGGCGAAGAGTTCCTGCGCAATAACGCCGACGCGGACAACTGGTTCCTAACGCTGGAAACCTTCGATCCCCATGAGCCGTATGCCGTGCCGCAGGAGTTCTTCGACCTCTACCCGCATGCGTACGACGGCCCGCACTTCGACTGGCCGGACTATTGCCGCGTGACGGAAAGCCCGGAGGCCGTACAGCACGTGCGCTGTGTCAACGCCGCGCTGCATACGATGTGCGACCATCACCTGGGGCGCGTGCTCGATCTGATGGACAGCCTGCACCTGTGGGACGACACGCTGCTTATCGTGAACACCGACCACGGCTTCCTGCTCGGGGAGCACGGCTGGTGGGCCAAGTGCGCCCAGCCGTTTTACAACGAGGTGGCCCACACGCCGCTCTTCGTCTGGGACCCGCGCTGCCGCGTGGCGGGCGCACATCGGCAGAGCCTGGTGCAAACGATCGACCTGGCGCCCACGCTGCTCGATTACTTCGGCGCGCCCATCCCGCCCGACGTGCAGGGTCGGCCGTTGGCCGCGACGACGGCGACCGACGCGCCGATCCGCGAAGCGGGCCTCTTCGGCATCCACGGCGGCCACGTCAACGTGACGGACGGGCGCTACGTCTACATGCGCGCGCCGGTGCTTCCCGAGAACACGCCGCTGAACGAATACACGCTGATGCCCACGCACATGCACCACACCTTCGATGTGTCGGAGCTGCAGGATATCCAATTGGCAGCACCCTTCGCCTTCACCAAAGGCTGCCGCACGATGCAGATTCCCAGCCACGGCTGGCTCAACCCGCACGAATTCGGCACCCTGCTCTTCGACCTCGAAAATGACCCCGCGCAGGAGCACCCGCTGCAAGACGCCGCGCTGGAAGCGACGATGACCGACCATCTGGTGCACCTGATGCGCGACAACGACGCGCCGGCGGAGCAATACGAACGGCTGGGTATTGTCTGAACCGGGATTTGGGGGGATGGAGGCAATACCGTTCAAATGTCCGCATCCGTCAGAGCCCCTCTCCACGCTGGGAGAGGGGTTGGGGTGAGGGCCGCGCGAGAGCGCGGAACGACTTGTGAACGGTATTGGGGATGGATGGGATGATAGGGATGGTTCAGCCGTTCCCCCATCATGAAAATCCCTGAATCCCCCCAAATCCCGGTTCAGACAGTTGGTAGGAGCTTATCCATGCGCATCCTGTTTCTCGACCTCGACACCTTGCGTCCGGATCACCTGGGGTGTTACGGGTATCACCGGAATACGTCGCCGACTCTCGACGCCCTGGCGCGCGATGGGGTGCGCTTTGACGGGTACTACTGCTCCGACGCGCCGTGCCTGCCCTCGCGCGCGGCGTTGATGAGCGGGCGCTTCGGCATCCACACCGGCGTGGTGGGGCACGGCGGCACGGCGGCGGATATGCGGCTGGAGGGTGACGCGCGGCGCTTCCGCGACCGGATGGACCGCGAGGCGTTGCCGATGGTCTTCCGCCGCGCCGGGCTGCACACCGCGTCCATCAGCCCCTTCCCCGAGCGCCATTCTGCGTGGTGGTTCAACGCCGGGTTCAACGAGTTGCACAACACCGGGTTGGGCGGCATGGAGTCCGCCGAACACGTCACGCCCACCGTGCTGCGGTGGATCGAGCAGAACGCCGGGCGGGACGACTGGTTTCTGCACGTGAACTACTGGGATCCGCACACGCCGTATCGCGCGCCGGCAGCCTTCGGCAACCCCTTCGCCGACGACCCGCTGCCCGCGTGGTTGACCGAGGAGACGCTGGCGCGCCACCGCGGGATGGTCGGCCCGCACGGCGCGCGCGAGATCAGCATGTTCGACAACCGCACGAATCCCGACTTCCCGCGCCATCCGGGCGAGCTGGCGGATATGGGCGACCTGCGGCGGATGATCGACGGCTACGACTGCGGCATCCGCTACCTGGACGGCCATATCGCGCAACTGCTCGCCGCCTTCGAGCGTCAGGGGGTGCTGGACGACCTGGCGATCATCGTCAGCGCCGACCACGGGGAGAATCAGGGGGAGTTAGGCATCTACGGCGAGCATGCCACCGCCGACGTGGGCACCTGCCGCATCCCGCTGCTCATCCGCTGGCCCGGCGCCCCGCGCGGTCACGTGGACCGCGGGCTGCATTACAACCTGGACCTGGCGCCCACGCTGGCCGACCTGTTCGGGCAACCGGCGGCGCCGGCGTGGGACGGGCAAAGCTACGCCCCCGCGCTGCGTGATGGCGCCGCGTGCGGGCGCGACGCGCTGGTACTCAGCCAATGCGCCCACGTCTGCCAGCGCAGCGTGCGCACCGGCCCGTGGCTCTACATGCGCACCTACCACGACGGCTTCCACCTCTTCCCGCAGGAGATGCTCTTCAACGTGGAGGACGACCCGCATGAGCAGCACGACGTGGCCGCCGACCACCCGCAGATCTGCCACGCCGCCGCCCACCAGTTGCTCGGTTGGCACGACGCCATGATGGCCACGCAAACCGACGCCGTGGACCCGCTGTGGACGGTGATGCGCGAAGGCGGCCCCGAACACACGCGCGGCGAACTCCCCCGCTACGCGCAGTACCTGGAAGCCACCGACCGCGCCTGGGCCGTGCCGGAATTGCGGCGACGGCACCCGGAGGCGGGGTAGGGGACATAGGCGTTAGTCTATACTAACCGTTCGCCTGTTTTCCCACCCGACGATAAATCGTCGGGCTATCGGCTGCGCCCCATGAATGGGGCTTTGGTAGGCCGCGCAAGGGTGAGGCAGGGAATGCTGCACGGAATTCATGCCGGGAAATAGCCTTCTCGACTAAGAATTCAGCTTGACGACTTGAAATATTTGGGTCACAAACGCTTGACAAGCCCCTTTCAAGGGGCGCAACCAGTAGCCTGATGATTTATCGTCGGGTCGGAGAACAGACCAGCCGTGATAGTAAGCTAACGCGTATGGGGGGGCTGTTTTAGTCCGCCGCTACAATTTCGTCAACTGCGCATACGCGATCACCAGCGTTTTGGTGCCGATGCGCGGGAAGTTGACGGTGATTTTGGCTTGCTCACCGCTGCCCTGGGTGGCGAGGACGATGCCGTCGCCGAAGGTCGTGTGGCGTACGCGGTCGCCGGTGCGGTAGCCGACGTCGAGGCGCGCGACGGCCTGGGCGAGGATCACCTCGGCGGCGGGGTGCTGCTGGGCGTCCGACGCTTCCCAACTCATCTCGCGTGGCGGGCGGGCGACGGTGAAGGAGCTGTCCACGTTCTCCAGCAGATCCTCGGGGATGTCGCGCAGGAAGCGCGAGGGGTTGTTGTAAGTGGTGGCGCCGAACAGGGTGCGGCTGCTCGCCATGGTGAAGTAGAGCTGTTCCCCCGTGCGCGTGATGCCCACGTAGCAGAGGCGCCGCTCTTCCTCCAGGTCGGCGGGGTTGCCGCTCATCGCCGCGCGCGCCATGGGGAAGACGCCTTCTTCCATGCCGGTCATAAAGACCTGCGCGAATTCCAGCCCCTTGGCGGCGTGCAGCGTCATCAGCGTCACCGCGTTGTCGTCATTCTTCGCCGTGTCGATCTCCGTGATCAGTGACACCTGCTCCAGGAAGGCGCGCAGGCTGCGGCCTTCGTCGTCCTCCGCCTCCGCCTCGAACTCCTGCGTGGCGGAGAGCAGTTCGCGGATGTTTTCCAGCCGGGTGCGCGACTGGATGGTGTTCTCCTCCAGCAGCGCACGCTCGTAGCCGCTCTCTTCGATCACCGCGCGGGTGAGTTCGGTGACGCCGACTTGCGCGGACAGCTCCATCAGGCGGACGAGTACCTGCGCGAAGCTGAGCACCGCCGACTGCGCGCGCGCGGGCAGGTCGGCGTGTTCCACGGCGAGCACCATCTGCGTGAGGCTGATGCCGCGTTCCGCCGCCATGCCCTCCAGCTTGCTCACCGTGGTGGCGCCGATGCCGCGCGTGGGGGTGTTGATGATGCGGCGCAGGCCCACGCTGTCGTCGGGGTTGTAGAGCACGCGCAGGTAGCTCACGATGTCCTTGATTTCCTTGCGCGCAAAGAACTTTTGCCCACCCACGATGCGGTACGGGATACCCTGGTTGAGCATCAGCGTTTCGAGCACGCGCGACTGGGCGTTGATGCGGTAGAGGATGGCGTAGTCTTTGTAGTTTCGCCCCTGCACGCGCACGCCGTCGCGGATGATGCGCGCGATGAAGGCGGCCTCGGCGTGCTCGTCGTTGGCGCGGTAGCACTTCACCGGCGGCCCGCCCGAACGTTCCGTCCACAGCCGTTTCTCCTTGCGCACGCGGTTCTGGCAGATCACGTGGTAGGCGGTGTCGAGGATCGTCTGCGGCGAGCGGTAGTTCTGCTCCAGCTTCACCACCTTCGCCTCTGGGTAGTCGTGCTCGAACTGCAGCAGCAGCTTGGAGTCCGCCCCGCGCCAGGTGTAAATGGACTGGTCGTCGTCGCCCACCACGCAGATGTTGCGATACTGCTGCGCGATGAGGGAGACGAACTGGTACTGCGCCTGGTTGATGTCCTGATACTCGTCGACGAAGAGGAAGCGGAAACGCTCCTGGTACGCGCCCAGCACCTCGGCGGAAGCGCGGAAGAGCACGACGGTCTTCATGATCAGGTCGTCGAAGTCCAGCGCGCCGTTGGCCTCCAGCCGTGCCTGGTAGTCCGGGTAAACGCGCGCCACCGCCTTCTCTTTGGGCGAGCGGGCGATCTTCGCGTAATCGTCCGGGGTGAGCAGTTCGTTTTTCGCATTGCTGATCAGGTTGAGCGCCATGTTAGGCTTCAGCATCTGCGGATCGATCTTCAGGTCGCCGTAGACGTCATTGATAATGGTAAGCTGGTCGTCGGTGTCGAAGATGACGAAGTTTTTCCGCACGCCGATCCGCTCCCCATCGTCGCGCAGGATGCGCGCGCAGAGGGAGTGGAAGGTGCCCACCCACATGCGGTGGGCACCACGCCCCACCAGCCGGGCAATGCGCTCTTTCATCTCGTTGGCGGCCTTGTTGGTGAAGGTGACGGCGAGCACTTGCTCGGGGTACGCCAGCCCTTCGCGCAGCAGGTGCGCGATGCGGTGCGTGAGCACGCGCGTCTTGCCGCTGCCGGCGCCGGCGAAGATGAGCAACGGCCCGACGCCGTGCGTCACCGCCTCCTGCTGGCAGGCGTTGAGCGAGGTGAGAATCGATTCGGGTGAGGTATTTGGCATAATGGCTTCCATGGGTCGAGGGCGTCCTATTGTAGCAGATTGGCCGGGCAGGTGATAGCGGTGTGCGTAAAAATGGGAACAGGCGCGCATTTTCCCGTCGCCGCGATTGTCTTTGGCGAGGGTATCGGGAAGTGCGTGCCTGTCCCCATCTTCACGACGATTCCGGTCGCAGCACCAACGCCAGTCCCGCGCCGACCAGGTAGACCATGCCGCCTGCCCAGAGCACGTCGCTGGCGAAGTGGCCGCCCCCGGCGATGCGCGCCAGGCCAATGAACAGCCCCCCCGCCAGCCCCAGCGCCAGCCAGGCGAAGGCCGCCCGCGCCCGGCGCCGCCGCAGCACGAAGTAGGGCGCCATCAGTGCGAAGCCCATGGAGGCGTGGCCGGAGGGGAAACTGCCGCCATCATGTCCCGGTGTCCCCACGGGGAGGAAGGTATCTTTGCCGCCGAATTGCACCAGGTCGTTGGGGCGTGGGCGCCCCCAGTGGTCTTTGAAGATGACATTCACCACCAACCCCGGCCCGAGGAGGATGCACAGGAAGATGAGCAGCAACGCGCGTTGCTGCGGGCGCCACGCGGCGCGCCAAAAGGAGGCGATGAAGCACCCCAGCGCCCCCCAGCCCATGATGTGCGCGGGCAGCACGCCGAAGCGATAGCCCAATTTCACCCACCCGGCACCCGCCAGCGGCCAGTGCACGCCGGGCGCGTAAAAGTGCCCGGCGACGGCCAAATCCCACGGCAACAGGCGAAAGAGCAGCGTGCCGAGGAGCAGCAGCGCCCCGACGACGGCCAGATCGATAAGCAACGGATCGCGCACAGGCTTCGAAGAGTCTTCCATCCCGGTAGTATTTCGGCGCGGCACGCGGGTGTCCTTTGTCTGAACAGGGATTGTCGGAACCTTGATTCGTCGGATGCCAGGATGACCATGATTACCCATATCCGTTCTCGATGGCGTCGTAATGAATCAAGGTAATCCTAAAATCCGACGAATCAAGGTTCAGACAAACAGGGAAGCAGGCAAGCGGTGCGGAAAATAGCGGAGTAAAGGGGGGCGGAGATGGCGCAGAAGTTGTTGATTGCCGAACCGGGGAAGGTGATGTACGAGGAGCTGCCGCTCGGGGAGCCGGGGCCGGGGGAAGTGCGGGCGCGCACGGTGCTGTCGGGCATCAGCCACGGCACGGAGATGACCGCTTTCCAGGGGATCTCGCCCTTCGTGAAGCGCACCATCACCGCGGAGCGCACCTTCCGCGACAAGGGGCCGGACGACCCGTCCTTCTACCCCTTCCCGTGGGCGGGCTACGACGCGGTGGGCGTGGTGGACGCCGTGGGCGCCGGCGTGACGCGCTACCAATCCGGCGACCGCGTGTGGTGCCAGATGCGCCACCAGACGGCCTTCCTCTTTAATGAAGCGCAGCCGGATGCCATCCCGCTGCCCGATTCGGTGCCCGACGCGGAAGCGATTATGACCAACCTGACCAGTGTGGCGCTGGGGGCTATCCACGACGCGGCGATCAAGGTGGGCGACACCGTGGTCATCTCCGGCGGCGGCACGGTGGGGCAACTCGCCACCGAGCTGGCGTGGCTGAACGGTGCGGGGCGGGTAATACTGCTCGAGCCCAGCGCCGCGCGGCGCGCCTTCGCGGAGGGGCGGTCGCCCGTGCTCACCCTCGACCCGCTGGCGGCGCCGCCCGCGCCGGCCATCCGTGCCGCCAACCACGGCAACGCCCCCGACGTGGTGGTGGAGTGCTCCGGGGTGGTCGCGGGGCTGGCCACGGCCATCGCCGTGGCGGGTGTGGCGGGCACGGTCATCGCCGCGGGCTTTTACGCCGGCAGCGCCGCCGCCCTGCACCTCGATGAGGAGCTGATGCACAACCGCGTGACCATCAAGGCAAGCATGAGCAAATGGGGCTGCCCGTCGCGCTTCCTGGGCTGGGACGAAGGCCGCCTGCTGCGCTCGGTGATTGAGCTGCTCGCCGCGCGCCGCCTGCATCTGGATGGCTACCTGACCGCCACCTTCCCCTTCCTCGAAGCGCAAGCCGCCTACGAAGCCATCGCCCGCGCGCCGGAACGGTATTTGAAGGTGGCGCTGACGTACTGAGCCTCCGGCTTCAGCCGGTGGTGGAGCCCGCTGCCGGGTTCACTCGTGAACAGGACAGGTGACCATGCCCACCGTACGCGAAATCCAAGCCGTGCTCGAAGCCCAGGCGGCGCCGGCGTTGGCGGAGAGCTGGGATAATGTGGGGTTGCTGGTCGGCGATCCGGCGGGGCGGGTGCGGCGCGTGGTGACGGCGCTGGATGCCACCGCGGGGGTGCTGGCGCAGGCGGAGGCGGCGCGGGCCGAACTGCTGGTGGTGCATCACCCGCTCATCTTCGGCGGGCTGAAACGACTGGTAGAGGACGGCGGCACGGTGTCGCTGGTGCGGCGGCTGGTGGTGGGGGGGCGCAGCCTGCTGGCGCTGCACACGAATCTGGACTCCGCCCCGCGCGGGCTGAACTTCCACGTGGCCGCGCTGCTCGGATTGACGGACACCCGTCCGCTGGTGCCCACGGAGGCGCGCCCGCTGCTAAAGCTGGTCGTCTACGTGCCGGAGGCACATGCGGAGGCGGTGCGGGTGGCTATCTGCACCGCGGGGGCCGGGCATATCGGCGGGTACGACGCGTGTACCTTTGCCGCGGCGGGCATGGGCACCTTTCGCCCCGGCCCGGGCACGCAACCGTTCATCGGGACGACCGGGGTGCTCGCACGTGTGCCGGAGGTGCGGCTGGAGACGGTGGTGCCGCGCCCCGCGCTGGCGGGCGTGCTGCGCGCGCTGCTCGCCGCGCATCCCTACGAGGAACCCGCGTATGATCTGCTCCCGCTGGAGAACCCCTGGCCCGACGCCGGGTTGGGGCGCATCGGCACGGTGGAAGCAACCACCGCCGGCGTCTTCCTGCAGCACGTGCGCGACACCCTCGCCGCGCCGCGCGCCGCGCTGGTGGGCGATCCTGCCCGTCCCGTGCGCACGGTGGCGCTGGTCACCGGCGCGGGTAGAGATTTTTTGGACGCCGCGCGTAGTGCCGGGGCGGATCTTTATCTCACCGGCGAGGTGAAGTACCACCACGCCCTGCTTGCGCGGGACGTGGGGATCGCCGTCATCGACGCCGGGCATTTCCCCACCGAGCGTCCCGCCGCGGCGCTGCTCGCCGGCTGGCTGCGCACCGCCTTCCCCCGCCTCGACGTGCGGGAGGCGGAGGAAACGGACGCGTTTGGCGGGTGCGGCTAACTCACCCCATGCCGCTCCACGAATTCCCGGCGCACCGGGTGGTGGTGGCGCAGCATCTGGCGCAGGTGGGCAGGCAGCGTGGCCTCCGCCTCGGGGCGCAGCAGCGCGGCCTGGCGCGCCTGTGCCGCCTGCGCGATGAGGTCGGCGGCCATTTCCGGCGTCAGTCCCCCCAGGTTGAGCACCATGTCGTAATGCTCCGGCGCGCCGATCTCCGCATGGTAGAGGGCGCGGATGAAGTTCGCCTTCTCATGATCCTCCGCGTGAATCGCCTTCTCTGCCTCGTGCACCGTTACCGGATTCGTCGCCTGGTAGATGGCCACGCGCAGCGCCAGCGGGGCGATGAGGCGTACGTTCAAGCAGTCGGGACAGCGGAGGATGAAGTTGGCACCGCGGCCGATGACGACCGCCGACCCTGCCGTGGCGATGCGGTGCAGGGCACCGGACAGGTAGCGCTGGTAGATCGTCTCGTTGAGCGAGGCGCGCCATTCCCACAGCAGCGACGAGACGGTGCCGAGGGCGACTTCGTCGAAGTGGATGACGACGGAGGGGTCGACTTGCAGGCGGCGAGCCACCTCGTCGACGAGTTCGCGGTCGAAGATCGGCACGTGCAGCCGTTCCGCAACCAGGCGCCCAATCAAACTGCCGTTGGTGGCGGCCTGCCGCGAGATCGTAATGATCATACGGCCTCCTTTCCAGGGGCGCCCGTTTCGTCCCTTAGTCTCAGTATACACCGACTTTTCGCGATTCGAACGTGGCAAGGGGTTAGGGAATGGGGATTGCGGTTTGTTTTTGGAGCAATATCATGGATCGCGCCGGTGGCGCGCAGACCTTCGACGGGAGAGGTAAGCGTTCCGGCAGTCGACCAACTCCGGAACGCCAATCCCGTTTATTCGCCGCGGGGAGTTGCCACGATGCGCATTTCGAAGTACAATGGGCCGAAAGACATGCTAATGGACACCAGCTTCACGCCGTTACCCCTGCAGGCGGACCTCGTGCCGCCCTCCGACAGTCACCTGTCGGAATCTTGTTACACCGATGACGACGACGATGCCGTGCACGATGCGTGCGGTATCTTCGGCGTTTATGCCCCCGAGCAGGAAGTCGCCCGCATCACCTTTTTCGGCCTCTTCGCGCTGCAGCACCGTGGGCAAGAGAGCGCCGGCATCGCGGTAGCCGAGAGCGGCGATCTCGTGGTGTCGCGCAATATGGGGTTGGTATCGCAAGTTTTTGACGAAGAAACCCTCGTCAGCCTCACGGGCTACGCCGCCATCGGGCACACGCGCTACTCCACCACCGGCTCCAGCCTGCTCTGCAACGCCCAACCCATCAAGGTCGAGACGCGCTTCGGCCCCATGGCGCTGGCGCACAACGGCAACCTGATCAACACCCCCGTGCTGCGTCGTGAACTGGAAGCCTACGGCGCCCGCTTCGAAGGTTCCTCAGACAGCGAAGTGATGGCGCACCTGATCGCCTTCGAGTGCAACGCCCAACCGACGCTGGAAGAAGCCATCCGTGCCGCCATCATGCGCATGAAAGGCGCCTACAGCGTGGTGCTCCTCACGCCGGATGCGGTGTTCGGCTTCCGCGATCCGTGGGGTATCCGCCCGCTCTGCGTGGGCGCGCTCAACGGCGGCGGGCGCTACGTGCTCGCCAGCGAGCCGTGCGCGCTGGACGCCGTGGGCGCCAAATT
Organism: uncultured bacterium; assembly: GCA_903928345.1. Classification (GTDB taxonomy): domain Bacteria; phylum Armatimonadota; class Hebobacteria; order CAIYQO01; family CAIYQO01. The sequence goes on along the minus strand of CAIYQO010000236.1, from coordinate 905 downwards.
CCGCGAAGAGGTGCAGGCCGGCGCGCTGGTGCGCATCGACGACGAAGGCGAGCATATCCACTACTTCACCCTCACCGAGCAGACGAAGCCGTCGATGTGCATGTTCGAATACATCTACATCGCCCGCCCGGACAGCCACATCTACGGGCGCTCGCTGCACCTCTCCCGTCGCCGCATGGGGCAGGAGTTGGCGCGCGAACACCCCGCGGTGGCCGACATGGTGATCGGCGTGCCGGACAGCGGCATCCCGGCGGCCATCGGCTACGCGGAGGGCTCGAAGATCCCCTACGGCGAGGGACTCATCAAGAACCGCTACATCCACCGCACCTTCATCCAGCCGGATCAGCGCATGCGCGAACTCGGCGTACGCATGAAGCTCAACCCGCTGCGCGATGCGCTCATGGGCAAACGCGTGGTGGTGGTGGAGGACAGCATCGTACGCGGCACCACCACGCGCAACATCGTGAAGGTGCTGCGCGAGGCGGGCGCGACGGAAATCCACCTGCGCATCTCCTCGCCACCCTATCGCTACCCCTGTTTCTACGGCATCGATACCTGCGAGCGCAATCAGCTCCTGGCCGCGCGCATGGACGTGGAGAGCATCCGCGCCTACATCGGCGCCGATTCGCTGGGCTACCTGTCCATCGACGGATTGCTGCGCGCTGTCTCGCTGCCGCGCCAGAACTTTTGCCTGGCCTGCCTCAACGGCGAATACCCCATCGAGATCCCCCACGAGATCAAGGTCAGCAAATTCTCGCTGGAAGAGCTGTCCGAGGAAGAGCAACTGGCACTGTTGATGCCGACGCCGTAACAGCTCAGTGCCGAACTTAGGGCTCGTAGTAGCGTCGCAGCGCAGCAAGGCGCGTCCCGCACATCAACGATGTGCGGGGTAACGGCCCTTGCTG
>CAIYQO010000235.1 GCA_903928345.1 uncultured bacterium | reverse complement strand
GGCCGCCGTCGGGGGCAATCGACCCCGGAGGGGTCGTGTATTTTAGCCCAGGGTCACACGAAGTGACCCTGGGTAGGGAATCTTTATATAGCCCCGCGCCGCCAGGACGGCGGCGCCATTTCGCATGGATGCGCATCCTGAGCCGATGGTTGCGCTTGCAACGCGGAAAGTGGGGACAGGCACGAATTTTCCGATGGGCGGGATTCTCCGTCGACACGGCTCAGGGAAAATTCGAGCCAGTCCCCATTTTCCGCTCACCCTTTACGCAAACTCGCAGAACCCTCAAAACCGCCTGAATCTTAAATCCTGAATCCTGAATCTCGCTACGCCGTCACCCGCTGCCCTTCGAGCAGCACGTTGGCGGTGTCGATGACTTCCTGCACGGTGATCGCCTGCATGCACGGGTAGCCTTCGCAGGTGGGGCGGCGCATGCAGGGGCTGCAGGGCATCGGGTGGAAGCACACGGTGGTATATGGCTCTTCGGCCATCCAACTCGAGTCGGTGGAGCCGTACAGCGCGATGGTGGGGCGGTCGGTGGAGAGGCCGGCATACGTCAGGCCGGTGTCCACGCCGATCACCAGCGCGGCGTCCTGCACCAGCGCGGCGGATTCCATCAGCGAGGTGTAGCCCACCGCGGAGATCGGTTTGGCGCGGCTGTTTTCCACCAGCTCCATGGCGTCCACGCGGCGTTCCGGCCCGCCGACGTAGACGGTGCGCAACCCCAATTGCTCCCACAGCGCGTCCGCCAGCTCGCTCCAGCGCGTCCATACCCAATCTTTCTGCGGGCGGGACGAGGTGACGCAGCACACGGCGTAGCGGTCGGCGCCCATCCCGTGCGTGGCTAGGAACTCCGTCGCGCCGGCGTGTGTCTCCTCGGGTAGGTTGAGGATCGGGCGGTGCGGGGTGAGCGGGATACCGAGCAGGGTGAGCAGCTCCAGGTAGTAATCGCACAGGTGGGTGTGACGGCGGGTAATGGTGAGCTTGTCCGTCATGAAGGCGCCGTTGAATTCCTTGTTGCCGGTGTAGCCCAGCCGCCGCGTGGCGCCGGAGGCTTTGGCAATGAGCCCGCTTTTCAGCAGACCCTGGAAATCGAGGGCGATATCGAAGTGGTAGCCGTGCAGCAGGGTGGCGAAGTCGCGCATTTCCCGCAGCAAGCTGAGAAAACGCAGCTCCTTCCACGCCTTTTTGATCTCCCCCTTGCGCTCGAAGACGATCACTTCGTCGACGTAGGGGTTGGCGCGGACAAAGGGGGCGGACAGCGGCTCGACCACCCAGGCGATGTAGGCGCGCGGATACTGCTCGCGCAGCGCCTGGGCGACCGGGGAGGTCATCAGCACATCCCCAATGGCGCTCATGCGGACGATGAGGATGCGCAACTCGCTATTCGAATCCGGTGCGGCAACCGCGGAAACAGGTGGCATAGCTTGTACCGGAGCCCCCGCGCGGGAGCGGCTCCAGGGGTAGTATAGGAGCCTCGCCTCGCGCTGTCAATGCGCCCGCGTGTGCTCCAACCCCTGCAAGTAGGCGATACGCTGTGCAAGGCTGGGGTGAGTTCCGTACAGCTCGACGGCCCAGGTGGGGGGATTCTCCTCCGCCACGTTCAAGCGCGCCAGCTTGTGGAAGGCGCTGATGCCCGCCGCATGGTCGGGATCGATACGCGCGGCGAAGCGGTCGGCCTGCCACTCCATGGTGCGCGACACCGCGGCGCCCAGCGGCGTGGCGAGCAGGGAGAGCGCCATGCCCAGCGCCAGCAGCACCGGGTAAGCCACCGGGTCGCCCAGCGTGTGCACCCCCAGCCACCCGCCCCAACGGCGCAGCAGCGCCCCGCCCGCGGCGGACAGCGCCCACCCGCCGACCAGCGTGCCCAGCACGGACAGCACGATGCCCCACGCCACGTGGTGCAGCTTATAATGCCCCATCTCGTGCGCCAGGATGTACTGCACTTCGTCGGGGGTGAAGTTCTCCAGCAGCGTGTCGTAGAGCACGATGCGGTGCGTCGGGCCGAAGCCGATCACGTAGGCGTTGGCGGCGCGGCTCTGCCGGCTGGCGTCCATCTCGAAGACATCGTGCGCCGGGATGCCTTGCGCGTGGGCCATCGCCAGGATACGGTCGCGCAGCGCGGTGTCCTTCAACGGCGTGAAGGTGTTGAAGAGCGGCGCGATGAAGAGCGGCCCGACGAGCATCAGCACGATGGTGAGCGGCACCGACGCCCCCGCCGTCCACAGCCACCACGTGCGCGGCGCGCGGCGCAGCAGCCAGTAGAAGCCCAGCGTCAACGGCAACCCCAGCGCGGTGTTCACCGCCTCGCCCACCCCGTAGTCGCGGAACCACTGCCCCGGCGACTGGTTCGACAGGCCATAGGCGTGGGGAAAGACGAAGCCGGCATAGTAGTCCAGCGGCAGCATGAGCAGCGACGCCGTCACCCCCAGGCCGAGGACCACCGCCGTCACGCCCCACCCCCAGGCCAGCGGCGCCGTGTACCGTGCCAGCAACCGCGTGCCGCCGAGGAGCAGAAAGCCGCCCAGCAGCACCGCGCTGTAGAGCGTCGACCCGAGCATGAGCAGCCGCCCCTGCGAGGCGCGGGCATGCGCCAGCGCCTGCTCCCGCGGGGTGGGCGGCCCGCCGGAGATCGCCGTCGTCGTCGGCGGCGCGGCGTCGCCCGGCGGCACCATGGCGCACGCCGGCAGCAGCCCACCGAGCAGGATCACCCCCGCCAGCGCCACCGCCTGGAACACCCGTTGCAGCCAGCGCAACACACGTCGCATGGTGTGCAGTATACCCGCGGCAGCGCCCGGCGTGCAAAGGGATGGCGAAAATTTCGTTACAAGAGGAATACGGCCCGTCGCCGCGAATGGAATATCTGAACGTAGTGCGATTGACGGCACGCAAAGGATCGCGCCCGATGACGACAGCCGAGCAACTCGAGACCCCGTCCGCGGCACCGGCCCCCCGGCGTGCGCCGCGCTTCCTCGTCCCGCTGGTGGTGACGCTGGTCTACCTCGTCGCCTACGTGCTCCTCGACCTGCTCTCCGCCAAGCTGCAGTCGGACGATGCCACCTCCCTCTGGTTCGCCCCCACCACCCTCGGGCTGGTGCTGCTCTTCAGCTACGGCGTGCGTTACGCCCCGGTGGTCGCCCTCGGGCCCATCGTCGCCGCGTTGCTCGCGCTGGTCTTTAAAGCGCTCCCCTCCGGTGCCGCGGCGGCGTACCTGCTGCTGCCGGATGCCGGCAAGGACGACGGCCGGCTGCAGGCCGCCTTCCACGCCCCCGCCGTCTGGGTGGGGCTGGCGGTGGGCAATGCCGTCGTGCTGGCGCTGGCCGCGCTCATCCTGCGCCGCGTGTTGCGCGTGGACGTGCGCCTCACCCGCGTGCGCGACGCCTTCTACTTCGTCCTCATGGCGCTGATGGCCGCGCTGCTCGTCGCCCTGCTCGGGGAGGCCTGGCTCGCCACCGTGAAGGTGCAGCCCTGGGCGGACGGGATGACCATGGCGCCGCGGTTGTGGAACAGCCAGATGTGGGCACTGCTCACGCTGGGGCCGTTCCTCCTCGTCATCGTCGATCCGTGGCTGCGCGGGCTCACCACCCCGGCGGCGCTGCGCACGGCGTCGGTGCGCAACATCTGGCTGGCGACCTTCGAAACCCTGGCCTGGCTGGCCGGGTTGGGCGCGGTGCTGACGGTCACGCTGCATCCGAGCATCATCCACGAGATGCACCTGTTCTACCTCTTCTTCCTCTACATCGTGTGGATCACCCTGCGTCACGGCATCCGTGGGGCCAGCTTCGGCATCCTCGGCGTCAGCCTGGGCGTGCTGGTGGCCATCCCCACCTTCGGTGTGCACGAATTCTCCACCGTCGAGCTGCAGATCTTTGCCCTCACCCTCACCCTCACCGGTCTGCTGCTCGGGGCGGTGGTGAGCGAGCAGAAGCTGAGCGAAGAGCAGACCCGCGAGCGTGAGGAGCAGTTGCGCACCCTCATCGACGCCATGCCCGACGTGGTGATCTTCAAGGACGGCGCCGGGCGCTGGCTGGAGGCCAATGCCTTCAGCCTGCACCTGTACGGATTGGCGGACACCGACTTCCGCGGCAAAGGCAACACCGAGCAAGCAGTCACCGACGATGAAGTGCGCCGGGCGCTGACGGTGTGCGCCACCACCGACGAGCAGGCCTGGCAGGCGCATACCCAGACGCGCGGCGAAGAAACGCTGGTGCGCCCCGACGGCGCGCTGCTCACCTTCGACGTGGTCAAGGTGCCGCTGTATCAGGCGGACGGCGCGCGCAAGGCGTTGCTGGTGCTGGGCCGCGACATTAGCGAGCGCAAGCAGGCGCAACAGGCGATTGAAACCGAGCGCGCCTACCTCACCTCCGCCATCGATATCCTGCCCATTCCGCTGGCCTTCCGTTCCGTCGAAGGCACCTGGTCGATGGCCAACAGCGCCAGCCAGGACTTCTTCCAGCACCTGCCCCCCGAGCGCTGGTTCGAATGCTGGCTGCTGACCACGGAGTCGCGCACGCGGTTGCCGCGCGAGGCCTGGCCGGTGCTGCGCGCGCTGCGCGGCGAGGTGACCACCTCCCAGGAGATGATCCTGCAGCGCCCCGACGGCAGCGAAGCCCCCGTGCTCGCCCACGCCGCGCCCATCTACGTCGGCGGGCGCATGGTCGCCGCGGTGGCCGCCTTCCAGGATATCTCGGCCCTCAAAGAGGCCGACCGCGCCAAGGATCAGTTCCTCGGCATCCTGTCCCACGAGCTGCTCACCCCGTTGAGCAACATGCTCAGTTGGACGCAGGCCGCCAACGACTCGACCGAGATGGTGCCGCAGGCGCTGGAAATCATCGAGCGCAACATCCGCCGCCAGCACGACATCCTCACCGATCTCCTCGACCTGTCGCGCGTGATGAACGGCCGCCTGGGCCTCGAGCGGCAACCGCTGGACCTGTCGCTGCTGCTGGAGACGCAGGTGGAGGCGCACGCGCAGGCGGCGAGCGAGCGGCGGCGCTCCCTGGAGCTGACGCCCGTGGAGGAGCCGCTCTTCGCCAACGTCGACCGCGCCCGGCTGCTCGGTATCATCGACGACCTGTTCGCCTTCGCGCTGAAAAACACCGGCCCCGGCGATACCATCACCGCCTCCCTCAGTCGCCAGGGCGACATGGCCGTACTGGTGATCCGCGACAACGGCAAGGGTATCGACGCCGAGGGGCTGCCATACGTCTTCAACCCCTTCCAGGCCGGCGAGCACGGCGACGCGGTCAGCGGCTATGGCCTGAAACTGGCCCTCGCCAAGGGGCTTATCGAGCTGCATGGCGGGCGCATCTCCGTGTTCAGCCCGGGCCTGGGCTATGGCACGGTCTTTAACATGGAATTTCCGCTGGTCGATGAGGCGGACGCCACCCCCGTGGCCGTCATCGACGATTGGGACGAAACGGCGTTGCCGGAGGAAGAGGAAACTATCTGAGGTTCGATAGTTTCTCACAGGGGGAGTCATGCCGAAGTTTGAGCTGGATGAGAATTCCGATCTGAATAGTATCAAGGAGCAGGTCGAGCGCATGCGGGTCGGCGCCGATAAGGCGCGCGGCGGTACCGAGAAGATGCGCGTGGGCAACGACTCGGCGAGGGTGACCATCAACCGCCCGCAGTTGCTCGGTCCGCGCACGAAAGCCATCTTCACCGGCGTGCTCGCCGCCGTGCTGGTGGTGCTGGTGGCCTGCCTCGCCTTCGCGTTGCTGCATCGCCCGCCCGTCACCTCCCACAAGGTGCCGAATCTGGTGGGGAAGGGCGTGGCAGAAGCGAAAAAAGCCCTGCTCGACCTCGGCCTGAACGTCCGTACGAACTACAAACCCGCTTCGCAAAAGCCCGCCGGCACGGTGGAAGCCACTAACCCCGTCGCGGGCACCTCGCTCCACGACGGCGAGCCGGTCACGCTGATGGTCGCCGGCAAGGCGCCGGAAACGGCGGCCACCACGCCCACGCCGACCCCCGGCCCTGGTCCTGGTCCCGGTCCTGCACCCACGCCGGGTCCCGGCCCCGGTCCGAACGCGCAACCCTCACCGCCGACGGGCGATGACAAAACGGCGATGCCCGACGTGGTGGAGATGACGGAAAGCAAGGCGCACCGCACGCTGGAAGCCCTGGGCTGCAAGGTGGTGGAAACCACGGCGAACGACTCCGCGCAAGCGGATAAGATCGTCCTCGGCTGCGACCCCAAACCGGGGGAGAAGCTGGCCAAGGGCGCGCTGGTGCACCTTATCGTCAACGCCCGCGTCGACACCGGCACCGCGCCGCGCGCCAACCCCAGCCTGGTGGCGCTGCGCAACTACGCCGGCATGCGCGGCCCCGCGGTGGTGGAAGCCCTGACCACCCTCGGCCTCGTGCCCACGCTCAAGCCCATCGTCTCGCAAAACCAACCCTCCGGCTTCGTCATCGAAACCGACCCCCCCGCCAACAGCCAGCTCCCCCGCGGGGCGCACGTGACGGTGGTGGTGGCGCAGTAGGGGGGGTACAGCAAGAAGTAAGGCGCTGGCCTGTTACCGACCCGACGATAAATCGTCGGGCTACCGGCGGCGCCCCATGAATGGGGCTTTGGTAGACGTTCGGAGGCGCTGATGCCGTATTGCCAACTGTTGTATCATCTCGTCTGGGCTACGAAATATCGGAATCCGAGTATCCTGCCGGAGGAAGAAGGCTTTTTGCAGGCGTTGATGCGGCGAAAAGCCGTGCAACTCGGCGGCAAGGTCTTCGCGTTGGACGGGATGACCGATCATACGCATGTTGTCACTTCCATCCCGCCGGCCATCGCCGTAGCGACCTTCGTAGGGAAGATCAAAGGCGCCAGCACCACCCAATTCCATAACGCCGGGCTTGGTCGGGATTTTCTCGGCTGGGAAGTCGGGTATAGCGCCTTCACCATCGACCCCAGCCGCCTGGAGCGCTATATCGCCTACGTCACCAACCAGAAACGCCATCACACTGAGCAGACCCTTATCCCGCTGCTGGAGCGCCTTGAGGAAACAACGGCAACGGTGCAGGAACCGCCCCCGATGTATCAGATCGACCCCTTCGCCGATTACCAAAGCCCCATTCATGGGGCGCCGCCGGTAGCCTGACGATTCATCGTCAGGTCGGTAACAGGCCAGCCTTCGATTTTATAGGAGCCTCCATGCTCTACCAACCCACCGCCGGCACCATGTGGGACCCGTCGATCCTCTGGCATGACGGCGTCTACTACGCGTTCTACATGCTCCAGCGGCACGGCAGTCCGTATTGGGGGGATTGCGTGGGGCTGGCGACCTCGACGGACGGCGTGCATTGGCGCGAGGAGGCGCCGGTGCTGGACCTGGCCTTCCGCGCGCATCCGCAGGTGTATAAGATGTTCGTCGCGCGCTGCGGCGAGCGCTTCATCATGAACCACGGCGCCTTCACAGGCCGCCCGGGCACCGGCAACGACACGCTGTGCTTTTGGGAATCCACCGACCTGCGTCACTGGACCTTCCTCCATGAAACCCACCCCGACCCGCGCTGGTACCGGGAAACCGAGGAGCGCTGGGATCACATGTACATGCTGCCGAAGGAAGAGGGGCGTCCCGCGGCGGGCTGGTGGGGCTACCCGGTAACGGTGCCGCGCCCGGAATTGGTGACGGCGGGGCATGCGTGCGGGTTGATGGACTCCGCGGACGGCGTCACCTGGGCGCCGCGCGAGCCGCCGGTCTTCCTGTGGGGCGACACGCCGCCGCTGGACTACCTGGAGATCGGCGGCGTCGAGCGGTTGGACGGGCGGTATTACCTCATCGGCGGCACGGTGCCGTATCTGGACAATCGGCTGTATGCCATGTATACCTTCGTGGCCGACGCGCCCACCGGGCCGTTTCGCCCCGACCGGGAGGCCTACCGGCTCTGCGGGGCGGAGGCGCCGCCGGCGGGGCAGCCCGCGGGCAACACGGGGGTGCAGTGGCTGGCCGCCTTCGCGCGCGGCCACAACGAGCTGCTGGTGAGCAACTACCTGTCCGACGACCCCGACCATGTCACCGCGCCGTGGATGCTCCCCCTGCGCGCGGCCGTGGTGGCGAACGGCCACCTGCGCCTGGGCTACTGGCGCGGCAACGACGCCGCCAAAGGCGCCGCGCTGCCGCTGCCCGGGCAGGCGGAGGCCCGTGACACCACGACGTGGCTGCCCGCCTTCGACCCGCGGGCGGGGGGCATCCTCGAGGGCGTCCTCACCGTCACCCCGTCGCGCGACGGCTGCCGGGCGGGCTTCGCGCTGGAGGAGGCGCCGGGCCGCGACCGCGCTATCCTGCTCGCCGCCGACGTCCCGCACACCGACATCGTCGCCCGCGCCGACGGGGCGGAGACCCTCCTCGACCTTACCGGCCCGGGCAGCGCCTGCGTCGCCGGCCTCACCCCGGGCGTGCACACCGTCCGCCTCTGGGCCCGCCGCCGCATCTTCGAACTCTACCTCGACGACCGCCTGGTGCAAGCCTACCGCATCCCCACCTTCACCGGCCGCGTGGGCCTGACGGCGGACGGCGGCACGGCGACACTGAGTGCGTTGCGCGGGTGGGGGATGAACCTCTAGCCCGGACGATTTACGATATCACCACGCACACACCATGCCCCCCCAGCCGCGCCACGCCGTCGGTGTAGGTGCCGACGATCGCTTCACCGCCGGCCAGGGGCACATCCACCGGCTCCGCAGTGTGGTTGATGACGAAGGTGTAGGCGCCGCGCGGAATGACCTCCACCCAGGGCGGGGTGGCCGGGCCGGAGGCGACGTGCGCGACAGCCAGCGTGTGCTCGACCAGCGCGGCGAGCAGCGCGGGGTCGGGGTACGCCGCCGCGTACAGCGTGGTGCCGCGGCCCGTGGCCTTCGCCACCAGGAAGGGGCAACCGGCGTAGTCGTTGTCGGTGAAGGTGCCCAGCGCCGTGCCGCCCTCCAGCTCCACGTCCTCCATCCAGCTCCGCGTGTGGCCGGTCACCGCGCTGCCGGGCAAGTCCAGGCGCACCGCGGGGGTTTCCTTGGCGCAATTGGCCTCGGGCACCCACAGCGCCTGCTCCGGGCCGCTGTAGTTCGTCAGGTACGTCCCCGCCTCCACGCGCAGGCCGAAGAGGTCGGTCAGTCCCACCGGCGCGCAGGCGGGCAGGTAGTTGTCGTTGCGGTCGCGGCAGGCGAGCTGCGGCAGCGACAGCACCACGCCGCCGTCGGCCACAAAGGTGCGCAGCCGCGCCGCCAGGTCGCCGTCCACCATCATCAGCGAGGGCAGCACCACCACTTTATAGCCGGACAGGTCGCGCGCGGGCGGGATGACATCCACCGGCACGTTGCGGTCGAAGAAGCACTTGTGCAGCGCGTAAAAGGTCTTCAGATAATCCACGTGCACGTTGATGCGCGAGGCGAGGTAGCCCCACATCACGTCGTAATCGCTGATCATCGCCACCTCGGCGGTGGGCAGCGGGGCGTCGGCGAAGCGCGGCCAAAGGGCTTCCAGTTCCGTGAACAGCGCCTGGATCGCCGCGTAGCGCCGCCGCGGCTTGCCGCTGTATTCCAGAACCCCCTGCAATTCCTGCTCCTGCCCGGAGAGGCAGGTGCGCCAGCGGAAGATGGTGTAGGCCTCGCAGCCGTGCGCCAGCGCGGAGAAGGCCCACGCGCGCAGTTGGCCGGGGGTGGGCACCTTGTCGGCGGAGAGCGCCCCGCTGCCCGTCTCGTTGATCCAGAACGCCTTGCCCGGCTTGTAGTTGCGGTAGATATTCATCGCCGCCACGTCGGTGTCCATGGTGCCGATGTCGAAGTACAGGTCGTCGGGCGCCACGTCGAGGAAGTCGAACAGATCGTAGTAGTTGATCGGGTCGAAGAGCGGCCCCATGCCGTTGGTGGTCACCAGCGCGTCGGGATCGTGCGCCCGGATGATCTCCGCCTGCTCGCGCGCGAAATCGACGAAGCTATCCGACCAGAAGCGGCGGCTGTCGAGCAGCGTGGCGGAGTAGAAGTCGTTCTCTCCGAGGCGCACCTGCCCCCAGTCGGTGAAGGTCATGCTCCAGAAGCGCGTGGCCCACGCATCGTTGAGCCCCTCCAGCGTGCCGTAGCGCCGCTGCAGCCACACGCGGAACTGTGCCTGGCAGTGTTCGCAATGGCAGAAGGACATCTCGGGGCCGAATTCGTTGTCCAACTGCCACGCCGGCACGTTGGCGTACCCGCCGAAGGCTCGGCTCAATTCCTCCGTGATGCGCCGGCTGTGCGCGCGGAAGACGGGGTGCGTGGGGCAGTAGTGCCGGCGGCGGCCATGCGTCGCCCGCGTGCCGTTCTCGCGCACCAGTTGCGTCTCGGGATACTGGTCGGTCAGCCAGGCCGGCGGCGTGGCCGTCGGGGTGCACAGCATCACGCCGATCCCCGCGTCGTCCATCCGGCTCACCAACCGGTGCAGCCAGTCGAGGGTGAACTCCCCCTCGCGCGGCTCCATCGCCGTCCACGCGAACTCCCCCACCCGCACCAGGTTGATCTTCGCCGCGCGCATCAGCCGGATATCCTCCGCCCACCGCGCCTCCGGCCAATACTCGGGATAATACGCCACACCGCGATATTTCATACGCACCTCAGCAGAGGAGGTTATTCGCTCACACCGCCGGGCGTTCCTGCCCCTTCGTGCGCGTGCTCGTGCTCGTAATCGTAATCGAAAAGCGTTTCGGACGATATTTCATAGGGATGAAGGGGATACGATGCATTTTGCCGTTCCGCGCCTCTCGGCGCGCCCCCCATCCCCGACCCCTCCCCCGTCACAGGACGTTACGGGGGAGGGGGCAGGGGGTGGGGGCCGCGTACAGGAAAGGTTCTCGTAAGTAATATCTCCCACCCCTTTCATCCCCGTGAATTATCAACCCACCAGCCCATCCGCCATCTGCAATCCCCTCGCCGCCTGTGGTACAATACCCCCATGCCGACTGCATATACGCCCGGTCTCCAGGTGACCGAGCATACTATCATTCGTAAGATGCGCCGCCTGCCGTTGAAGGGGGAGGTGCTGGTGCACGAGGGCGACCACGTGGCGGCCGATACGGTGGTGGCGCGGGCGCTGCTGCCGGGGAATATCCAGGCCGTGCGCGCCGCCGAAGGTCTCGGCGTGGCCGCCGGCGACGTGGCGCACCTGCTGAAGAAGCATACCGGCGACGTGGTGACCGCCGGTGAGGTGCTGGCGGAAACGAAGGGTTTCCTCGGCCTCTTCGGCGCGAAGCTCACCGCGCCCACCGACGGCACCATCGAGTATATCAGTCCGCTCACCGGCACGCTGGGCCTGCGTGAGCCGCCCACCCCGCTCAACCTGGGCGCCTACATCGACGGCACGATCGAAGAGGTGCTGCCCGCCGAGGGCGTCACCGTGATGGCGGAAGGCGCGCTGGTGCAGGGCATCTTCGGCGTGGGCGGCGAGCGCCGCGGCCCGCTACGCACGGTGGCCGACGGCCCCGACGCCCCGCTGGACGAAACGCGCCTCACCCCCGACTGCGCCGGCTGCGTGCTCCTCGGCGGTGCCACCGCCAACGTGGCCCACATCCGCCGCGCCATCGAGGTCGGCGCCGTCGGCCTCATCGTCGGGGCGGTGAGCGACGCCGTGCTGCGCGCCTATCTCGGCTTCGACATCGGCGTGGCCATCACCGGGCAGGAAGACGTGCCCCTCACCCTCATCCTCACCGAAGGCTTCGGCGTCCTGTCCATGGCGGTGCGCACCTTCCGCCTGCTCGACGGCCTGCACGGGCGCGCGGCCAGCATTAACGGCGCCACACAAATCCGCGCCGGGGTCATCCGCCCGGAGATCATCGTCCCCGAGCGCGAGGTCACCGGGAACGACGTCCCCGCCGTGCCCGAGAGCATCCTCGAACCCGGCAGCCGCGTGCGCCTCATCCGCGAGCCCTACTTCGGCCGCTTCGCCATCGTCACCGCCATGCCCGCCGAGTTGCACAAAATCGAAACCGAAGCTATGGTCCGCGTCGCCGAAGTCCGCCTGGAAGACACCGCCGAAACCGTACTGGTGCCACGGGCGAATGTGGAAATAATTCAGGGGTAAATGAGCCTGAAAGGCTCGCATTCGTCAGCCCAGGGTGAAACCCTGGGTCGCGTGGCGAAGGAACATCAGCCCTGAAAGGGCGTAATTCGCGTTCACACCAGAGAATGCCGCCCTTTCAGGGCTCGCAATGTCATCACGATCCACCCAGGGCGATGCCCTGGGCTGGCGAATGTGAGCCCTTCGGACTCACAATATTTCGACTCCCCCCGCCTCATCGTCGTGCTGGCCTACCACCTCTTCCGGTGACGAGAAAGACCGTGGCGAGGCACGCCGCCGCCAGGTCAATTTACCGCTCCCACCCCGGGAAATTTCCACGGCACGAAAGCGGGAGACCGGTGTCAAAGGTATCGTAATCGTTCTCCCTTGCGTCCGCGCAGGCGGACGCCCGGCGCTTGCCGCCCGACAGTCCCGACTTCCGTCGGTTCGGGTGTGAGCAATAGTCATACCGATTCGTGCGGAGGATGTCACCTATGCGTCGACTGATACTCGGTCTGCTTTGCCTGGCGGCGCTGGCAACGGCGTGGGGGCAGGGGGTGTTTGATACGGCGGCGCGGGTGAGCGACGACGCGGGGGCGACGACGTACAACCTGGAGTGCACCGTCACGCCCGGCGCGGCGGGGCACGGGGTGGAGCTGGCGACGGAGTGGGCGGACACGCGCGCCGCGCTGGTGCTCACCGTCACCGCGAGCGGCGTTTCCCTCGCGGAGGTGAAAGGCGGCGTCTCCACCGTGCGCGCCACGGCGAAGACGGTCTTAAAGCCGGGCGTGCCCTTCCACGTGAGCCTGCTGCGCCGTGCCAACTGGGTCGGCGTGCTGGGCGACGAGGCGCTGCTCTGCGCCGCGGACATCCCCCACGGGCCGGGCAGCACGGTGAGCCTGCACGCGGGCACGGGGTGGAGCGCCGCCCCGGCCACGCTGCAGCAACTGGAACCGGTGACCTTCGCCGACGACTTCATGCGCCTGGATAACGGCGGGTGGCATGCGCAGGCGGGCGCCTGGGGGCTGCAGTCGGCATGGGAGCGCGACGTGAAGGCGAAGCAGGGCCACTACGATGCTACCACCGCGCAGAACCCCTTCGCTTACGTGGGCCGCGGCAGCGCGAAGGGGCCGGCGGTGAGCACCGCGACGGCTGCGCGCGCCTTCTGGGATGACTACGTCTACACCGTGGCGGTGCGGCCCCCCGCGGACGGCGCGGTGGGCATGTTGCTTAACCTGCGCGACCCCCATGACGGCCTGCTGGTGCGCTGGAGCCCCGCCGGGGAGGCCGGTTCGCGCGGGAATAAACTGCTCCTCTGCCGCTGGCACGACGGCATCACGACGGTGCTGGCGGAAAGCCCCGGTGGCACCGTGCCCGGCCAGTGGTTCGCCCTCTGTGTCACCTCCAGCCTGCGCGACGGCGTGCAGGTGGCGGTGGATGGCCGCGTGCGCATCCCCTTCACCCCCGTGGCCCCGCGTCGCGGCGGCGTCGGGCTGTATACGGAGAGCGCCACCGGCGCCACCTTCGACGACGTAACCGTCTTTGGACGCGGGCTGGACGTGGCGCTGCTGCAGGAACGCCTCACCGCCGCCATGACGGACAAATTCACCACCGACCCGGAAATGAAGGCCTGGGCACGCACCGCCAGCGATTGGGAACAGGTGCCGGGCACGAAGAACCTCTTCTTCCAGCACCGCTGCGACTTCTACGGCGACCAGCGGCTGGTCACCACCGTCACCCCCGCGACGGGCGACGGCACGCTCACGCTGGGCCTGTGCACCCATAGCGATTTCCTCAGCGGCTACCGGGGGGAGATCACACGGGAGGGTGACAAAACCACCGCCACGCTCTACCGCGACACCACCGTCCTCGCGACGAAGGAGATCCCCGCTTGCACCGCCGGCGAGGAGTATGGCTTCCGCCTGCTGCGCACGGGGAAGTCGGTGACGCTGCAGCGCGACGGCGAGCCGCTGCTCACCGCGGACGATCCCGCCCCCGCGCCCGACGGCCTGCGCCCGCTCTACAGCGCCAACGGGTGCTTCCAAACCGCCCACGACTTCCTGGTCACCGGCCCCAACGCGCGCGACTACACCTTCGCCACCGCGCCGACGGACTGGCTGGGCGAAGGCACCTGGGAGCCCACCGTGCGCTGGACCTGCGCTCCGCAGTGGTCCTTCCTCGGCGGGTGGAGCCGCGGCGACGTGGCGCTCTGGCATAAGGACCGCTTCACCGGCGACGTGACGCTGCAGGCCTTCCTCGGCATCAAAATGGAATACCCGCGTGAAACGGCCATCTACGAAGAGCGCTACCGCAGCCTGGGCGTCACGATCTGCGGCGACGGTCACGATCCCCGCCAGGGCTACGCGCTCCTCTTCGGCGCCCCCGACGAGCAGGGCAACCCCAACCGGCGCACGCTGCTGCTGCGCAACGGGGTGGTCGTGGCGAGCAACGCGCAGCGCATGCCGGATAAAACCTACGGTCACCACACCTGGTTTGCCCTCACCCTCGCCAAGCACGGCGCCGACATCGACGCCTCCGTGCGCTACGTGTCGAAAAACATGTGGTGGCAGTGGGATCCCGGGCGCGAGATCGCCTTCACCCTGCATGTCACCGATCCCCAGCCGCTGGACGGCGGCGTGCCGGGCATCTGGAGCACCGACAACGGCATCACGCTGGCGCGGGCGCGTCTCTTCCACCGCAATGCCCCGACGCCGCGCCCCGAGCCGCTGCTGCCCGCCCCGGCCCTCGACTACCCCGACTGGCTCGACCTCGGCAAAACCCTCACGCTGCCGCTGGCCCCGACCTATGCCTCCAACGGCGTCCGCGCGGCGCTCACCGTGACGCCGTCCGCCGTGCCCGCGGGGGACGAAAAGGCCGCCCTCGCCCTCGGCGACACGCTGCGCTTCACCCCCACCCAGGCCGGCGCGCACTGGTACACCGTCGCCGCCACTACCGCCGACGGGCGCTCCCCGGCGGCGCACCTCTCGCTGCCCGTCTTCAACCCCGCGCTGGGCCGCGACGACACGCACACGCTGCTCCTCTACCGCTTCGACGAGGGCCTGGGCCGCACGGTGAAGGATCACGCCGCCCTCGGCGTCCCCGTCGATCTGACCATCCCCGTGGAGGCCGACGCGCGCTGGCTCGCCGGCCAGGGGCTCTTCTTCCTCGGTCCGCAACCGCTGCAGGCCGCCTCGGCCAATAAGCTGATGGCGTTGGCGAAAAGCAACGCCGGCACCATCGAGCTGTGGACCGCCGCCGCCACCAACGACACGCCGACGAATTCCATGGGCTGCTTCGTCGCCTGGGGGGAAAACGGCCGCGGCGAGCGCAACTTCACCTTTTCGCACCACTGGTACACGCCGCAAATCCTCGGCCCGCACGCCCGCTACCTCGAGCGCGACCAGCGCTGGGAAGGGCCGCGCTGGACCAGCTTCTACCTCGACATGCAGTACCACCCGTACCTGCAACACATAGCGCTCGCCTGGGACGGCACCCACGCCACCATGTACATCGACAGCGTCCCCCGCACCAGCAACGGCGACCTGACCGACCTGACGAAGGACTGGAACCCCAACGCCCCCCTCACCGTCGGCAACCTGGCCAACCTGAGCGAAAATTTCATGGGCACCTTCTACCTCCTCGCCATCCACGACCGCTGCCTGACCGCCGATGAGGTCAAACGGCACTACCTGGCGGGGCCGGGCGCCCGGTAAATCGTGCGCGTGCTGGTAATCGTAATCGACCGTTTCTGAAAAGCGGAAATATAGGAGGGAATATGCGGTATATCGTCCTGGCCCTTCTCTGCTTTAGCATTATCGGATGTCCAAGGCAACACGTTACTTCAAAGACCAGTATCGTTCACCACGATCCTGGTCCGATGATCGATGTCATCGGCACATACGACATGGTATTGGTTACTGATAAGAACCGTGTCCTGGGCAAAGATACGTTGGTCATACAAAAGGAAGGAAAATTCAAACAAACATTCTCATCTGGAACTGGAACAAGCTGGACTAATACCGGCAAATGGACTGCCTCACCAGATTTGTTATCTGCTCGTATCCACCTATACGATTATCGTTCACCAGTCGATATTTCCGATCAAAACAAGCTCACGAGAGATCGCTTACTTATGGATTTCGATACTGTGGTTGAAATCCAGGATGGGAAAACCACCATCGATATCTATAAGGACACTGGTCGTGTCTACATTAAACGGTAATGCTCAACCGAAAAAGCGGGTCTGCCACCTCTCTTCCAATATCGGAAAATAAGTAGCAGCCCCGCCGTTTTCATGCCGCTTAAGCCGGGAAGCGTTTATTTCCGCCCTTTGCCCCCCTGGCCGCGGGCACCCTGCCCTTGACCTTGACCCTGCCCACCCGGGCCGCCGGGCCTCATCTGGTCGAACTTCTTCTGCTGATCGGCGGTGAGGATCGCGCGGAAGGCGTCCATGGCGGTTTTGTGGATGGCCTGGATTTTCGTCTGCTGGTCGGTGGTCAGGTCCAGCGAGCGGAGCGGGTCGCCGTTGGCGGTGCCCGCCTTCTTCAACTCCTCGAGCTTCGCCTGCTGATCGGCGGTGAGCACGGCTTTGATCTGCGTCCGCTCATTGTCGAAGATCGGTTTGGCCTGCGCCTGCTGATCCGTGGTGAGCGTGAGCGCCTGGGTGAGCTGCGCCAACCGCGGGTCCTGCGGTGGGGCGGGCAGCAAGGCGTCGAGCTTCGTTTGCTGGTCGGGGGTGAGGAGCGCCCGTATCGCGTCGTTGGCGGTCTTGTGGATGGCGTGGATCTTCGCCTGCTGATCGGCGCTCAGCCCCAGCGTCTGCAGCGGATCACCTTGCGGCGGCGTGCCCGACTTCATCAGCGTGCCGAGTTTCGCCAGTTGATCGGCGGTGAGCACCGCTTTGATCTGCTCGCGCTCGGTGTCGAGGATCGGTTTCACCTTGGCCTGCTGATCGGTGGTGAGCCCCAGCGCCTGCGTGAGCATCTCCAACCGACCGCCGGGTTTCCCTGTGCCACCGGCCCCACCCGCCCCCTGGGGCGCGGCCAGTACGAACTGACCGACACATAACACGGCGCCGAGCGCCAACAACAGCATGGTACGCATAGGGGTAATGCTCCTCTCGTCTGCCTATCAGCGCTCGCATGAGCGCGCATGGGGGTCATATACCCTTCAATACGCCGGGCTAAACGTCATGTGGCGAGCAATGGCGGCCATCCGGGCCGGTTGTTCCATGAATTGTCGCAACCGTGAGGTTAGCCCGCAGCCGCATGCGAACAAGTCGGGACTGCCACCACTTTCCTGCTCCCGGTGACGACCGTGCACCCCTGACCGGGAAAGTGGTGGCTGCCCCGACTTTTCCAGGCCTTTCGCTAATCGTCGTCCCACCGGCCCGTGGGTTGATTGCACATGTGCCGGCGTCCCGCCGGCGGTACCATGGCAAACGAAAGATCTGTATTTATAGGTAAAAATACAATTGTCCTTCTAGCGGAGCAGGTGTTAGCGTAAGCATACAGAACAATCGATCCTGTATGCCCGGCGCTCTCCGCGGGCGCGCGTAACGGCAGGGCCGGCATAATATTACCGATGTCAGGAGTCACGCCATGCGTTCCCTCGCCCGTTGGGCCTTCCTCCCCCTCGCCCTCTGCGCCTTGGCCTGCTGGTTGGTCGGGTGCCCCGGTGGCAGCAGCAGCAGCGGTAGCGGCAGCACCGGCACCGGGCAGACCTATTTCCCGCTAACCGTGGGCAACCATTGGGTCTACCAACAGCAGTATAGCGATGGCACGTTCAAAGATACCTGCACGGCGGACGTGGGGGCGCAAACCACCCTCGCGGGCAACGCGGTGTTTCCCATTTCGTATGTCGAAGGGGCCCATGCAGATACCCCGTTCACCATCTTCGCCAATTGGGATGCCAAAGGGCTGGAGCTGTATGAGGTGGACACCCTGGCCCCGTTGGGCACGGTGAAGGCCACGGGCACCCCGCCGGCCCTCTTCCTCCCAGCCTCGGCGCCCACCACCCAGCAATGGTCACTCGCCGGATCGTATATCGTCTCGTCGGATGGCGCGACGCTGAATTCCGGCACATTCACCAACAATCCCCTGCAGATCGTCGGCACCGAAACGGTCACCGTGCCCGCGGGTACCTTTGCCAACGCCGTCAAGTGCCTCGTCTCCGTGACGCAACCCGGCACCAGCAATACGATGACCGCCTACTACTGGCTGGCCCCGGGCGTCGGCCTGGTGAAGGGGCAGGATATCAAAACCAACGGCAACGGCCTGACCCTGGTCCTTCAGTCGTACACCGTCAAATAACCCGAACGGGTGAATACGGGCAATCATCCGTCATGAACAGCGGGTAGCACGACGGATGATTGTCCCCGCATATCACGCTGCTAGGCCTCCGCCTTCGCCAACCCCGTCGCCAGCGCGCAGGCTTGCGGGGCGTCGCCGGTGACGAAGACGGTGACGTGGTCGCCGGCTTGCAGGCGCGAGCCGCCGGAAGGCACTATCTCCCGGCCCGCGCGCGTAATCATCACCAGCAGGCATCCCTCCGGCAACCCGAGGTCGCGCACCCGGCGGCCGTCCATCGCGGAGTGCGGCTCGACCGCCAGCTCCAGCGTGACCGGTTCGACGGATTGCGGATGCTCGATGAAGCCGGTGCGGTGCAGGTCGTATTCGAGCAGCGCTTCGTAAATCGGCTTGTTATGCAGGTGCTCCGCTACCAGGAAGGCGATCATGCACGCCACCAGCAGCGGGAAGAGCTGTTCGTAGTTGTTCGTCATCTCCAGGATGAGCACGATGCCGGTGAGCGGCGCGCGCACAATGGCCGCGAAGGCCGCCGCCATGCCAATCACCGCGAAAGCCGCCGGCGTATGCGCGAAAGCCGGGAAGGCCAGCCCGCTCACCTGGCCGGTCATCAGCCCGACCAACGCCCCCAACACGAGCAGCGGCGCGAAGATGCCGCCGGGCACGCCGGAGCCGTAGCTGAGCACCGTCAATACGAATTTGGCCGCAAAAAGAAGCAACAGGAAGCCGAGAAAGCCCACCGCGGCGTATTCCCCGCGCAACAGCGCCTCCGCCGTGCCATGCCCGCCTCCGACCGCCTGGGGCAACCACCAGGCGAGCAACCCGGCAAGCACGGCCACCAGCGCCGGGCGTGCCCAGCGCGGCATCTTCGTCCAGCCGTGGAACTGCCGTAGCGTCCAGAGGAGGCTGCGGTTAAAGGCGACGCCCATCAGGCCCGCCAGCACGCCGAGTACCGCAAAAAGTGGCAGCGCGGCCAACGATGGCATGGGGTATCCGGTGATGTGGAAAGAGGGGAACTGCCCGGTGAGGGTGCGTGTGACGATGTCGGCCACCACCGCCGCGATGAGCGCCGTGCCGTAGGTGAGCGGGGAGAGTTCGCGTTGCAGCTCTTCAATGACGAAAATAAAGCCCGCCAGCGGTGCGTTGAACGCCGCCGCCAGTCCCGCGCCCGCTCCCGCGGCGATAAGCTGCCCGCGCGAGCGGCGCGGCAGGTGCATCCATTCCCCGATCGCCTTGCCCACCGCCGCGCCCATCTGTACCGTCGGGCCTTCGCGTCCCAGCGACAGTCCGGCACCGATGGCCAGCACGCCGCCGATGAACTTCACCGGCAGCAGGCGCCGCCAGTCGAGCACGCGCACGTGCATCAACACGCCCTTGATGTGCGGAATGCCGCTGCCCGACGCCTCCGGGGCCACGCGCGCGGTCAACCACCCGGCCATCCCGGCGCACGCCCCGCCCAGCACCGGCAACACCAGCCACCCCCACCAGGGAAAGGCGTGCAGCCGGTGCAGCAGCACGGTGCGTGCCCCTTCCGCCGCGACGAGTGCATACTGAAACAGCACCGCCAGCAACCCGGCCCCCAGCCCCACCAGCGCCGCCCGCGCGAATTGCAGCCGCCGGTGCTCGTGCAGCACCCCCCGCCACCCGCGCGTCGGCAGGCCGGGAACGGTAGGCGGGGGTGCGTCGAGGTGTTCGTCGGAAGGTGGCAGGTCCATGATACCGGTATTATGCCACACGTCGGCAGGCGATGTAAACGCGCAGCTTAATTCGTGGGCTGGCCTCTCGTTTGGGCACGGCTCGGGGAAAATGCGCGCCAGTCCCCATTTTTCGCTTACCCCCCGCTCACCATCACCAACGTCGCCCCCCATGGGTCTAGCGGGACGGGAAGGGTCAGGCCGTTGGCGGTGGGGGCGAGGGGGAGTTTCTCGTTCGTGTTCAGGTCGACGGCGACGGGGGTTTTCTGCGTGAGGCGGATGGTCAGCGTCGCCGTGCGGGGGGTGGCGAGGAGGTTTTGGGCGACCACGAACGTGCGGCCCTGGGCGCGGAACGCGTAGAGGCAGGTGTCGGGGTCGGCGGCGAGGGGGGCGTGGGCGGCGGTGTTGATTTGCGCGGCCAGCGCGCGGGCACGGGCGGGGGTGAGATCGGCGGGCCAGTCGAGAAGGGTCAGGCCCGCGGGGAGCTGGGTGCGCAGCGCGTCGGCGCCGGCGGGGAGCAGGCAGACGACGGGGTATTTCGCCGTCGCCAGCGCGCGCAGGCCGGCCAACTCGTCGGGCGCGAGGGTGGGCGGAAGCAGGTAGACCACCCCGGCGGCGCCCGTCCGGGGCGCCACGGCGAGTAGGTCGGGCCCGAGCATGGCGGAGAAGGGCACGCCGGCGTTGCGCAGCGTTTCATATACCGCGCGCGGATCGGCGGCGCGCTGTCCGCGTGGCACGGCGGCCACCCACAGCAGGCCGCAGGCGTGCTCCGGCGCGATGACGGAGGCCAGCCGGTACATCACGTCGAAGAGCCGGTTGCCGTATTTCAGCCCGCTCCACTGAGAGTTCGGCATGTCGGTGATCTCGCTGGGCGGGGTGTCCACCACCGACCGCAGCGAGCCGTCGGGCAACACCGCCGCCGCCCATAGCGTGTCGTAGGCGTGGGCGCGGTAGGTCTCGGCGGTGGCGCTGCCCATGTTGCTCATGCGCTGCTCGTTGAGAAAGTAGACGTGGCGCAGCGTGCTCACGTTGCAGTGCAGGTTGCGCACCAGCGCCGCGGCGGAGTTTTCGGTATACGCCCGGAAACGGTAGCCGAACCCCATGCGCGAAGTGGCGGGGTCGGTGTCGCCGGCGACGAACATATCGCTGAGGAAGCCGGCCACCGCGCGCCAGTCCACCGCTTGCCCCAGCGGGGCGTTCCGCACCCCCTCTGTGGCGATCCAGGCGTTCTCCGCCTGGCACCAGAAGGTGCTGCCCGGCGCGGCGGCGTGCTGCACAGCGCCCCACCCGCCGATGGCCACCGCTGCCTGCCAGCGGCTCCAGTCGTCGGCATAGCGGTCGCGCACCATCGCCACGGCCTCGTCGAAGGTCTGCGGGGTGAAGGCGGCGGCGCGCGCGGGTGCGGTGTTGGCCAGCCACTCGCGGAAGGCCGCCAGCGTGTTCCAGTTGGCGGGCACCCAGTAGTTGCCCCAGAAATCCGCCACCGTGTAGCGCCCGGGCGGCAACAGCAGGCGGCGCAGGCCGTCGGCCAGGTAGTGCATCACCGGCTGGCCGTTGGGCAGCACGCTCATCTGATCCGGCGCGTTGAAGGTGGGGCGGTAAAACGGCCCCCAGCCGAAGCCTTGCGTGAAGCCGGTGTAGCCGCTCACCCCGCCGCCATGGCCGGTGGTGCCGGTGCCGGTCGCCTTCCACCAGTCCAGCAGCTCGGGGAAGGGCCCGGGGTTGTGCGGGTCGCGGTGGATGACATAGCGGTCGGTGGGGATGACATCGTCCGGCTGCTGCGTGTAGGAGAGCGGGATGTAGGTCACGAAGCTCACGCCGTCCGGTCGCGGCGGGGTGTCCACGTTGTGGCACGCCTTCCACGGGCGCACCGCGTAGAGCGCCCGGGTCGCTATGCACAGCGGCGCCGACGGCGGGCCGACGGTGACGCGCAGCAGGTAGGGCTCGCACACGCCGGTGAGCGGGTGGGCGAAGGCCAGCACGGCGGAGCCCTCCGCCCCCAGCGTCACTGTGTCCGCGAAGCGCGCTTCTACCGCGCCGCGGTTCTGCGCCAGCAACTCCACCCGCACGGGCAGCGTGCGCGCCGCGCCGGTGTTGGTGAGGGTGATGCGCACGTGCGCCGTCTCGCCATCCAGGTAAACGGTGGAGCCGGGGTCTTCACACAGCATCGGCCACCAGAGGTGCCGCCCGCGGAAGTCGGGATCATACGCGAGCCGGTCGGGGATGGCGCGCGCGGCAAGGGAGTCCGTCTCCACCGTCACGCGCACCGGGGGCGCGAGGTCGAGGGTTCGCTCCAAATACCCCCAGCCGACGGCGTCGTCATCCGAGCGCAGGCCGGCGTAGCAGGTCACCGTGTCGCTCTGCGCGCCGCCGAGGAAGGGCGATGCCGCCACCGGCACGGTGACGCGCGTCTGCCCGTGGGCGACCTGCACGGGCTGCGCCATATCGGCGATGATGCTCCCCTGCGCGTCGAGCACGCGAAGATGCAGCGTGCCGTGGAGGAGATCGCGCGGGTTGTCGAGGGTGAGATCGACGGCGCGCGCGCCCGCGTGCGGCTGCACGGCGGTGAGGCGCGGGGCCTCGGGCGTCAGCCGCTGGGCGAGGGCGGCGGCGAGCAGTGGGGCGGCGTTTTCCCACGCCAGCGCGTCGCCGCGCGGGGTGCCGTCGGCGGCGTTGAAGTCCCAGTGCCCGGAGGCTTCCCAGGTGGTTTCCCACGTGTGCACCGGCGCCGCGTGGAGCTGATCGGTGATGTCCGACGTCCACGCGAGCAGATTCCCCTGCACCACCAGTGCGGGGCGGCCGTCGTTCCAATGCGCCAGCACGCGGGCACCCGGTGCGACGGCGTGGGTGGCGCCGGGCTTGAAGAGGCGGTGCGGCAGGTAGGGCGCCAGGACCGGATCGTCCACCACCAGCGCCTGCAGCTCGCCGGTGAATTCCAGCCGGGGCAGGCCGCACGGGGTGGCGACTTCGGCGGCGACGGGGTAGTTCAGCCCGCGCAGGCGCAGGAAATCGGGGTGGAACGCCACGGTGTTGTCGCCCGCCTTCAGCACGCCATCGAGGAGAAACGCGGAGGTGTTGCCGCCGGAGACGCCGTCCCACGCGCCCTGCGGAAGGCGGTCGACGCGCGTGCTGTTCACCGTGACGTGCGTGATGAGCCCGGGCTCGTCGAAGAGCAGCAGCGGGCGCGCGGCGGCCTGGGCGGCGGTAAGGGGGAAGGTCAGCGTGAAGTCGCGATCGCCGTCGGCGCGGGCGCGGAAGAGCACGGGGGCGTCCGCCGGCAGCCGGCTCAAGGTGCCGTGCGTCACGTCGGTCGGGCCGCGGTAGCCCCACACGTCGGCCTAACTCGGGGCGACCGCGGGGGTCGCGGGGCGCAGCTCGGTCTTCACGCCGGTCAGCCCGGCATTGGTGTAGAGTTCGCGGCTGCCGACCCAGTAGGAGCCGCCGCCGGCGTTGTACAGACGCAGTACGAGCAGGTGTTTGCCCACTTTCAGGGGTGCGAGGCGCAGGGAGAAGCCGTCGAGGGGCACCTCGACGCCGTCCACCCACGCGCGGAGCTGCGCCCGGAAGATGACGACACGCGTGGCGAAGGTCCACACGGCGTCGGCGGGCACGGCGGCGGGGAGGGTGATCTGCGCGCGGTACCACACGGCGCCGGTGCAGGGCACCTGTGCGCCGCCGAGGAGTTGCGCGCGTGTGCCGAGGGGGGCGGTTTCCCAGTCGCGGTCGTCAAAGGCAGGAGCGTACCAGACATCGTCCAGGTCGCGCTGGAAGGTGACGCTGTTGGTGGTGCGGGTCTGCCACTGCGCGGGCGGCTGCAGCGCGGGGTCGGGCAGCGGCAACGGCGCGGGCGCGGCGGCTTGCGCGGGGGGCGGCGGCAGTTTCGGCGCGGCGGTGCCCAGGGTCAACGGCGGCAGCGCCAGGGGCACGGCGGCGTCGGGGCGCAGCGGCGAGACGCCTTTCAGCGCGCCGTCGAGGGCGGTCGGGTCGCACACCAGCACGGGGTGGTCGGCGGCCAGCGCGGCCAGCGCGGCATCCTGCGCCGGGTCGGCCTGCAGCACCAGCGCCGCCGCGGCACCCGCGGGGGCGGCGAGGTGGGAGAGGCCGAATTCCGGCAGGGCGTAGCTGATGGCCTGCGGAAAGGCCCACGCCTGCCCCGACCAGGCTTTCCCCGCGGGCGTGTCGCGCGCGTCGCCGAATACCCACACGCCGGGTTGCGGCGCCGGGGCTTTGCCGGCGGCGACCCAGGCGAGGCACTGGCGCCACAGCGGCGCGAAACCGGCCCAGCGGGTGAAGGGCGCGGGCACGTCGGCGCGGTTGGGATCGCCGCCCAGGCCCAGGCCCCACACCACCACGCGTCCCCGGCCATAACTGCCGGCCACCGCCAGCGGGCTTTGCTCGGTGTCGTCGGCGCGCAGCAGGGTGACCCAGCCGCCGTTGAGCAGCGGTTTGCGCAGCAGCTCGCGGGGGGCCAGCAACGCCAGCGCGCCGCGGAAGATCTCGTGCGACGGCGGGTAGACGGGATACACCACCGGCAATGCGGGTGCCGTGGCCCAGTCGAGCCCCTGCGTGATGGGGTGCGCGGCCGCGGGCAGGGGATGCACGCCATGTGCCGCCGCCGCCGTGCCCCAACCCGGGCCGGGCAGGTAAAAGGTGGTCGGCAGCATCAGCGCCACCGGCTGGTGCATCCAGCGGTACTGATCGGCGGTGGCGACGAGGATCACCCCGCCGCCCTGGCGCACGAATTCCGCCAGCGTAGCCTGGAATTGCGGCGTCAGCACCCCGGCGTACGACGAGCGCGTGGTCATCACCACCGCGTCGTAGCGCGCTAGTAGCTCCGCACCGCTGAGGGCGGGCGCCTGCTCTACGGTGTCGACGGTGTACCCGCCGGCGGTGCAGGCGGCGAACCAGTCGGTGAATTGCCCGTTCCAGGTGCCGTGCTCCCAGCCGAAGAGCGGCGCGAGGATCCGTTTCGTGGGCGCGGGCTGCGCGCATGCCGCGAGGGCGAGGAGGAGGGCGAGGATAGTGGCGGAAAGGCGGGTGTTCATCGGGCCTGCTCCCCTGTCAGCGCCGTCAGCGCGCGTGCCGGCACCGACGGGTCGAGGGTGTTGGCCAGCAGCACCCATTCCCGCACGGCGACCATCTGCAACCCCCCCGCGTGCCGCACGGGTTGCCCGGCCATGGTGAGGGTGTCGAAGAGCAGCGCGGTCGGTTTGGCGGCCAGGGTCTGCTCAAAGCCCGCCACGGCCTGCCGCGCCGCGTCGGCGGAGGGCATCCGCGCGATGAGCAGCTCGTCGGCGGAGGCGCGGCGGTGTGGGGAGCTGTCGAAGTCGGTGACGCCCGCGGTGGGCAGGTACTTCGCGCGCCAGAGCAGCGTCGCCGCCTGCCCGCTCGCCTGCAGAAAACCGGCGTATTCGGTGGCGTTCGGCTGCGTCCAACCCAGCAGGCCCGCCGTCGGCGTCCAGGCGGGCAACTCGGCGCCATAACGGTCGCGCGCCAGCCGGAAAGCGTCGCCCGGCGCGGGCAGCGCTTCCTCCGGCGCGGGCAGCACGCCGTTCAGCTCCCCGCGCAGAAAGGCCGCCGCCGCGCGCGCCACCCCGGTGGCGTCATTGCCGGTGATGTTCACACGAATACGGTAGGGCGGCTGTTGCGGGGTGTTCAGCGCGTGGGGCACCAGATACAGGTCGTTGCGCCCGCTCTCCAGATAGCCGGTGCCGGGTTTGGTGAAGGTGCCGAAGCCGAAGACGTAAAAGCCGGTGGTGGGGACGCCGGCGTAAAAGGGCGGGCGCGGAGCATCGGTAGGCAGAGCCTTCTCGCGCAGGAACGCCGGGCGATCCAGCGCGTCATGCCCCCACTGTTGGCGCAGCACCTCGTTGTCGCTGTACGTGCCTACCAGCACCAGGTGGTGGAAGGCGGTGCGGTTGAGGTCGCGCAGCGCGCTTTCGTCGTCGCACAGGTTGTCCGCCGGGCCGCCCAGCGCATGCAGCGCCGCCGCCACGTCCGCCGCCGCGCGCGCCTCCCCATCAGGCGCGTGCCGCCCCATCACCACCAGCGTGTCGGGTGCCAGCCCCGCCCACGCCGCCGGCAGCGCGCAGGCACGCAGGCTCCAGCCCAGCAACAACAACATCGCCAAGCGCCAGTGCATCGGTCGCGCTCCTTTGTGCCCGTCACACGCTCCAGCGGGGCTCCCACCCTGTTCCGAAGAGTTCCCCGGAGGCGCAGTGCACCCTCAATTTCCGCAAGAAAACCGCAAAGACGCAAAGGACGCAAAGGACGCGCAAAGAGAAGAGGAGTAGGACGGGGCGATTCGCCGTGGCCGAATACGATCCTCTCGAGGCGAAGCTTGTAAAAATCTTTGCGGTCTCCTTTGCGTCCTTTGTGTCTTTGCGGTGAACCGTCCCCCTCACCCGCGCAAATCCGCCAGCTCTTCCACGTCCACCTCGGTGAAGATGATGTCGTTGCCGGTGGCGCGACGAAGGTCGGCATAGCAGGCGGGGGTGGGGGCGCCGACGATGGTGACGACCAAGCTGCCGTCGTGCATGCACAGCGGGCAGACGGCATACCGCTGCTGCAATTCGTCAGGGATGAGCCAGGCAACCGCGGGGTCGAGGAAGAGCGACGGCAGCTCCTCGCGCTGAATCACGCGTATGGTCGAGCCATCGATGAACATCGGCGCGCCTCCGTAGGGGGGTGTTTCCCCTCACTTCGCCTTGGTGGGCGCGTCTCCCTCTCGCTCCCCAATCGTGCTCGTAATCGTTCTCGTAATCGGAAGGCGCCAAGCTCGATGCGAACCTTTCGATTACGATTACGAGCACGAGCACGAGCACGATTACGCTCTACTCTTCACGCATCAACAGCACCACCCCGAGCAGCCCGAAGAGGGCGTCGGGGGCCCAGGCGGCGACGATGGGCTGGAGGTGGTTGGTGAGGGCGAGCACCTGCGCCCACTGCTGGGAGACGACGAAGAAGAAGGCCACGATGACGGAGAGGAGCAGCCCCACGTAGCCGCCGTTGCGTCCGAAGCGGATGGAAAGCGGGATGGCGATAAGCACCGCCACCAGCGCGGCCAGCGGGGCGGCGAAGCGGCGCTGCACGTAGAAGTTGAGGTCGTTGGCGTTGAGCGCCAGCGGATTGTTCACGTTGTTGCCGATGTTGTTGCCCGCCCCGCGCACGTCGCGCGCCAGGTGGTACAGCTCCGCCAGCGTCATCTCCGCGGCGGTAGAGGGCTGGTCGGTCAGGTAGTCGAGCATATCCTGGCGCAGGTTGAGCACCCCCTGCTCGCCCTCCATGTACGGCGCCAGCTCGCCTTTGTCGGTGAAGGTGTAGACGCGCGGCTTCACGCCCGTGATCGGGTCGGGTAGTAGCGCCCACACGCCGTTGTGGTTCTCCGCGCGCGGTATCACCAGCCAGGTGGGGTAGCCGCTGTAGCGGGGCTGGCACACCACCACGCCCATGAGGGTCTTCGTGCGCGGGTCCACGGCGTGTACGTAGACGAAGTCGTTGTCCACGCGGAAGACCACGTCCTGCGGCACCACCGCGGTGGGCGTGCCCCACATCAGCTTGCGCGTGAGGCGTTCCGCCGCGTGGCTGGCGCGGGGGATGATCTTTTCCTGCAGCCCGAAGAGCACCACCACGCCCACCGCCGCCACGCTCAAATAGGGCAGCACCAGCCGCACCAGCCGCACGCCGGCCATGCGCAACGCCTGCAGCTCGCGGTCGCGCTCCAGGCGGCTCAACGCCAGCGCGGTGCCCAGCAACAACGCCCCGGGCAGCGCCTCCATGAGCACCCCGGGCGTGCGGTACCATAGCACCGAGAAGACGTCGTGCACCGGCGCCCCGCTGTAGAGGAGCATCAGGAGCCCGTAGAGCACGTTGCCCACCAACAGGATGAGCAACAGCATCACCCCCATCAAGGCAGGCACCAGCATCTCGGCCAAAAAGTAACGGTCGATTCGTCGCATACGGGTTAAGCAGCTTCTGGGGGGAAGTATCCCCATCGCGGGCGGCGCCTATGCGTTCCGCCGTGCTTTCCCCCTCTTTCGACACCCGGCACGGCATCCCCTGTAGGGATTGCGGAGTGCGGGGGATATCACGTTCCGCCTGCCTGTCGTCGTCCCCCCGCCCCCCTCCCCCGTCACACGATGTTACGGGGGAAGGGCCGGGGATGGGGGGCGATGACAAATATGCGGCACGGGCACAGGTTCCACGCGTGTCGCCCGCGCCGCGCGTGCATACATGGCTGGACGGGAATGACGACCACGGAGGATGTTGCCATGACGCCGCAGCAATTGCAGACTCGCGTGGAAGAGGAGTTGTGGGAGGAGGACGCGCTGGACGCCCGCGGCATCCGCGTGGTGGTGACCGGCAACGAGGTGTGGCTGGAAGGCGCGGTACCCACCCCGGCGATGTATGATCTGGCGGAGCGCGTGGCGGGCCAGGTGGGAGGCGTCGGCGACCTGACGAACAACCTGACCTGCACGGAGGAGCCCTACGACATCCGCACGCACCGCGACGGCGAGGATTTGCGCGTGGACCCGTCCACCGACGTCACCGCGTCCGGCCGTATGGAGACGCGCCTCGACCTTTTCGGAGAAGAGTGGGACGAAGCCGCGCCGCCGGAAGGCAGCGGGGAGGGTGGCCTGGTCGGCGGCGACACCGGCGGCCCCGTGCACCCCACCGACATGACGGAAACCGCCCCCCTCGCCGGCGACCTGTTCAACACCAGCACCCCCTGGCGCTACCAGTCCAAGGGCGTGAACGCCGACCTGGAACCGGAACCCGTGTTGCCGCCGGATGAAGACGAGGTGTAATCATCTTTGGGAGGGCGAGCGTACCCGCGAGCCGCACAGATAAGCGTCGTAGTTATCGGGCTCGTAGTAGCGACGCAGCGCAGCAAGGCGCGTCCCTCACATCTATAGATGTGCGGGGTAACGGCCCTTGCTGCGCTGCGAGCCTACTACGAGCCCCAAAATCACACCGTCGCGGTGGTCGCCGCCGCGTACAACCCCATCAGCTTCCGCCCATATTCCAGGTAGCTGTCCCACAGCAACTGGTCGCGCTCCGCGCCGCCCAGGTCGCCGGTGTGGATCACCGCGCCGATGTGCGGCTCGATGGAGTAGCCGGCGTCGTAGCCGTGCGCCACCAGCAGGCGCAGGCAGGCATCGACCTGGCAGGAGCCTTCGCCGGGGTAGGTGAAGACGTTCTTGTCGCCATCCAGGTAACCGTCCTTGATATGCACGTGCACCACGCGGTCGATCACGGCTTGCAGGTACGCCAGGGCGTCCTGGCGGTGGGTGAAGGGGTTGCCGGTGTCGTAGACGAGTTGCAGCGCCGGGCTGCCCACGCGCTCGAGGAGTTCGAGGGTGTTCTCCGGCGATTCGCCGCCCCAGCCGTTGCAGTTTTCATGCACCAGGGTCACTCCGCCGTCCTCCGCCATGCGCGTCAGGGTGGCCATGCGCGCCACCGCGGCGTCGCGCCAGTCCGTCTCGCTCAACCCGTCGTTGGGGTAGGACATGCAGCGGATGAATTTGGTGCCCAGCCGGTGCATCCGCGGGATGGCGCGCGCCAGCTCCGCGGTGTCCACGGCAAAATCGGTGCTGATGGGCCGCCCCCAGTTGGCGAGCTGCGACGCGAAGCAGCACACCGTGACGCCGGCGGCCTCCACCGCGTCTACGACGCGGGCAAAGGTGTCGTCATCCACGTCGGTGAGGTTCTTCCCCTCCACGTTGCGCAGCTCGATGTGCGTCCACCCCAGCGCCGCATGTGCCGCCAACTGCCGCTCGATACTCCGCCCCGCCTCGTCGGCGATCCCGGAAAAAAACATGGTTCGGCCCTCCCAGAAGGGATGATTTCGGTGGGGGATGGGGGAGTTCCTGCCGGGACGCGAACCATGAATGCGCGAAGCGAGGAGAAACGGAAAGACATCCGGTATGCGTGGTTGTTCTCACGCACAGGCTGGTGAGCAAGTGCAGGCACGGCACTCCTGTGCGACCCCTCCCCCCGCCCCTCCCCCGGGCGCCTCGCACGACTCGGCTGGGAGAGGGGAGCACCAGAGTGAAGAGTCGATTGCGCCGCAAAGTCGTCAGCTCGCGCGCAACTCGGGCGTTTCTCTCGCGCCCACCGTCCTTCTCCCCGTTACTCCCCTCTCCCAGCCGAGTCGTGCGAGGCGTCCGGGGGAGGGGCGGGGGGAGGGGGGAGGGGTCGCGCGGGTGTGCCGGTTACGAAGCAAGAGACGGCCTGCGCGGGAGACTTGTCTCTACAGGCAGACCGTCTTCTATAATTCGGGGCAGTCATCCGCCTTGCCGCGCCCTACGACCCCGCCGAACTCCGCAGCAGCACTTTAATGATCACGATCACGACAAAGAGCGCCACGGCGCCGACAATAAGCGGCACTTTGGCCAACCACATCGCTTTCTGCACGTCGGGCGGGAAATCGCGCAGGGGAATTTTGCCGCAGCGCGGGCAGTGGTAGCCGCTGAAGATGTTAGCGATCGTCCGGGTTAACAGGTTATGGCTCTCAGATATGAGTTGGTGCTCCACGGGGCGGCCACAGTCCGGGCATTTGTACGCCATTATATCCTCCTGAAATCCATGCGGAAAGGGGGCGTCCCGAGCAAGGGAAGGCTCGGTAGATCAAATATACCAAAAATAGTTTGTTACAACAAGATAGGCAAGGGAACTGAAAAACGTTAGCGACCAACCTCGTCGAGGATGCCGGAAACTGAAGATACACCCCCCCGCGCGTGGGTATCGACACAACCGCCGGATGCCTACAAATTGGGCAGCACGCGGAAGATCTCGCGCTTCTCATTGCCGGTGCGTGTAATAAGATAGTACCGCGCGGTTTCTTGATGCTCATCCTGGGGCTCGCGATTGCGCGGAGTGTAGAGATGTGCATCGTATACGTTGGTAAGGAGATATGGCCCGACAAATTCGGGCCAATACCCCAGGCCGCTGCTGACTTCCCGGCCGGTGGTATCGACGAGATGGTATAAGATGTCTCCGTGCGGCTGCGGAAAACGCAGCGGCGTGTGATGCTCGAGCCAACGGAATGCGCGGTCAACCCGCGCGTTGCCGAACGGCGTATCATCATCTGCAGTCGAAAAATACATGATGCACCGGCTATCCGGCGACCAGCAAGGGCCTTCGATGCCATTCCACCACAAATCCGGCAGCGTACCGACTTGCGGCATGCGCGAATAGGTCTTCCCCACGACACCCGCCCCTTGTGGCCACGCCGGCGCCGGCATGATCTTCCGCACCATGGAGCAGTATTGCCCGTCGGGCGAAAAAACCGTCAGGAAATCGGAGGTGGCCGGCTCACCCAACCGGCAGGCGCCGGTGCCCAGGTCGAACCAGAGTTCACTACTATACTTGTGATGGTAAGCGAAGTCTGAATACAAAATATCTTTATCCGCCAGGCTATTAAAGATGATAACCCATGAGCTGTTATGTGGAATGATAGAAAAAGTGTTCATGCGAATGAAACTATCGAAGCCGGTCAGGTACCAGGGGGCCGTGATCGTATGCCATTGTGCCGTGCGGAAAGAATATCAGTGCAGCACCGGGTGTACCCATCCTTTGCGCACGGGGCGGTGCTCGAGCGCGAAAAAGCCGGAGTGATCAGGGAACATCGACCATTAAGGAGCTATTGGAACATGCCGCACCGTGCCAAGGGCGAGCCGCTTGCCATCGCTCTGACGAATACGGCTGAACCGCATCGTCGCGTAATCGGGCCTGGCGCCGTCTTCCGCCGCCGTCTCTTCGGCGGCATTGAAGGCCAGCATCCAGTCTTGATCGATTTTCTGCGGAGGATCTGAATCTTCTTGCGAATCTTCAGTCGTCGCGGGGTGCCATGCCGCAGCTCGGTCCCATCGCCAACTATTGATATGATACCGCCATACGCCCGGCCCATCGGGCACCCGCACGCCTTTCACCTCAATCGTGTCATCATCCAGCACGGAGACATCGGCCGATGCCTTGAAAACCGCCGGTCGATGCAGCCATGCACGGTACAGCAAGCCGCATATAAGCACAAGCAGCCCGAGGCTTATCAACCAGACCGCGCGTCTGCGTCGTTTGTCGTTCATCACGCTGCCTTTACCGGCTTCCCGACTCTATCCCAATCCGCAATCTACATTCCGCAATTCAAGCGTCCGCCGCCCCCGCCGCCACCAGCCACTCCAGCAGCTTACTGTGCAGGATGGCCTCCTCTTCGGGGAGTTTGAGCGGGCGGCCGCGGGTGTCGAGGAGGACGCCGACGACGCCGCCTTCGATGGGGACGGTGATCGCTTTGCCTTTGCCCTCGCCCAGGTCGAAGCCTTTGGCGGGTTGCGCGGTGAGGGTGGCCTTTTCGCCCACCCCCAGCGGCAGGCGCAGCAGGCGACCGCCGGGCACGGTGACGGTGACACGCTCGCCCTCGGCGGGGGTCAGCGTGACGGTCATCACCTCTTCGCCGTCGCGCACGGCCCCGAGGGGGGCGACCACCGGGCCGAGGGGGATGAGGCAGTCGCGGCGGAAGACCTGGTGCGCGATGCCCGGGTGCTCGCGCGAGAGCACGCCGAGTTGCGGCATCATGAAGATGGAGTCCACCGCCAGCATCGTGACGCCGATGGGCTGGAAGGCGTCGAGCATCATCAGCGCGGCCTGATGGCGGCGCGGGGCGTGGGAGAGCACGCCGCCGCTGCCGATGATGAGGCCCAGATCGAAGAGGTTGACCAGCGTGGCGCCCGACTCCTGCTGCGAGAAGAGTTCGCCGATGTTGCGCTGCTGCTGCACGCCCTTGAGGCCGGTGGCGAGCTGCTGGTGGTGGATGAAGGCCAGCCGCAGCGCCTCACGCGCCACCGCCTGCTCCACCAGCAGATCCTCGCGCGTCTGCGGGATGGTCGTCGGGCGGATCATCTTGTTGCGCAGGCGGTTGCGCAGCACGAATTCGTTCATCGGCGCGGGCACCCAGCGCTTGATGTTGGCGGTGCCCGCCTCGGCGAGCACGTTGCACACGCTGTAGCTCATGCCCAGGTTGGCGCTCACCGTGCGGTTAAACACCCCGCCGAAGACGGAAAAGACGTCGGTGGTCGCCCCGCCGATGTCCACCGCGAGCACCGAGGTGTGCTCCTGCTCCGCGGTGGCCTGCACCATCACCCCCACCGCGTGCGGGGTGGACATCACCGGCGTGCTCACCCACGTGAGCAGCTTGTCGTAGCCCGGCGCCTGCGCCATCACGTGGTGCAAGAACAGCTCGTGGATGGCGTCGCGGGCGGGTTGCAGGTTCTCGCGCTCGAGCACCGGGCGCAGGTTGTCCACGAATTCCAACCCCACCTGCTCGCCGATAATCTCCGCCACCCCGGCGCGCGCGTCCACGTTGCCCGCATAGACCACCGGCAGCCGGTACGCCTTGCCCAGGCGCGGCTTGGGATCGGCGGCGCGCAGCGTTTCGGCCAGATCGAGCAGGTGCTGCGTGGTGCCGCCGTCGGTGCCGCCGGACATCAGGATCATGTCCGGGCGGATGCCGCGGATGCGCTCCACCCGCTGGTACTCCTTGCGCCCGTCGTCCACCGCCAGCGTGTCGATCACGATGGCCCCGGCGCCCAGCGCGGCGCGCTGCGCGCTCTCCGCCGTCATGCGCTTCACCACGCCCGCCACCAGCATCTGCAACCCGCCGCCCGCCGAACTGGTGGACAGGTACAGGTCCATCCCCACGGTATCGCTCTCGCGCGGCACGATCAGTCGGCCGTCGCGGATGAAGGTGCGCTCCGTCAGGTCTTCCAGCTCGCTGATGGCGTTGAGCACCCCCACGGTCACGTCGTCGAAGGGCGCCTCCACCGTGGTCGGCGCCTCCCCGCGCGCGACGAGTCGATACGTCTCCCCGTCGCCCTCGATCAGGATCGCCTTCGTGGTGGTGCTGCCGCAATCGGTGGCAATAATCGTATGCACGGTATCCATCATAATGCCCATTATGCTACCACAAACCGGCGCGGGTGTGGATCGCGTGGATTGCGGATTGTAGATTGCGGAGTGCGGATTGCGGGCCTTACGCACCTGCGGCGACCTTACCCATTGCCGCCCGCGTCCAGGTCGGCGAACCCCACGCGGCGGATGTGGTGCTCGTGCAGCCAGGCGTGCCAGCGGGGGTCGGTGAGGGCGCGGAGTTCCGTTTCGCGCTCCTGCCGGTAAGTGGAGGGGATGTCGGGGGTAACGTAGCCGGGGTGGGTCATGATCTCCAGCACGCCGCCGGGGCAACTGCTCGCCAGGCCGATGAGCGTCTCAACACTGGCCGCCGCGCCGTAAAAGGCCATGCTGAAATGGTCGGGGCAGGGGAGGTCGGCGTGGCGACAGCGGGCGCGCATCTCCGCGTCGAGGGCGCGCACGGGCAGCCGGAACTCCCGCGCCAGCGCCAGCACTTCCGTCAACACCTCGGGGTAGCCGTGCACGTGGTGGTGGCTGTCCAGGTGGGAGGGGGCGATGCCGGCGTCGAGCACGCGTTCGATTTGGCGACGCAGTTCGCGGCGCACCTGGGCGGCGGGTAGCGGGTGCGTCCACTGCTGGCGGCGCATGAAGGCGTCGTCCTCGCCCACCAGCGCGGGCACCTCGCCGGCGTCGCTCACCGGGCGTCCGAAGGTCAGGTTCAGGTGCACGCCCACGGGCAATCCCGCCGCCTGTGCCGCCCGCAGCGCGTCCACCAGCGTGTCGCTGGTAGCGAAGACCGAGGCGTCGCTTACGGCGTGCGCGTGCCAGGCCGCCAGCACGCCCTGCGTCACCGGGGCGCACAGTGCCAGGTCGTCGGCGTTGAGGATGACGGCGTCAGCGGGCATCGCGGTCGTCCAGGCGCCGATAGAGTTCGATCAATTCGGCGATCAGCCCGCGCTCGGCGATGGCGGTCATCAACTGATCCTGCGCGTGTACCAGCAGCAGGCTCGGGGTCATGCCCACCCCCTGCGCCTCGCCGGCGAGCAGCCGGGTCTGTGCCGTGTGCGCCCCCCCCAGCGCTTGCTCGGACTCCGCCAGGTGCGCCGCCGCGCCGGGGAAATCCCCCGCCTTGGCCGCCTCCAGTCCCGCGAAGGCCTCCGCGCGCCCTGTGCCGGCATGCACGATCAACTCCAGGCAGATGGTCTCCTCTTCGGGGGTCATAGCGTACTCCTTGTGCGAAAGATGCCCTGCTTCCCTCAAGGATACCACAACACGCGTCCCTCAGGAACCGGGTGGTTAAATGATATTTTTTAAGTATAATTTCCATTATCCTCCCGTTCCGCGTTTATCCCAGTGGCACGGCGGTAACAATCCGGGTGGATAGACGGCTTGCCGAGAAGCAGCGAAGCCAGCGGTAATACCGTGTGCTTGACAACATTTTAATGCTTAGCTTGTAATTGCTATTGACAATAGTCTACTGGTTCGGTATCGTAGTAAGTGCGTGGTACTGTTTCCTTTTCTCACCCACACCACGTGCGAAACCCCACGGGGAATTCATTCGGAGGTATGGCATGATGAAACAGCCGCAATTACTCGTCCTACTCGGCGTGGTAGCCCTTATCGCAATGGCCCTGACCACCGCGTTCGCCGCCGGCGACGTCAGCACCACGCTGACGGCGCAGAAGGTGCGCGTCGATGCCAAAGGCAAAGAGACGTTCACCGACGCCGACAAAGTGCAGCCGGGCGACATCGTGGAATACACGGTGAAGATCACCAATGGCGGTGAAACCGGCATAACGAACCTCCAACCCAAGCTCCCCATTCCCACCGGCGCGATCTATGTGCCGGACTCCGCGAAACCTGCCGCCGTGCAGGCCAGCGTGGATGGCATTACCTTCGAGAAAGTGCCCCTCAAGCACAAGGTCAAGCAGGCCGACGGCACGGAGAAGCTGGTACCCGTGCCCATCGAGCAGTACCGATTCCTGCGGTGGTCCTTCGCGAAATTGGCCGCGCATAGCTCCGTCACGGCGACCGCGCGCGTCACGATCGCGACCACCCCGCATGCTGCCGGGAAAGCGAAGTAAGGGCGCACCCGCGCCGGGCGACTTGTTACTCCTCACCCGCTTGCTCGCCTTAGAAGCCGTTTGAATGAACTTCCCCTTCGTTGGGTAATTTCCTGCCCAGGTGGTCACATGGAGGAGAGACAAGGGCTTTCGCGACCCGAACAAGCCCCCGAGTCCCTGTGTAGCCATCTTCGCCGATCCGATGTC
>CAIYQO010000234.1 GCA_903928345.1 uncultured bacterium | reverse complement strand
TGTTGTGACAAGCAATCGGCGGCCACCGGCACCGGGCGGACCGCATCGGCGGTCGCAGACACCAGGACAGGAAGCGACCGCTAGGCGCTGGGGAGAGCAGCGCTGACCGGAGGAGTAGGCGTTTTCAAACGGCTTCTAAGAGCAAGCAACCAGCCCTACTGTTGGCTTACGCGGCGCGTAAGCCCCGTTTCCGTTTCACATTTTGACAGGAGAAAGAGCGATGACACACCACCCCTTCCGTGGCCAGAGCACGAAGCATAGCCTCGCCCTGCTGGGCGCGGTCCTCTTCGGACTCCTCGTGTTCGTCGGAGCGCCGTCCTACGCGGCCGCCCCGCCGGCGGGTACCTCTATCGGTAACCAGGCATCAGCCACCTACACCGATGGCTCCGGCGCCACCCGCACGACTACTTCCAACCCGGTCTACACCATCGTGCAGCAGATCGGCGCGGTCCAGCTCTCCGCCGGGACGACCAGTTACGTCTCCGCCGGCGGCTCCGTCGTCTTCCCGCACACCGTGACGAACGCGGGCAACGGCACCGATACCTTCCTGCTGACCCCCGCAGACACCGCCGGCGATGACTTCAACTACACCTCGCTGACGATCTACGCGGATGCCAACGGCGATGGTGTGCCCGACAACGCCACGCCGATCACCGTGTCCCCGGCCCTGGCCGCGGGCGACAGCTTCCACTTCGTGGTCGTCGCCGTGGTCCCGGTCACCGTGGCCAACGGGCAGAACGGCGTGCTCAACGTGACGGCGAAGTCGAACTTCGACGCCACCAAGACCGTCACGCAGAGCGACACCGGCACCGTGACCAGCAACGCGGTCGTGGCCGTGACCAAGGCGATCAGCATCGGCACCGCCAACTCCGGCACCACCCCGACCACCGGCATCACCTACACCCTGACCTACAAGAACAGTGGTAACGCGGCGGCCACCAACGTGACCCTCACCGACACCCTGCCGGCCGGCCTGACCTACGAAGCGGGCACCGGGCTGTGGAGCGGTTCCGTCACCGGGTTGACCGATGCGGCTGCCGGCGATCCCGCGGGCATCACCTACCAGGCGGCGGCGGGCGTCATCACGGCGGTCGTGGCCAACGTGCCGGCCGGCGGCGCGGGCACCGTCTCCTTCAAGGTCGACGTGAATTCCAACCTGCCGACGCAGACCATCAACAACGCCTGCCCGTTCAGCTACAACAACGGCGCGGCGGTCATCAACGGCACCTCCAACACGGTGGGCCTGAATATCACCGAGTTCGCCGCCGTCACCTTCGTCGGCCCCGGGCCGGTCGCCACCGCCAACCAGGGCGCCACGGTGAGCTTCATCAACGTGGTCACCAACACCGGCAACGGCACCGACACCTTCAACATCACGCAAGTGGCGGGCAACACCTTCCCGGCGGGCACGACCTTCGTGTTCTACCAGGGGGACGGCCAGACCCCGTTGATGGACTCCAATAACGACGGCGTGCCCGACACCGGGCCGTTGGCACCGGGCGCCACGTACAACGTGTATGTGAAGGCCACCCTGCCGCCGGGCGTTTCGGGCGCGGGTCCGTTCACCTTCCAGAAGAAGGCGACCTCGACCTACAACCCGGGCATCAGCGCCACCGCCACCGACACCCTGACCGCCATCACCCCGGCCACCGTCGACCTCACCAACAACGCGGTGGGCGCGGCGGCTCCGGGCTTCGGCGCCGGGCCGGAAGCGGCTGCCCAGGTGGTGAACGCCACCAATCCGGGCACCGTCACCCGCTTCGACCTCTGGGTCGCCAACACCAGCGCCATCGGCGACACCTATGCGCTGCAGGCGAGCACCGACAGCGCCTTCGCCGGCATCACCCTGCCCACCGGCTGGGCGGTGACCTTCCGCGACACCACCGGCGCAGTGACCACCAATACTGGGATCATCACGGCGGGCGGCAGCAAAGAGTTCTACGCCGACGTGACCGTGCCGGCCACCGCCACCCCGGCGGGCACCGACCTGTACTTCCGCGTGGCCTCTCAGGCGACCAACGCCAGCGACCGGCTGCATGACAAGGTCACGGTAAACACGGTGCGCGGCCTTAGCCTCACGCCGAACAACACCGGCCAGCTCTTCGCGGGCAACACGGTGGTCTTCACCCACACCATCACCAACCTCGGCAACGTGCTCGAAGGCGATGGCGCGGTCAGCACCGTTGCGCTGGGCATCGCCGACTCCTACGCCGGCTTCAGCAGCGTAGTCTACTGGGATAAGAACAACGACGGCGTGCTCGATCCGAACGACCCCGTCGTCTCCAACCTGTCCCAGCTCACCGGCGGCACCAACGGCGCCAGCACGGCGGCCGGGCTGGCCCCGGCCGAGAGCGCGACCCTCTTCGTGAAGGTCTTCGCTCCCGCCGGCGCCACCGCGGGCGTCACCGATACGGCGACCCTCACGGCGACCGACTCGGGTGTGGTCAACGGTGTGGCGGCCCCGGCCGTCCAGACCGTGAAGGACAACGCCGTCGTCATCGCCGGCGACCTGAAGATCGATAAGTGGCAGGCCCTCGACGCCAACCTGGACGGGACGCCGGACGGCACCTACACCCAGGTGAACATCAACGCCCTCCCGGGGCAGGGGATCCGCTACAAGGTCGTGGTGACCAACCTCGGGACCGCCGATGCGACGAACGTGAAGATCAGCGACGCGACGCCGAACTTCACCACCTATCACATCGGTGACACCAACGTCGGCGCGACCGGCAAGGCTTCCTATAGCCTTGACGGCGGCGCCACCTTCCTCGCCGCTTCGGCGGCACCGGCAGCCGGAGCAGCCGGCACCATCGTGGTCGACCTCGGCGCAACCGCGCTGAAGCCGAACCAGACGGTGATCATCTACTTCGGCGTCCAGGTCAATCAATAACCTGGTCTCACGGGATGGTCCGCCATCCCCGCCCCGGCTCCGGGCGCTGCCCGGAGCCGGGGCACGGTACTCCTAACATGGACGCACGAAGCGGTAATCCCCCATGACACATCGGTGCGCGACGAGTGTAAGACGGCTGCTCTTCCTGGCGCTGGCCCTGGCCGGCGTCACGGCGGCGCGCGCCGTGCTGCCCGCCGTGAACACCGTCATCGCCGCCCAGGCGCACATCACCTTCGTCGACACGGGCACGAACCTCAACGTCGCGGAGGACTCCAACACCGTGCGCGCCATCATCCTGGCGGTGCGCGGCGTGCAACTCGTCAGCGACACAGCCATCGCCGCCCCTCCCGGCTCCTCGGCGCTGCTCTACCACACGCTGACGAACACCGGCAACGTGGCGACCACCTATACGCTCACCGGCGTCTTTACCGCTGGCGATCCCTTCGCGCTGCGCACGCCGACCCTTTTCCTCGGCACGAACAACAACGGCTACCTGGACAAGGACGACACCGTCATCCCCCTCGGCGGCACGCTCACGCTGGCCCCGGGCGCCGCGGTGCAGCTCGGGCTCGTCGGCCAGGTGCCGCTCACCGCGCAGAACAAGGACGTCTGTCATTTCACCCTCACCGCGAGCGATGGCTTCGCGAGCGCCACGGTGCACGACACCATCACCGCGCGCACCTCGGTGGCGGTGCAGGTCTTCAACGCCGTCTCGGCGCTCAATACCACCCCGGGCAGCCCGCTCAGCTACACCGTGACGGCCAATAACATCGGCACGGTCGACGCGCAGCCGATAACGGTCACCGTGGACGGCGCCGCCACCGCGCTGGTGGTGCTGCGCTTCCCCCTGCCCGTCAACACCCACTTTTCCGCCGCCTCCTCCCCGAACCTGGGGCGTATCCTCTACCACGTCGCGGGCGAGGCGGTGAACACGTTCCACAGCACGCCGCCGGCGGACTTGAACACGGTGGACGCCGCGGCCTTCGGCATCCCCGCCTTCGTCAGCCAGGCGGCGATCCGCTTGAACGTCGACGTGACGGTCGACCACAACGCCAGCGGGCAGATTCCCAGCACCGCCGACCTGCACTTCATCGACGCCGTACTCGGCGGGCCGCAGCAGGCGGATTCCAACACCGTGGTCGTGCACCTGCCCAAGGGTACGCCGACCCTGCACTATTACACCGATACCACCTACGACGCCGTCGCCGCACAGACGACGCTGGGCAGCCCGTTGCATATCAAGGTGGACGCCGCGGAGCGCAACGTCGATCCCACGGCGATCGACCACATCCGCGTCACCATCACCTCCACCCTGACCGGCGATACGGAAACCTTCATCGGCGTGGAGACGGGACCGAACACCGGCGAATTCGTCCTCACCCCCGAGCCGGGCACGCAGGACGCGAGCAAAAACGCGGTGCATCCCGACGACGGCATCCTGCAGACGGTGCCGGACGATACGCTGGTGGCCACCATCGACGGCTACGACGGCGTCTCCGTCTCCACCACCATCCTCATCGACCCCTACGGCGTGGTCTTCGACAGCGTGTCCGACGCCACCATCCCGGGGGCGCGGGTGCGGCTGATCGACGTGACGGGTGCCGGCAACGGCGGGCACCCGGGCGGGCTGGCGGTGGTGATGAACGAAGACAATACCCTGGCGCTCAGCGACGTGACCACCGGCGCCGACGGCCGCTTCCGCTTCCCGAAGGTGGCCCCGAGCACTTACCGGCTGGATATCACCGCGCCCGCCGACTACGTCTTTCCTTCCAAGCTGCCGCCCGCGCTGCTGCCGCCGGGCCGCACCATCGACGCCTCGGCGTCGTATCACGGCACCTTCGACATTCTGGTCACCAGCAGCCCGGTGCGCGTGGATATCCCGCTCGACTTCTCCCCGAAGAACGGCCTGTTCATCGAGAAGACCGCGTCGCGCAAGACCGCGGAACTCGGCGACGACATCACCTATGCCGTTACCGTGCACAACCAGACCGGCACTATCGTGAAGGGCATCACCCTGGTCGACACGCTGCCGCTGGGCGTGTGGTACCTGCTCGGGAGCGCGCAGCACAACGGCGCCACGCTGGCCGATCCCGCCGGCGGGCGCGGGCCGCGGCTCACCTTCACCGTCGGCGACCTGCCCATCGGCGGTGCGTATGTCATCACCTACCGCACCCACCTGGGGCCGAACGCCGTCATCGGCGAGGCGATCAACCAGGCCAACGGCACCGGTGGCACCATCCAGGCCGGGCCGGTGGCGTCCAACCAGGCCACCTGCAGCGTGCTGGTGCAGCGCGGCTTCTTCGACGACCGCGGCATCCTGTTCGGCAAGCTCTTCCTTGACGATAACCACAACGGCGTACAGGATATCGAGGAGATCGGCATCCCCGGCGTGCGCCTTTACCTGGACGACGGCACCTACGCGATCACCGATAGCGAAGGGAAATACACGCTCTACGGCGTGACGCCGCGGATGCACGTGCTCAAGGTCGACCGCACCACCCTGCCCGCCGGCGCGATTCTGGAAGCCTCCTCGCTGCGCCACGGCGGCGACGGCGGCAGTTGCTTCGTCGATATGACGCGCAGCGAGATGCAGAAGGCCAACTTCGCCGTCATAGGCGGCAAGGCGCTGGAAACCGCCGTGCGCGCGCGCCGCGCCGCCGGGGAGATTACCCCGGAGACGGATGCCGGCCTGCATCGCGACCTCACCGTCACGCCGACGACCATCCCCGACGTGCGCAGCCTGCCCGCCACCGGCACGGTGGGCAACGTGGCGGCGCCCGCGCCATCCGACGCGGCTCCCACCGCCCCCGCCCCCGCGCCGCCGGCGAAGACGACGCTGCTCTCCACCATGAGCAACGACGTGCTGCAGCACTTCCTGCAAGGCCTGACGCCCGGCCTCGACTTCCTCAACCTGCGCGACGGGGCGACGGTCAGCGCGCCGCAAACCGCGGTGCAGGTGAAGGGCACGCGCGGGGCGCGCTTCACCCTCACCGTCAACGGCGACGACGTGCCCGCCGGCACCGTGGGCATGAAGGCGATGATCGACGACTCCCTGCCGCAGGTGTGGGAATACATCGGCGTGCCGCTGCGCGCCGGCCCCAACGTGCTGGAAGTGACGCAGTGGGACACCTACGGTAACGAACGCGGGCGCAAGCGCATCACCGTGCGCGCCCCGGGCCGCCTGAGCGCCCTCAGCGTGACCGGCCCCGCCACCCGCCTGCCCGCCGACGAAGCCCCGGTGACGCTGCACGTGACGCTACTCGACGCGTCCGGCAGCCCGGTGGGCGACCGCACCCCGGTGACGCTGGATGCCGACGCCGGCAGTTGGCGCACCGCCGACGCCGACCCCAACACCCCCGGCCTGCAAATCTTCGTGGAGCACGGCGGCGCGGACGTGGTCTTCGCCGGCCCGTCCACCCCGGGCGACGTGACGGTGACGGCCACCAGCGGCGTGCTGCATACCTCCACGCGCCTCACCTTCGGCCCCGTGCTGCGCCCGCTGCTCGCGGTGGGCGGCCTGGAGGCCACCCTCAACTTGCGCCACCTGCGCACCGGCGGCATCGCCCCGCTCGGGCGCAGCGACGGCTTTGACGACCAGATGCCGCAGGCCACCACGCCAGGCGACCATAGCAGCCTGAACACGCAGGGTAGCGTCTTCATGAAGGGCGCCCTGTTCGGCGGCAACCTGCTGACCCTGCGCTACGACTCGACGAAGAACAGCGACGACCCGCTCTTCCGCGACATCGAGCCCGACGCCTTCTACCCGCTCTACGGCGACTCCTCCGTCAAGGGGTTCGACGCCCAGAGCACCGGCCCGCTGTACCTGCTGCTGGAGCGCAACAAGTCGTCGCTCCTTTACGGCGACTTCACCACCGCGGAGGCGAACCAGTCGCTCACGCTGGGCGGGTACGCGCGCAGCTTCACCGGCCTGCGCCACCACCTGGAGACGGGCCGCGTGGAGCTGACCTCCTTCGCCAGCTACAACACGCAACGGCAGCGCGTGGACGAGTTGCCCGCCAACGGCACCTCCGGCCCCTTCCAACTGCCCGTGTCGCCCATCCTGGAGGGCAGCGAGCAGGTGGAGATCCTCGTGCGCGACCGCAACCAGCCGCAAATCGTGCTGCTGAGCACCCCGCAGACGCGCTTCACCGACTACGAGATCGAACCCGATCACGGCCGGTTGCTCTTCCGCGCCCCGATCCCCAGCCTGACGCCGGAGATGAACCCCATCTCCATCCGCGTCACCTACGAGCTGGAGCAAGGCGGCAAGCAGTATATGGTCGGCGGCACCAGCGGGCAGTTCCACGTGGCGAAGTTCCTCGC
The DNA here is from genome assembly GCA_903928345.1 of uncultured bacterium. Taxonomy (GTDB): domain Bacteria; phylum Armatimonadota; class Hebobacteria; order CAIYQO01; family CAIYQO01. The sequence goes on along the minus strand of CAIYQO010000234.1, from coordinate 18,019 downwards.
CGTGGGCGGCTCCCTGGTGGAAGACGCCAACCCGCAGGATCACGCCAACCTGCGCAGCGCCAACGCCACCTTCACCTTCGGGCCGGACACCACCCTGGTCGGCGAAGTGGCGCGCTCCTGGCAGCAAAGCCTGGGCGACGGCTGGGGCCGCCGGGTGGAGTTCACCCACCGCGGCCCGCGCTGGTCGCTGGACGCCTACACCGGCAAAACGGACGTCGGCTTCACCAACCCCACCTCCTCCCTCGGCAGCGGCCGCGTGGAGACCGGGGTTAAGGGGGGCTGGGCCTTCACGCCGCAACTGCAGTTGCAGACCGACTACCTGCACTCGCAGGATCTCGTCTCCCACGGCACGCAGGACGGCGGGCAGATCGGTCTGGTACAGACCTTCGCCAATAAAGCCAGCGTGGAAGTGGGCGTGCGCCACGCCGAAGAGAGCGCCGTCGCCGTCGATCCCGCCTCCCCGGCCTCGCCGGTGAAGTTCACCAGCCTGCGCTTCAAGGTGGCCGCGCCCCTTTACCACCTGCCGCGCGCCAGCGTTTACGGCGAATTCGAACGCGACATCGCCGACGCCTCGCAGCAGGTGGCGGCGGTCGGCGGCGACTACCAACTCGGCCCCACCAGCCGCCTCTACGCCCGGCACGAGTTCATCTCGTCGTTGGATGGCCGCTACGCGCTCAACACGTCGCAGACGCTCTACTCCACCCTGGTGGGCATCGACACCAACTACACCAAGGACGGCCACCTGTTCAGTGAATACCGCGCGCGCGACGCCTTCTCCGGGCGCGAGGCGGAGGCCGCCATCGGGCTGCGCAACCAGTTCCGGCTGAGCCATGGCATCGGGTTGACCACCAGCTTCGAGCAGCTCCACGCGCTGGACCTGGCCTCGCGCAACGACGAATCCACCGCCGTCACCGCCGCGTTGGACTACACCGGCAGTCAGCTCTGGAAGGGCACGACGCGCATCGAAGCGCGCCACGCGACCCAGGAAGACACGCTGCTGCATACTCTCGGCGCCGCGGTGAAGGTTAGCCGCGACTGGTCCTTCCTCGGGAAGAACCTGCTCTCGCTCACCAACGCCAACGCCGCCGGCACCGCGGACAGCGTGGAAGAACGCGTCGAGTCCGGGCTGGCCTACCGCCCGGTGGACCGCGACACCTTCAACGCGCTCTTCCGCTACGACTACGTGTTCAAGAAGAACGTGGACAGCGACGTCACGTCCCAGGACGACCACGTGCAGCTCATCCGCGTCGACGCCAACTACCAGCCGCGCCGGGCCTGGACGCTCTCCGGCCACTACGGCGGCAAGCTGGAGCGCGCGGCGGGCGACACCGCGGCGACCTACACCCACCTGCTGGCGGGGCGCGTCAACTATGACTTTTCCGAGCACTGGAACGGCGGGCTGATGGCCAGCCTGCTCACCGACGGCGGCAAGAACACGCAGACCGGGCTGGGCGGCGAGGTGGGCTACCTGATGTGGGCCAACCTGTACTTCAGCGTCGGCTACAACGTCTTCGGCTTCCACGACGAATACCTGTCCGACGAGAATTACACCGACCAGGGCGCCTACATCCGCCTGCGCTACAAGTTCGACGAAGACCTGTTTGCCGGGAAGAACCCGCACGTCAATACCACGCTGCCCCCGCGCTGATCGGCAGGGGTGAGGATCGAGATATGCGAACCAGACACAATCTGCCCTGGTGGTCCCTCGCGGGCGTGCTGCTGGCGCTGGCCGGGCTCGCCCACGCCGCGCCGCTCACCCCCGCGCCGAAACGCATCACCGACACGCGCATCGCCGTCGACCGCGCCATCCTCGCGAAGGCCGAGGCGCGCGTGGCCAACCTCAACGTCCTCGACGTGCCGCTGGGCGCCTATCACCGCGCCAAGGCGCAGGCCTGGCTGGACTTCGCGCAGGAAGAGTACGACGAAAACGACCGCACGCGCATCATCGAGCACGCCTTCGCGGAAGCCGTGCGGCTGATGGACGCGCTGGATGCCGGCAAAACGGATATCAGCCTCGACACGCCCATTCCGCCGGAGTCCAAGAAGGTGCGCGCCGACCTGTGGGACTTCGTCGCCAAGATCAAGGCCGGCCCCGACGTCACCCGCGTAGCCGTACCGCTGGCGCAGTTGGAAGTGAAGCTGGTCGAGGTGGGCGAAGAGGTGCGCGAGCTGGGCTGGCGCCACGCGCGTGGCGAGGTGGCGGAAGCTGAGCAGTTGGCGCAGGACGTGCGCGACGCGCTGGCCGCCCCCGCCGTGCATCTGCCGCCGAACTTCCTGCTCAACCCGCCCGCCGACCTGGTGGTCGAGCAGGTCGCGCCCGAAGGCACCCGGAACGTCGCGCTGGGGCAACCCACGCCCGCGGGCTTCGCGCCCCTCACGCCGGCGATTACCAATGACGCGCCCGTGCTCTTCCCGCCCGGCGCCACCACCGTCACCTGGACGGCCAAGGATACGCAGGGGCATACCGCCACGGCGACGCAACGCGTCATCGTGGTGGACACCATCGCGCCGCTGTTAATGCCCCCGGCGGATCTCACCGTGCCCATGACGTCCGAAGCGGGCACGCCGGTGGCGATCGGCACGCCGGAGGTTTCCGACGCCGTCGATCCGCACCCGACGGTGACGCACAACGCGCCGGCGCTCTTCCCCTTCGGCCTCACCACCATCGTGTGGACGGCCAAAGACGCCACCGGCAACATCTCCCGCGCCGTCCAGCGCGTGAAGATCGTCCTTGCCGCGGTGGCGCCGCCGAAGAAGACTCTCAAACTCACCCCGCCCGCCGACCTGACCGTCGTGGCGACGGGGCCGAACGGCACGGCGGTGGGACTCGGGAAACCGACCGTCACCGGCGACGACCCCAACCCGACCATCACGAACAATGGCCCGGCGCTCTACCCGCTCGGTGTCACCCAGGTGACTTGGACCGCCAAGGACATCGATGGCAACACCGCGACCGGTGTGCAGCGCGTCACCGTGGTACTGACGAAGGTGCCCAAGCTGCTGCCGCCGCCCGACAAAACGGTCGAGGTGACGGGCATCTTCACCCCCGTGGATGAGATCGGCAAAGCCGTCGCCAGCGAGTTCGACGACCCGAACCCGGCGCTCTCCAGCGACGACTTGAAGAAGTATCCCTTTGGCCCGACCGTCGTCACCTGGACGGCGAAGGACACCGCCGGGCACGTGCTCACCGCCAAGCAGAAGATCACCATCGTCGACACCACGCCGCCGAAGCTGGTGCCGAAGCCGGATATCGTCATCCGCGTCACCAAGGCGGGGCCGGTGGCGGTGGACCTGGGCACGCCGGAATCCTCCGACAACTGTGGCCTGCCGCCCACGGTGACCAACGACGCGCCGGAAGCGTACAAGTTCGGCACCACCACCGTCACCTGGCGCGCGGAAGACCCGTCGCACAACAAAACGATCGCCGTGCAGAAGGTGACGATCCTGAGCGGTCTCGCGCCCAAGTTCAAGGCGCCGCCGGACATCATCCTGCGCCGCCTGGGCAACGGCGGCACGCCGGTCACGCTGGGCACGCCCACCTATGCCGGCTTCGCCGATCCGGTGCCGACCATCACCAACAACGGGCCGAGGCTCTACCCGCTGGGCAAAACCGTCGTCACGTGGAGCGCCACGGACTCCGCCGGCGACAAGCTCACCGCGCTGCAGGTGGTGATCGTGCTGGAAAACAGCCTGCCCGCGTGGGTGCACTTCGCTTACGACTCCTATGAGATCAAGCCGAACACCGAAGCGATTCTCGCCAAGGTGGCGGAGACGCTGCGCGCCTACCCGGACATCAGCGTCACCCTCATCGGCCACACCGACCCCCGCGGCTCGGTGGACTACAACATGCGCCTGGGCAAAAACCGCGCCACCGCGCTGCTCGACTACTTCGTCAGCAAAGGTATCGCCGCCAACCGCCTCGCCCTCGAGTCCGTCGGCAAAGGCCACCCGGTCGCCGAAGGCGGCAGCGAAGTCGTCTTCGCCATGAACCGCACCGTGGAGCTGTACTACCACTCCACCCGCGGCGACATCAAAACCGACCGCCAGGTAGACGACCTGCAGTTGATGAAGTAAGCGCAAAATGGGGACTGCCACGAATTTTCCGGTACCCGGGTGGATCGCCGAGATCCACCCCCCGGAAAATTCGTGGCTGTCCCCACTACCGTTTACTTACGAAAGGCCGGATTCATCATGGCATGGTTGCACTATCTCGCGTATTTCTTTGGCGGCGCATTCCTCGCCAATGCCATTCCCCACCTGGTCAGTGGGTCGCTGGGACAACCCTTTCAAAGCCCTTTCGCCAAACCATCCGGTCAGGGTCTTTCCTCGTCGACCGTCAACGTGCTCTGGGGCTTCTTCAACCTCGTCCTCGCGTACGTCCTGATCTGCCACGTCGGAGACTTCAACCTGCGCTCCATCTCCCATGCGGCAACCCTGGGGCTGGGTTTTCTGCTGTTAAGCCTGGTGAGCGCACGCGGCTTCGGTCGTTTCCACGGCGGCAACACCCCGGAAGGTAATTAGGTAATTAGGGACAGTTACCGGTGTCCCTGATTACCCCCCGCCATCCCCTGCATCCCTGTAAAAAATTCACCCGAACACCTTACGCAAGTCCGCACGGCCCGACCGCATACCCGCAAACATAACATCACCACTTAACTATTCTTACCCCCACAAATGCCGCTTTTACGACCCCTCCGCCATCCCCCGCACTACCGCCTCCAGTCGTGGTAGGTCGTCTGGTGTGGCCATGCCGCCGGGGGCGGACCAAGGGACGCCCTGCGCGCTGGGGAGGGCGCCGGTGGCGAGGAAGCGGGCGACGGCTTCCGGGAGGCCGGCGACGGCGCGGTGGCCGTCGGGCGTCTCCTCCGACGGGACGGGGGTGATGTGTCCCGCCGCCAGGTAGGCCAGGTCGTTGAGGTGCACGAAGGGTCGGCTGTCCGCCAGCGAGGTCACCGGGCGGTCGACGGCGCCGTTCAGGTAGTCGGCATAGGCCCGGAAGTTCAGCGCCACCAGCTCGCCGGCGGTGCGTGGGCCGAGTTCCGTGCGCCCGTCCGCCCACTGGATGATGTAGGCCAGCGGGCCGTGGATCTGGTAGCGGATCTCCGCCTCCGCGCAGACCACCCGCTCCTCCTGCTCCGCCGTGCCGACGCAGGCGTGGCTCATGGCGATGTCCAGCGCCACCCCGCCCGCCGTCGCGTTGAGGAAGGCGGTGTCCATCCCCTCGATGGCGTGCGCCCGGTACAGCTCCGCCGCCACCCGCGTCACCGCGCCCCAGCTCCACATCTCCGCCCCGCACCAGAAGAGCGCGTCGTGCACGTGGTGGGCCATGGCGTTGCCGAGGCAGGAGTCGAGCACCAGCCGCCCGTCGAGTTGCAGCCGCCCCGCCCACGGCGCGCGGGCGAAGTAGGCGGCGTTGCGCGGCCACAGCGCATAGGCGGTCACCCGCTGCACCGCGCCGAACTCCCCGTCCACGACGCGCTGCTTCAGCGCCTGCCGCTCCGGCTCCACGATGAAGTTGAAGCCCACGTTCGTCCGGAAACGCCCCCCGGCGTCGACGGCGATCATCCCCTCCAGTTCGCGCGCGTCCAGGGTGGGCGGCTTCTCCAGGTACACCGCCAGCCCGTGCTCCACCGCCGCGCGGTGCATGGGCGCGTGCAGCGGGATGGGTGTGGGGATGGTCACCAGGTCCAGCGCGCCCGCGCAGGCGTCGAGCAGGTCGCGGTAGTCGGTGAAGACGCGCACCCCGCGCTCTTTGAAGCGCAAGGTGTCCATCCGCGCCTGGAAGGCGTCCAGCGCCGGGTCGCACGCGGCGACGAGCCGGAACACGCCCTCCGCTTCCAGCGCCGCCACCGTGTCGTGGTGCACCCCCGCAAAGCCGCCCATGCCGATAATCCCGATGCGTAACGCGCTCATATTGCCCCCTGGTCAATAAAATGCAGAATGGAGAATGCATAATGGAGAATTGAGAATGGGGGGAGAAGGAAGCATATTTGCGGATTGGATAACACCGGAATAACCTCGTCCTCTTCCGGCATTTTCCATTCTCCATTGTGCATTCTCCATTCTGCATTCTATAATAACGCCATCATGTCCTTTCCCACGTCCTGTACCATCGCCTCGGTCTCCTTTGCGCCGGCGCTGATCCTCGCGCCGATGGCGGGGGTGACGAACCGCGCCTTCCGCATCCTCTGCCGTCGACACGGGGCGGGGATGGTGGTGTCGGAGTTCGTCAGCTCCAACGCGCTGGTCTACAATAACCGGCGCACGCAGGCCATGGTGCGGCTGGACCCGGGCGAGCATCCCGTGACGGTGCAGATCTTCGGGCAGTGGCCGGAGCACCTGGCGCGCGCGGCGGAGCTGATCACCCCCTACGGGCCGGACATCATCGACATCAACATGGGGTGCGGCGTGCCCAAGGTGACGCGGTTGGGAGCGGGGGCGGCGATGATGCGCGACCTCGACCTGGTGCGCGCCGTCTTCCGCGCCGTGCGGGCGGCCACGCCGCTGCCGGTGACGGTGAAGACGCGGGCCTTCTGGACCGCCGACGGCCCCACCGCGCTCGACGTGGCACGGGTGGCGGAAGAGGAAGGGCTCACGGCGATCACGGTGCATCCGCGGCCCGGGAAGGGGCACCACAACGAGGGGCGGGCCGACTGGGCGCTGATCCGCGAGGTGAAGGCGGCGGTGGGTATCCCGGTGATCGGCAACGGGGACGTGCGCAGTGGCGAGGACGCGGCGCGAATGGTGGAGGAGACGGGGTGCGACGCGGTGATGATCGGGCGGGCGGCGCAGGGCAACCCGTGGCTCTTCGCCGACGCGGCGCACTACCTGCGGACGGGCACCCACCTGGCACCGCCCAGCCTGGCGGAGCGGGTGGCCACCGCCATCGAGCACGGGGAGCTGCTCATCGGGGACAAGGGGCACAAGGTGGGGGTGCAGGAGATGCGCAAGCACATCGCCTGGTACCTGAAAGGCGTCCCCAACGCCGCCCACTTCCGCGACGAGGTCATGCGCCTCACCCAGTGGGAGGCGGTGGTCGCCCTGCTGCGGCGGGTGGAGGCGGAGGGGTGCCTGGTATCCACGGGGTAATTCGGGACACCGGTAACTGTCCCTAATTACAAGGGCCATTACGGCCCAGGCGCGGAAGAGACACAACGGAACCCGAGGTTGTTGTAGTTATAGGTCGGGGCCCAGTCGAAGCGAGTCGCGCAATGGTAGTCGCCGTTGTCCCAGCAACTACCCCGCACCACACGGCCCGGTCCCGTTGCCGGACCGGTTGGGTTCCTGAGCGCGGTGATGTTGTACGCGCCGTACCAATCCGCACACCACTGCCACACCTCGCCGGCCATGTCCATCGCCCCATAGGGGCTGACGCCCGTCGGGAAGCTGCCCACCGGCCAGGTGCTGACCGTATTGTCGTAGGAGCCAAAGTTGTTGACGCATTTCGTCCTACTCCACCCGTTGTTCGGGTCGGCGGCGGTCGCTGTGCCGCCCCACGGGTAGTTACGGCCGTCCGTGCCGCGCGCCGCCTTTTCCCACTGCGCTTCGGTGGGCAGGCTTCCACCCGCCCAGGCGGCGTAGGCCTGCGCGTCGACCCAGGTGACGTTTACGATGGGGTGCTGTTGCAACGCCGGGTCGTCCCATCCGGTTTTGCCCGCCCAACTGCCATAATTGCCCGGCCAGAGGGGCAGTGCGTGGCCCGTCGTCGCGCAGAAGACGCGGTATTCCGCCACCGTGACGTCGTATTTATAGATCCAGTAGCTGTCCAGATAGACGATGTGTTGCGGGTGCTCGTATTGTAATCCCACCCCCGTCACGCTGCCCATGGGGAAGCTGCCACCGGGCACCCACACCATGTCCGCGCCGTCGGCGGAATTGGTTTTGGTGCTATAGACACCACTGAATCCACTATTCGACACAATACAATCGATACTCTCGAATCTGCCGGACTCCTTTTCCGTCGCCGTGAATGTCACCGGCCCACCCGCGTTGGCGCCGGTGGCTACACCGTTGTCGTCGATGGTGGCCAGGTGGTCGTCACTCGATGTCCAGGTGAAGGGATTCGTCGTGGGTACCAGCACCGTATCGCCGTGGCATTTTTCGCCGTGGCGGTAAGCGACAGGGGTTGACCGACCCCCACCATCTGGACGGAGGCCGAGACAACGACCCGGGTGATGGTGCTGGCCATGGTGAGTGAGATCGCCACGGGCGTGTCAGCCTGGGCGGTCTGTATCTCAGTCGCGGTGGCCTGGGCGACGCCTTGCGCCCCCGCCTGCGGGTAGGCGGTCGCCGTGAAGGTGAGCTGCCCCACCGGGAGGGTGGCGAAGTCCACCTGCGAGGTGGTTCCCGTCGCCGGGCGGTCCACCGTATTGGTGGCGGTAAAGCCGTATGGCCCCGTTACATCCACCTTGATGCTCTGCGCCGCCAGGGGGATCAGGCGCCCGCGCGCCGGCCACTTGATAGTCAGCGTCGCCGTGGTATGCGCCTGGATCGGCGTGGCTGCCTTCGGCCCGTGTGCCTGGCAGCCGGTCAGCAGGACGACGAGAAGGATAACGCTTATCGCGAGCAGGATTTTCATCATAGTAACTCCTTGCGTATGCGCTACTGCACTGTCACAGTGCCGGACGTGGCCTGGACGAGCACGGGCACCGTCACCGACACCGTGGTGTCGGCGACGCAGGTGGCGATGATGTGGAAGGTGCCCGGCACCTGGGGGGCGGTGTAGTGCCCGCCCGTCGTGATGCTCCCCTCGCCGGCCTCCTGGAGCTGCCAGGTGACGGTTGTGGTGGCGCTGCCTTGCACCTGGGCGGTGAAGGTCTGCGGTTGCCCTAACGTCAGCGTCACCGGATTCGGTATCACTGTCAGCGTAGGCTTCACGACCACCGTTTTCGCCGCCGTAGCCGTTAGCCCGCCGGTATTTTTCACCTGCAGGCGGAGGAGATACGTCCCGGCGGTGGCATACTGGTGAGTGGCGGTTTTCGTTGTCGTGAAGTCCGTATCGTAGGTGCCGTCGCCATTCCAGTCCCAGCGCACTTGCAAGGCAGTGGCGGCGTCCTGCGTGTCGCTAGAGTTGGAGGCGTCCACGTTGAAGGTGGTAGTCACATCACCGGTGTCGGGGGTCAGCGTGAAGCCGGCGGTGGGGGCGGTGTTTACAACCACCGACTTCTCCGCCGTGGCCATCAACCCACCCGTGTCCTTCACCTGCAGGCGGAGGAGATACGTCCCGGCGGTGGCATACTGGTGAGTGGCGGTTTTCGTTGTCGTGAAGTCCGTATCGTAGGTGCCGTCGCCATTCCAGTCCCAGCGTACTTGCAGGGATGAGGCGGCGTCCTGCGCGTCGCTGGAGCCGGAGGCGTCTACGCTGAAGATGGTAGTCAGATCCCCGGCGCCGGGGGTCAGCGTGAAGCCGGCGGTGGGGGCGGTGTTCGTCAAGGCGGCGCCTGTTCCTCCGCCACCAGAGCAGCCGCTGCATAGCACTGCGAGCAGGCCCAGAGTCAGTAGACTCACGTTTGCGTGTCGCGACATGGGGACATCCTCCTTGGGAATGGCAAAAGGGCATAGGGGTGTTACGGGGCTGGAGAGGAAGAGACGCCACGGAACCCGTGGGGGTTCCAATAATGTGTGCCGTTATCCGCGCGCGGCATCACCAGTGCAAGGGCAGCGAGAGAGACGCGGTATTTCGCCATCCGATTCCTCCATCCAGGGCGGAACGTGCGTAATGGCTGCATAATTCGACAGGGCGAGCGGTTTATCCCTTTTCTATTATCAACATCGCGTTGTCAGGGGCATAATACATGAGTGGCGGGCGTGTTTCCTCGCTCGCCTATTCCTCCCCGTGCTTCAGCACCCGTTCTTTTTCGCGGGCGGTTTCGCGTTCGGCGAGGGCTTCGCGTTTATCGTATTGGCGTTTGCCGCGGGCGAGGCCTAATTCGACTTTGGCGCGGCCTTTGTCGAGGAAGATATTGAGGGGGATGAGGGCGAAGCCTTTGTCGCGGGTTTTCACGATGAGGCGGTGGATTTCCTCTTTATGCAGCAGCGCTTTGCGCAGGCGCAGCGGGTCGACGTTGGCGCGGTTGCCCTGTTCGTAGGGGCTGATGTGGAAGCTGTGAATCCACACCTCGCCGCGGTCGATGCGCGCGTAGGCGTCGCGCAGGTTGCCCTTGCCCCCGCGCAGCGATTTGATCTCGGTGCCGGTGAGGACGAGGCCGGCCTCCACCGTTTCGAGAATCTCGTAATCGTGAAACGCTTTGCGATTGTCGACCAGTATGCGGGCCATAGACGCTCCCTTGGTTGCGAAAAATTGGGACAGCCACCACTTTTCCGTGAACCCGCCGCGTATTATGGCAGCTATGTGCGGAAAAGTGGTGGCAGCCCCGACTTTTCCGGCGACCGTTCAGCAGATCGCTCCCGTCCCCGCCCCCGTAACGTTCTGTGACGGGGGTGGGAGAGGAAGTGGAACAATATTAGCACCATTTCGCGCGCTGGTGCCAATGTTTTGCGCCAGACGACGACACACCCGGCCGCGCGGGGCGCGGACGGGTGTGTGTGGTGATTGTGCGCCTCCGCGAGGTCAGACGGTCGGGACCTGTTCGGATTTAGGGCGGCGGCCGCGGCGGCGCGGGGCGGGGGCGGGCGCCATGGCGGCTTCGCGGCGCAGCTCTTCGATCTGTTCGTCAATTTCCCGCACGCGGTCCATATAGCGTTCGCGACGGCGCGCGAGCGTGCCGATGCGGCGCTCGGCCGATTTGCTGGATTTTTTCAACATCCGTTTGCGGTCGCGAAGCCTGCGCATCACCTCGTCAACCTCGGTCAGGGACATCTCATCGATCGTGGCCATAATTCTCCTCCGGTTTATCGGTATTCCGCGAGCTACTATAGCATACCTTTTGTGCAGGCGCAACATCTCGTGATGACAATTTCCCGCAATATTCGTGCAACTCCGTCGGAAACGGGCCACAATGTGCCATCGAGACGTGTGGTTTTTTTGATTGAGACGGGACGTGGACTATGGCGTTTGATCGCGATGCACCCATAAGTGAGCGTGGCGACGCATTTTCGTGTAGGCGCGGGACACCAAAGTTGCGCGATGTTGCGCGCGGCAGGAATTGTTTCCGCGACGCGGAAGGTAACCCCATGCGATGCACGGAATGGTGGCCGGCGCTGTTCGGCATATTGTTGGTCTGCGGCTGCGGGCAGCGCCCGCCGGATCCGCGCGTGCTCACCGCGCAATTGACGGCGTATGCGCCGGCCCTGCTCGGGCCGGCGGACGCCGTCCATGCCGAGGTGACCGGTGTGACGCGTGACGGGGCGGCGCAGGTGCGTTTCTGCGGCACCGGAGTACGCCCCGACCCCAACCTGGTGCTCGACCCCGTGTGGCTCACGCTGCGCGGCGTGCGCGTGGACGCGGGGGGGGCGGTGCACGTGGAGGCGGCGAGTTTCACCGCGCGGGTGAGCGAGGCGTCGGTGAACAACTACGTGCGCGAGCAGGGGCGCGCCACGAACGGCAACGTGCGCAACGTGCGCATCGCCTTTTATCAGAACCGCGTGCAGGTGGACGGCACGGCCACGGTGACGTACGCCGACGTGCCCTTCTCCACCACCGGCGCACTGCACGTGACCGACGGCCTGCGCGTGGAGTACGACCCGCAGCAGGTGAAGGTGGTCGGCATCCCGGTGCCCGCCCTCATCAAAGGCCTGCTGGCGACGCGCATCAACCCGCTGGTCGACCTCTCCGGGTTACGCTTCACGCCGCACATCGCCCACGTGACCGTGGTGCCGGGGGCGCTGCTCATCGACGGCACGGCGGAGTTGCACCCGGCGCCGCGCTAGGGAGGCGGACGGAGAAAACCGCAAAGACGCAAAGAACGCAAAGGACACGCGAAGGAGAAGTTTTTGGGCCGGGAGGAAAGGTGATCACCCGATCTGGTTGGGTGTCGATCTTCCTTCCGGCCCTTTCAATACTTTCTTCGCGTGTCCTTAGCGTTCTTTGCGTCTTTGCGGTTCGCGTCTTCTATCCGTAAATCGAGCGCAGGCGTTCGGTGTAGTAGCACACCAGCTCGAACTTCGCGTCGGGGGCGATGCGGTGGTCGGGGCAGGGGAGATAGCCGCCGAGGTCGACCAGGGGCTTCAGGCGTTCGATTTCCGCGTCGATGGCGGCTTTATCGCGGGAGAAGCACACCTTGTTCATGCCGCCCACGCCGCGCAGGTCGCGGCCGTATTGCGCGCGCCAGGGGGCGAGGTTGGCGTCCCAGGTGCCGACCTCGATGGGGAACATGGTGTTGACGCCGTTCTGGAACCAGGTGGGGATGAGGGCGTCGATCATGCCGTCGCAGTCGAGGGAGACGATGTCCATGCCGTAGCGGCCCACCAGCTCGGTGATGCGGCGGTAGTGCGGGCCGACCTTGGCCATGAAGACGCGGGGGACGACCAGCGGGCCGTTTTTGAAGCAGATGTCTTCCCAGAAGTGCGCGTAGTCGAACTGCCCGCCGCGGGTGAGCACGGCCTCGGTGCCGCGGTAGGCGAGGTCGCCCACCACGTTAATCATCTCGTCGAACAGGTCTTCGTCGTCGGCGTAGATGTAGGCGGCGCCGGTGACGCCGATCCAGTTGCGGATGATGCCGAAGAGGCTGCCGCAGTGCAGGCCGCGCATCTCGTCGTGGTCGGCGTTCAGGAAGGGCGTCACGTCGGGGATGCGCGTGTCGCTCCACTGCAGGCGCGGCAGGTAGTGCTCTTCCCAGTCGGCGCGGGTCTTCAGCAGGTGGTCGATCTCGGCGGGGATGCTCCCCGCGTCGTCTTTGGCCAGCACCACCACGCCGTCGCCGTTGCGCACCTTGCGCGCGCCGTCGGGCAGGGTTTCCAGCACTTCGGTCTCGAAGCCGGGCAGCAGGCCGACCGCGGGGTAGCAGTGGGGGTTCCACTCGTAATCGAAGCCCATCTTGGTGACGGCGGCGGTGGTGCCCCAGTCGGCCAGATCGGCGTCGGTCAGGTGGCCTTCGTCGCGCCACTTCTGCAGCGTCTCGCCCCAGAAGCCGAAGTGAATGATGGGCAGCCGGTCGTACGATTGGTAACGTAGGCAGGCCAGTGCACGGTCGCGGTGAGTCATCGCAGTCTCCCGTAGCAAGAATTGTCGGGGGTTAGTCTACCAGATGGAGGATGAGGCGGCAAGCGATTTCCGACGGTTGGTCTGAACCGGGATTTGAGGGGATTCAGGGATTTGCTTGATGGGGGGACGGTTTTGGGGCTTTCGTGTGGTCGGATGGCAGTGGGGGGTGATAATTCACAGGGATGAAAGGGATGGGTGGGATTTTGGGGATGGTGAAACCGTTCCCCCATCGAGGAAATCCTTTAATCCCCCCAAATCCCGGTTCAGACAATTTCGAGCACGATTGCGTGCAGTTTTGCTATAATACCGCCATGGTTGAGATGACGCGTGAGATACGGGCGGCGGTGGATGGGCTGCTGGCGGAGACTCGGGCCCATGACGGGCTGGCGCCGCTCGATGTCGAGCGCTTTTGGGCCGACCAGGCGGTGGCGGCGGCTGACCCGTTCGGGGCGGCGATTCCGCAGGTGCCGCTGGGCGTGCTGATGAGCGGCGAGTGCGTTTACGCCGAGTTGGGCATCGCGGAGGATTACTGGCGCTACGACCACGACGACGCCTGGCGCGTAGAGTTGAACCGCGCATACAACGACCGGTCGGAGGCCATCGTGGGGCGGCGGTTGTTGTCGGAGACCCCCGCCGACCCGGCGCGCGTGTGGCCGGAGACGAAGACGCTGGCAGACATTTTTGAGGCGGAGAACGTGTGGATGCCGGGCACGTGGTCGTGGTGGCTGCAGGAGTCGGCGCACGACGAGGCGGGACTGGCGGCCTTGCTCGACCGGGTAGAGGCGCGGCTGGAGGGCCTGCGCGCCTTTCTGCTGCCGGCGAACTGGGAGGCGGAAAAAGACCGCCTCACCGCGCTGGGCGTGCCCCCGCCGCGCTATCGCGGGCAGCGCGGGCCGGTAACCTTCGCCACCTCCATCTTCGGCATCGAGAACCTGCTTTACTGCATCATGGACAACCCGAACCTTGCCGCGCGCTTCCGCGACACTATCCTGCGCGCCATGTTCGGCATCGCCGACGTGCTGGACGCGGAGACGGACCAGCCCGCACCGCACGGCTTTTACTTCGCCGACGACAACTGCTATTTGCTCTCACCGGCGATGTATGAATTCTTCGCTTTCCCTATCGTGAAGGGGATGTTCGACCGCTTCTCCCCCGACCCGGGCGACGCGCGCTACCAGCATTCCGACTCGGCGATGGGGCACCACCTGCCGCTGCTGGGCACGCTAAACTTCACCGGCGTCAACTTTGGCCCCACGGTGCCGGTGGCGGAGATCCGCGCCCATATGCCCGGCGCGGTGATCTTCGGCCAACTCGCGCCCTTCACCTTCAGCCGCAACGAGGAAGCGGGCATCGTGGCCGAATTCCTGCGCGATTTCGCGCAGGCCCGCGCCCACCGCGGCCTCGTCTTCGCCACCGCCGGCAGCATCAACAACGGCTCCCGCCTGACGGGGATGCGGCTGATTATGAGTGCGATTCAGCGGTTTGGACGATTTTAAAATTGCGGATTGGGACGATAGTACGCGTATCCTAACTCCGCAGGGGCTCCAACTCCATAGCCCGGGGCAACGCCCCGGGTTACCGGTTCCCCCTCCCCGCGCCGCCATGGAGGGCGGCGTCCAGATTGCAGGAGGCGACACCCCTCGCGTCCTGCGTTCTTCCGCCAACGTCCTGTCGGCGGGAATTTTTCCGGTGTCGAAGACCTGGGGCGTTGCCCCAGGCTATGGAGTTAGAGCCCCTGCGGGGCAATTGCCCACCGCATGTTATGCATTGCCGATTTTCACACCATCGCCTCATACGCTAACCGTGAGCCTTATCCCCCGCTCCTTTCCCTGTAACGTCTTATGATTGTCCTTGACGCCCGGCGGACGCAGGCATACAATTGTATTGGTATGATTCCGTTCTCAGGTAATCCGAAGGAGGGTTAACCGTGAAACTTACCTCGTGTCTGGTGTTCCTCGGCCTCTTCCTCGGCGTGGCCGCCCAGGCGGTCGGCGCCACGCTGTCCGCGCAGGGCGAGGGCGCGCCGCGGCTGTACTTCACCTCCGGCAGCATTACGATTGCCGGTACGGGCGCACTGTTAGTGTCGCACAACGCGAAGATCGTCTTCGACGGCACGCAGAAGACCGCGCCGACGGCCAAGCCCGGCAAGCTGGCGGGGCGCGACGCGGACGGCTATAACAACTTCACCGGCGCCGCCACGATCAGCGGCGAGCACTTCTCCGTGGGCATGTACGCCACCGGCATCAGCATCAAGGCCGACGGCGCCGGGTATGCCATCCTCTTCGGCACCGGCACCTACACGGTGGGCACGGGCAGCACGGACACCGTGAAGTCTACCGACGGCAAGTGGACGCTGGCGCCGTGGGACAAGGGCGGCGACAAAAAGCTGGACCAGAAGACGATCATGATCACCTTCGGGGCGCCCGCCGCGAGTGACAACCCGCTCACCCCCACGCCGCCGCCCACCACGACCGGCACCTCGACCGCGCCGCCGCCGGCCGGTTCCGTCGCCTTCGACGGCACCCTTACCGCCACGGGCACCGGCACCGACGCCCCGCGGCTATACCTCACCAAGGGCAGTGTCACCTTCACGGGCAAAGGCCCGCTGCTGGTGTCGCACGGCGCCACCGTCACCTTCGCGGACGGGAAGACCTTCACCGCGAAGCCGGGCAAACTGGCCGGCAAAGACATGGACGCCTACAACGACTTCAACGGCACCGCCACCGTGACCGGTGAGAACTTTGCCGCCGGCATGTACGGTGACGGCATCGCCATCAGCGCCACCGGCACCGGCACGGCGATCCTCTACGGCACCGGCACCTATACGACCAAGACCGGGAACGGCAACTGGACGCCCGCGCCGTGGGCGAAGAAATAACCACTGGCGCCTATGCGCAATGTGTCAACGAGCCCCGCCGGGTGCTGCCCGGCGGGGCTTTTGGTTTCGGGGGACAGGGGACCTAACTCCATAGATTGGGCATCACGCCGATGCAACCAGTGATCCTGATCTGGTATTCGGTAACGGGATTGTCGCTGCGATTCGATTTTTCAAGCGAGTATAGAGTTCTGCTTCATCCTTCCACAGAATGAAATTGAGGTGCTCGACATCAAAGTGGGCTAGCTTCTTCCCGTCTTTGATAAAATCATCTTCCCGACAGGTGAAGATGACGGGTAATCCTAACCCCATGCCAAATCCGGCTTCGAAATAGACACCACCACGATGACCGGTTAAATCTGCGACAATAAAACGGCTCCGGCGGATTTCTCCGATGATCTCATCGACAACATCGCCATTGAATTCTTTCGCATTTATTACTTGCGGTGTAAAACCACAATCTTCTATCGCACGTTTGAAGGTTGGGTGAATAGCCACGATAGAATCATCGAACCATGATGCTATGAAAGCTTGATCGTTGTTAATAATTTGGCGGAATGATTCAGCATGAGTCATCCCTTCCAGTGTTAGCACTATAGTCTGGAAATATGAATCGGTTGTAGAGGTGATTGCAGATTAGCGGGGGAAGTTACTTTTTTTCGTGCCCCCTGAGGAGTTTCGGTCTCTCCGTCGAAGAGAGTTGTTACCACACACTTCTTTCCCAAGGAGAGACCGATGAGTGCACTCACCGAGAGAGTAGCAGCTTTCTGGGATCGTGTCCAGACCTCGCTGTTTCCGGCGCTCGAAGAGGCGGTAGAGCTGACCGCGAAGCTCTACCAGCTGGTGGCCATCCTGGAAGTGCTGCACATTGAGCGCTGTGTCGCTACCCCGTCGCCCTATGTGCGGGGGGTGAAGCCGAAAGATCGACGGTGTCTGGCCCGGGCCTGTGTCGCGATGGCCTTGTACGGGGGCACGGATCGCGCGGCGTTTCGCGAGCGCCTACTCGGCGACACCGCGTTGCGCAAGGTGTGCGGGTGGACCGCGCGGGGGCAGGTGCCCAGCCTGTCGACCTTCAGTCGGGCGTTTCGCGCGTTCGCCGAGACCGGGCTGGCCGATCAGGTGCATGCCGCGCTGGTGCAGGGGTGGCGGGGGGCGGACGTGGTATGGCACGCGGCCACCGACGCCACGGCCATTCCGGCCCGCGAAACGCCGGTGACGCGGGCCAAGCCGGTGCTGGACGCGGAGAAGCCGAAGACGGCCAAGCGGAAACCTGGCCGGCCCAAGAAGGGCGCGGCTCCGCTGCCCCCGGAGCCGACGCGGCTGGAGCGGCAGGCCGCGCAGGAGCCGGAAATCGCGCTGCTGGAGCTGCGCACGGCCTGCGACGTGGGTGGCAAACGGGACAGCAAGGGGAACACGAGCTACTGGGTGGGCTACAAGTTTCATGTGAGCGTGGACGAGTGGGGGCTCCCGCTGGCGGCGGTGACCACGGCGGCCTCGGTGCACGATAGCCAGGTGGCCATTCCGCTGTTCAAACTGGCCAGTCGGCGGGTGACGGTGCTCTACGATTTGTTGGATAAGGCGTATGACGCCGCGCCGATTCACGCCCTGTCGGCAGCGCTCGGGCATCAGCCGATTATTGACCGGCTGAAACGGCGCGGGCAGCCGCCCCCGCCGCCGCTGGAGCCGGACCGCGCTGAGCGCTTCAAGGGCCGCACGGTGGCCGAGTGCTTCAACGCGCGCTTAAAAGATGAGTTCGGCGGCCTGACGGCGCGGGTGCGCGGGCACCGGAAGGTGCATGCCTACCTGATGTTCGGCCTGCTGGTGATTTTCGCCGACCAACTGTTGCGCATCGGACAATAAGGTCCGGGCGCGCAGGCGCAGCCACGGCCTGGCCGCAGGGCGGGCGGGTCTGCACGCGCCTGGGGCAGCGTGCAAGCCCCGGCCGACGCCAAAAACACGGTCATGCCGCCCGCGTGCCCGCATGAAGGCAGAGCAACGGACGGCACGGGGGAAGGATGCAGAGGTAATTTGCAATCACCTCT
>CAIYQO010000233.1 GCA_903928345.1 uncultured bacterium | reverse complement strand
CGCCTCTTCCCCCCGAGGGGAAGAGGAGCAGCGGGGTGGGTTTCCGCCTCCGCTCACGATTTTCTACCCGGTTCACTCCCTTCCCCTCGGGGGGAAGGGCGGGGGATGAGGGTCGCGCCGACAGGCGCGGAACGCTAAAGTGAACCGTATTGGGGACAGCCCCTGCACGTATTCAAGACCGGGTATACAACCCGACCGGGTGCCGCCTCGGCAGGCATCACCTTGCACGGTAGGTCACGGGACAGTCCCTGTACATCTCTGTACATCTGCGCCCGCCGCCTCGTTATGCTATAATGTGTCCGCCCGGGGGGTACGCTGGAGGTGGCCCACTCGGGGATGCAGTCGGGGTTGCGCATGCCGGTACTTACACACATACGCCAGCCACAGCGCCGCACGGCAGTGGCGCCCGGCTCCCGGGCGTCCTGGCCGGCACACCTCCTGTTCACGGTGTTCCTCTTCCTCGCCTTCCTGCTGACGGCGGCGGCGGGGGTGCTCACCTCGAATTGGCACGAAGTGGTGCGGCGCCTCATCGTGCTCAACGTCATCGATCAAACACACCGCCCGGCCACGCTGGGCGCGTGGACGTTCGGCGCGGGGCGCTTCTCCCTCCTCGACCTCACCGTGCACACCAGCGCCACCGATGCCACCCCGCTCTTCGCCCTCCGGCGCCTCGACGTCGATCTCGACCTGCCCGCGTTGCTGGCGGCGCCGGGGCATGCGTTGCGCGCGGTGAAGCACGTGCGGCTCACCGACCCGTATGCGCGGATCGCGCGCAACCCGGCGGGCACGTGGAACATCGACGACCTGCTTACGAATCCCACTCCGTCCCCGCACCCGCAAAAGAGCGAGTTCGGCGCGGCGGTGGAGATCGTCGGCGGTGAGGTGGTCTACCACGACGGCGCGGGCTTCCCGCCCACCATCGGCCCCTTCGACGAGCACCTGATCGATCTCAACGTGCGCGTGCTGCCCTCGGCGGACGGCTACCTGCCCTTCCACCTCTCCGCGCGCACCGCGACCGGCCACGTGCGGCGCGTCGAGCTGACCGGCGGCGTGCATACCGACCGGCGGCAACTGCAGATGGATATCCGCTTCGACGGCGCGGACCTGGCCTTCGTGCAGCGCTTCCTGCCCCCCGACCTGGGCGTCACGCTACTCGGTGGTACGGCGAGCGGACGCTGGGAGTTGGCGCTGGCACCCAACCCGCAGACGGGCCGCCTGCGCCCAACCATCGATATCGTGGCCGACGCCCACGACGCGCGCGGCATCTTCGGGTTGAGCGGGCGCACGCTGCCCTTCGCGGTCACCCAGGGGCGGCTGCGCATCGCCAACGACCTCATCGAACTCACCGACGTGCACGGCTTCACCGACGGCCTTGCGATGACCGTCACCGGCGCCGTGTCGCACTTCGGCGACCCCGCCCATCCGCCGGTCCTCAGCATCCAGCTCAGCACCACCCAGGCCGACGCGCGCACGCTGCAGGGGCTCATCCCCGGCGTGGGCGACCTGCCGCTGACGTTCGGGGGGCGCGTGGACGGCTGGGTGCAGCTTACCGGCGCCACCAACGGCCTGCACGCGCTGGCGCAACTGCGCGGCCTGTCGCTGCACAGCGACTTCGGCGACCTGCAGACGGTGGCGGGCACGCTGAGCTGGAGCGACGGCGTGGTGGCCCTGACGCACGTGCGCGCCCGCGCCTACGACGGCGACGTGACCGGCGACGCGTGGCTGACCTACCCCACCACGCCGGCGACGCAGGGCGTGCAGGCGCTCTTCCAGGGGCAGGCGAAGGGCGCGTCGCTGGCGCGCGTATTGGCGCCCTACCTCGTTAAAAGCAAACCACCGCCGCCGGGTGTGCCCTCGCTGGCGGACCTGCACGGCACGGTGAGCGGCCCGGTCACGGTGAGCGTGGCGGGCGACCGGGTGACGGTGGTCGCACGCGCGCTGGGGCAGGTGGGGTTGGGCACCCTTACCGGGGGCACCGCCGACGTCAACCTGCGGCTGGAGAGCGCCGACGGGCAAACCCGGCTGGCGCTGGAGCGGGCGACGGTGGAGACGCCGGAGGGGCAATTCCAGGCGTCGGGCACCGTCGACGGCGACGGGGACGTGCGGCTGGCGGTGCGCGGCAGCGGGCTGAAGCTGGCCGCCGTCGGCGCGCTGATCACCCGCGCGACCCATGCCACGTTGCCCGAAATGAGCGGCACAGGTTACCTGTCCGGCGAACTCAACGGCCCCGCCGACGCGCTGGCCTTCGACGGCACGGTGCAGGCGCGCGACGGGCGTTTCCAGGCGTACCGCTTCGGGCGCCTCTCCGCCCACATCGTCGCCGCCGCCGCCCCCACCCCGCGCGTGGTGCTGGACGCCGTGCACCTGGTGATGGGCAACAGCCAGGTGATCTGCGCCGCCGAGTTGTCGCAGACGGGCACCGGCACGGACGCGCGCTGGCAGGTGGCGGGCAAGATGACGCTGCCGCTGACCAGTATGAGCGCGTTGAAAGCCAGCCTGGGCGTCGACCTGCCGTTGGACGGCTTCGTGGACGGCGAAGTGACGCTGCTAGAGAGCGACCCCGCGCAACCCGCCGGGGAAGGCGGCTTCGTGTTGCGCCGCCCGGTACTCAACCTGGGCGCGACGAAGCTGGCGCTGGACAGCGTGACGGTGAACTTCACCCTGCACGGCCCGACGGTGACGCTGGCCAACACGGTGGTGGTGTACCACGGCGTGCCCTTCACCATCGACGGCGCGATCTCCCTTGACCCGGCCACGGCGCCCGCGCGGCAGCTCGACCTGCACATCCGCTGCGACGCGCTGAACTTGGACAACCTGACCACATTGTCGGACGGCCGCGGCGCGCGCGATCTGCTCACCGCCGACGGCAACGTGCGCCTGCCCGTGGACCTGAACGGCGACTTCACCCTGGCCGCGGACGTGTCGGGGCAACTGCAGCCGGGCGTGGGGGAGACGGCGGCGCAGGCCCTCACCCGCACCTGCGCGGTACGCGCCGTGCTGGAAAGCGGCGACAACCTGACGGTGGGGAGCATCCCTTACCAGCGGCTGGCGGTGCGCGTGGGCTACGCCGTGGCCGCCGCGCGGTTGAGCGTAGAGAGCTTCACGCTGCAGCGCACGGCGACGGCAGGCAGCTACGCCATCACGCTGACCCGCCCCGGCGCACTGGACTTCGCCCACGACGCCGTCGACCTGGCGCTGGGTTTTGGCGCGGTGGCCACCCGGCCCGGCGCCCCCGCGGCACCCGCGAACCTCGATCTGCTGCGCCGCGATTGCGCCACCATCGCCGAGCATACCGACGACGCCTCCGCGCTGGCGCCCCTCTTCCACGGCGCCCAGGCGGTGCCGGTGCCCTTCAGCGGCACCGGACAGGCACTGGTGACCCTCTCCGCGCGCCTGAGCGCCCCGCGCCTGGCGGCGGATTTCACCGTGACCGACCTCACCGTGGCCAACCGCCCGGTGCCCGACCTTGACGGCGCGGTGCAGTTCGACACCGCGGCGCGGCGGCTGGACTTCACCCGTTTCGTCGCCACCGACCGCACCGACCACGGCGGCACCGCCACCCTGCTCGGGAGCATCGTGCTGCCCGAACGCGACGCGGCGGGCAAGACGACCCTCCCCGGCGACCTGCACCTCACCTTCACCACATTGGGATTGCGACCCAAGGTGCTCGCCCCCTGGGCGCCGCAGAGCCTGCTGGCGCAGATGGACGGCGCGGCCACCGTGACGGCGACGCTGCAAGGCCCCACCAGCAACCCGGAGGTGCACGCCGCCCTCGACGTGGACCACTTCACCGTGGGCCCCTACGCCTTCGACCGCCTGACCGCCGATTTCGCGCTGCGGGACGGCACGGTGACCATCGGCGATGGGCAGCCCGCCGCGCTGCACTTCCGCCATGCCGCACAGACCCCCGACACGCCGTTGGAATGTCGCGGCACGCTGCCCCTGGCCTGGCAGGGGTCGCTGCAGCCGGTCATCCCCGCCGACGGCAAGCTCGACCTGCAGGTGAGTCTGCCCAAGCAGGGGCTGGACGCGCTGCGCGCCTTCGTGCCGAAACTGCCCGACGCGCCGGGCACGGTAGAGGCGTCGCTGCAGATCAGCGGCACGCCGGCGCAGCCGATCATCGACCATGGCATCGTACGCGCCCACGCGCCGATGGTGGCGTTGAACTGGGGCGCGGGCGACAACCCCGACCTGCCCAACCAGTTGACGGACGTGTCGGTAGACCTGGCCTTCCACTCCGAGTTAGTGCAGAACGAGCGTATCAACGTGGTGGAGGTGAACGACCTGTCCACCGGCTATGACCGCGTGACGGAGCCGCCAAAGGTCATCGACTACGGCAAGCCGTCGCTGAAAAGCGCGCTGGCGCGCACGAAGGACTTTCAACCCATTCGCTGGGCGAAGGGCGTGCTGGGCCTGAACAAGACCAAAGCCTTCCCCAAGGGTGCGTTGGTGGCGCAGGGGAGCGTCACGCTGCCGTACGGCGACGACACGCGCCTGACGGTGGAAGACCTGCCGGCGCTGCTGCACTACGACCTGTACGCCAAAACGGTGCGCACGCCGATCCGCTTCTTCAACAACATGCTGCAGGGGCGCGTCAGCGGCTACCTGCACCTGGGCAACACCCTGGTGGAGGGGAAGAACGCGCCGCTGCTTTCCGGGGTGGTCTACGCCGAGAATACCACCATCACGGTGAAGGGTGCGCCCGGCGGCGGCAGCGGCGGTGGCGCGAACGAGCCGGCGGCCAAACCGTATACGACGCCCTTCAACCCGCAGCTCTCGCTGGCGGTGCAGAGCGGCGCGAACAACAAGTTCCTCTTCGACCTCTCCCCCACCCCGGTGACAGCGGAGATTCCCTTCACCACCACGCAGACGCTGCCCGCGCTCGAGACGACGGCCGTGGGCCTGAGCCGCACCAACAACGAGACGCTGCTCTCGCCCATCAGCGTGGACGACCAGCACTTCCTGGCGGGCGCGCCGGGCGCCAAGCCGTACGTAGACCGCGAAGACTTCGCCTATGCCTACACCGCCGACACATTGCGCGCGGGGTTCGTCACCGGCACCTATGGCTGGGTCAGCGGCACGCTGGAGCGCCCCAACTTCGACGCCGTCTACACTGCCATACCCAACCGCGCACGCGTGCGGCTACCCGGCGGCATCCTCTCGGTGGAAACGGCCACCGGCAAACTGCACATGCCCTTCAACCGCCCGGCGGGCCGCCAGGACGATCCGCTGGATCAGCCCAGCCTCACCGCCACCGCCGCCGCCACCGGTTCGGTGAACCAGGTCAGCGTGGCGGCTACGATGAACGACGTCGACTTCTTCCACCTGGAAGGCGGACGGCTGCCCATCGACTTCACCGCCACCTCGGTACCCGCCGGCGTGCGCCCGCCCACCTCCGACGAGATCTACAGCGCGCTGGTCGGCTTCAACAACGTGGTCTCGATGATCCAGGGCAAGCAGCAGTTGCAGGCGGAATTGCTGCAGAACTTCACGCAGATCTGGCTGAACGAATGGCTCAGCCAGTCGCTGCGCGGCTTCCACGTGGACGTGGTCGCCATCAACCTGGACCCGACCCAGCCCCCCGACCTCACCGTCACGTCGCAGGAGTTCGCGCAATCCAAGTGGGGTGCCTTCCGCGTGGGCTACCACTGGCAGGCCCCGCCCACCCCCATCGACCCCGCGCAGTGGCTATTGTCGCTCGACTACCGCATGCCCGAATACCGTTTCCTGAAAAACCTGTCCGTCTCCACCAACCTGGACGAAAAACACGCCGTCGGGCTGAACCTGCAGTATAAGCTGGAGTTCTGATCGGTGTAACCGTCGCGACGAAGTAGGGAGCGGGGAACATCACCGGTAAATGGATGGTCACTGTTTGGAACAGGGCAAAGAGTCCGGCTCGAACCTTCCACCCCT
>CAIYQO010000232.1 GCA_903928345.1 uncultured bacterium | reverse complement strand
GCCTGGGTCTCCTTGCGCCAGCAGGCGCAACGCCTGGGCACGACCCTGTATGCTGCGCATCACCGTCTGTGGGATGATTATCGCACAACAGTGCTACGCTGCTCCCCCGTGCAGGCGGTGGGATGTTGAGCGAAAGTCCTGAAGATGATTCAGGAAGAACGATTCTTGTACTTGAAGTTAAGCGTCGTTGCAGGATTAACTCTGAATTCCAACGGGCAACCATCCAACTGCAAAGATATTTAAATAGTATTGGCACCCAAACTATAGGTGTCGTGACTGATGGTGATCAAACGAAGATTTATCAGAAAGCTCCCGGAAGGAATAATTTTACCGAACTGCTGATATCCCTTCCTTCCGGAATATCACCCCTGTCGATAGAGCGAGCAAAGGTGATTGGCGTGAAACACTCCAGTATCTTTCTCTGTATCCGCAATTGGATACAGAGCATGACCGGCAATGGCGCCAAGCATTCGTGAAGGATTTTCCGCCGAATAAGCTGATGGATATGACACTCGATGATTACGTGCAGGGTAAAGGGAGCCGGGAATCATTCTGCTATCGCCTGGAATTTAATAACAACCTGGGATTGGTACGAGGAGGATCGCCAGGGAAATGGGGCATCTATTGGAATAAACAGCAAAATAGCTGGTGGTTTGATGAAGATTCTTATAATAGTCCTGAGGATGAACTTGTTGCAATCACGGCAAGTTTGCAGATGATGCTGTATTTTGCTGCGAAGGGTGAATATGATAAACTTGATGAGATAGCAGATTGTTCAGCTATTGGCTCTCGACGATGGCCATTACGAACAAAAGTATTGCATTACTATTTTCCCGATCAATTCCTCCCGATTCATAGTGAGAGACACTTGCGGAAATTCATGAGATTCTTCAACTTAAAGCCAGAGGGCGGTATCGTCTCGATCAACCGGCAATTGTTATCATTCTTACGGACCCTACCTGAATTCGATGGTTATGAAACGCAACCGATGATGATATTTCTCTACGACGAAATCAATCTCCATGGCGCCGAATACGGGACAGGCAAGCGCTTATAAGCACCTCTAGCCGATGACTTTCTCGATTGTCGAGGATGACGACAGGAACCCTCCTTCACCGGGCGAATTTTGCTTCCATGCTACGAATTGCTCTTATCGGTGGTGGGCGCACGGTGCGCATGGGCCATGCGCCGGCGTTGCAGGCGTTGGCGGAGGATTATACGGTCGTCGCGCTGGCTGATGCCGACCCGGCGACGTTGGAAGAGACCGGCGTGCTGCTCGGATTGCCGCCGGAGCGGCGCTACGCGGACTATCGCGAGCTGCTGCTGCGCGAGTCACCCGATGTGGTGGACGTGAGCGTGCCCCACGCGCGACATCACGAGGTGGCGTGGGCCACGCTGCGCGCGGGGGCGCACCTGGTGACGGAGCGTCCGCTGGCGCTCTCCCTGCGCGACGCCGAGGAGCTGCTGCGTTTCGCCGAGGCGCGCAGCCGGCTGGTGACGGTGGCGCACTACTATCTCTACTACCCGCCCATCGCCGAGGCGCTGCGGCTGGTGCGCGCGGGGGCCATCGGCACGCCCTTCTTCGTGCGCCTGGAGGGGGTGACGGGCGGCTTTGGCGCGGGCACGGAGAGCTATCACCCCGCCTGGCACGCCGACCCGGAGATGGCCGGCGGCGGCGTCTGGCTGGACAGCGGCTATCACCACGCCTACCTGGCGGTGGCGCTGATGGGGTCGCCGGTGATCGGCATCGCCGCGCGCACCGCCACCTACGCCGGGGATATGCCCGTGGAGGACACCGCGACCGCCCTGTGTATGCACGAGAATCAAGGCGTATCGAGCCTGCAAACCGCGTGGAGCGTACCCGCCGGCGGTACGCGCGTGGTGGAGGTGCACGGTAGCGCCGGCAGCCTGCAGCTCGACCATGAGGGCTACCCGCTGGGCGTCTTCGACAACGCCGCGCGCACCTGGCGCCACCCGGAGATCGACTTCCCCCACGCCGGCAGCTTCTATGGCCTTTTTGTCGCCCTCGCCGCCTGCCTGCGCTTCGGCGCCCCGCCCCCCATCAGTCACCGCGACGCCCTGCACACGCTGGACATCATCACCTCCGGCTACCGGGCGAGCGAGAACGAGAGCGTGGAGGGGGTGGCGGAATAAGCGGTTGTGAATGGGCTCTGAATATCGCGCACACCCGCCGACCGCCCACACCGGAAAGCGCTACTGGGCACATAGCGGCTGTTGAACTCGCCGTAACCATCTGTTGACATAATGGCGATGCTATTGTACAGTTAGGATATCTTTGCCTGGGAGGTTTTATTATGCGATCCCGCGGCTTCACCCTTATCGAGTTACTTGTCGTGATAGCGATAATTGCTATTCTCGCCGCCATTCTCTTCCCCGTGTTTGCGAAAGCGCGGGAAAAGGCCCGGCAGACCCAGTGCCTGAACAATCAGAAGCAAATCTGCACATCGATCCTGATGTATGCCCAGGATCACGATGAGTTGCTGCCGGCCAGTTCGGTGGTATGGGGTGCGCTGAACCTGGACAAAGGCGTGTTGCTGTGCCCCACCGCGGGCACACAAATGAAGAATGCCTACGTCTACAACAACAAGTGGAGCGGTGCCGCGCTCGGCGACATCCCCTCGGCCAGCGATGCGCTCTTCACCTCTGACGGCGTCCACAACGCCACGGCGGCCAACGCGACCTATGACACGACGTATGACAACGTCCTGTATGATGTCACCGACTACGACTTCCGGCACGGCGGCAAAACCGTCAGCAGTTACTCGGACGGCCACGTCGAAATCGCGGATGTCCCGAACGGCGATCTGTCCGGGTATCCGGGCGCCGGCGGCATGCAACTGTATTACCCCAGCGGTTCCGACGTCGATATGAGCATCTTCCCCGGCACCACCGCCACCGGGGGCGCCTTCAACGACTATTTCAACGTGAACTTCTATAGGACTTTCGCTTTGCTACTCCATAACGATATCGTAATGTTTGGTGTCTTTGGTGAGTGGGTATACCCCTGTTGCTGCTATGCTCACCGCACGCCAATACACTGAATACTTGATTGCCACCACTGGCAACTATACGTGC
>CAIYQO010000231.1 GCA_903928345.1 uncultured bacterium | reverse complement strand
GCCTGGGTCTCCTTGCGCCAGCAGGCGCAACGCCTGGGCACGACCCTGTATGCTGCGCATCACCGTCTGTGGGATGATTATCGCACAACAGTGCTACGCTGCTCCCCCGTGCAGGCGGTGGGATGTTGAGCGAAAGTCCTGGTCGTATTTTTAATTTGGCGTTCAGGAGGAAGTTATTTATAGGTGACGAACAATAAATTAAATTGAAGGAGGTAACTATGTATATCTCAATTCGGCGAATCATGGGTTATGTTTTGGCGTTTTCTCTTACGGGTGGAATTCTTCTCGGATGTCAATCCGGTTCCGCCACGTCGCCCTCTTCATCTCAGACGCCAACGCCGACCCCGTCTGCTTCAACACAGGAGGATATCGGCTCTCCACAGGTACCTATGTCAGGAGATGTAGGAGGTGGCAGCTTTTGCACCGCCATTGATTCGTATTGCGGTGTTGCTGTTCAAGGACAATGCGTCGCCTTTGTCCGTGATTTTGCTTCAGCTGTACTTGGTTCAACTATTCCGTCAATTGGTGCGGCACACCCCAGTGCCCCATACGCACACTGGATATATGATGATTCGGACCATTGTGGACCATCAGGAATGGTGAAAATTATCAATACTGGATTTCAAACCCCATCTCCACATGATATTATCGTATTCGGTGCTACAGCCACGTGCCCAACCGGGCACGTGGCAATTGTAGATTCAGCAGAAAACCCGAGTTCTGTGATTGTCGTAGACTCAAATTGGTTAGATGTAACACATCCTGAAAAAGGGTATCGTCATACTCTTACGCCAGCACAAATGGGTAGTTGGGTTGTAGGATGGTTTCATAAGGATACTACCATACCACCGCCAACGTCCGACACCTGGTCACCAAATGGCTTTTCGGTATGTTCTGATACTTGGTTTGTCGATGGATATGTAAAGCATGGACCCGATCAAGTAAAACTGAATTTCTCACAAGCTTCCGGACGTGATCCGTACAAATGGCCGAGTCTTCTGACCAATATCACTCAGGCACCCTATCAGTCAAGTGACCACGACTGTATCGTTGTGTTCGGACAATGTCCCGCTCTTCCGAATGGGCATGTCGCGTATTATACATGCCGAAATGGCGGCTTTGCAGGAAAAGGTTCTTTTTATACTACCGATACCAATCCTGTCGATATCAACAATGCAACACCGATAGCGACACTTGCAGATGCAATGGATGTGACATTTCCACCCGTAGTGCAAGTCTATACTGAATATTGGCGCAAGGTATCGAGTGCAGATCCGTCAACGGGTATCATTGGGTACTATTCGAATAAATCCGATGGTTCCGGAACCGCATATCCGATCGTCGGGTTCCTTGAATTGAATTGACAATCTGCGAGAACCGATCAGATAGGAACAATATCCCTGCTGCAAACACTCGGCGCCGGATCGATTGATCCGGCGCCGAGTGTTTGATTTCAAATGGTGCATATTGGCTGTTACGGCCACAGCTCCATCGCCGCGGTCGCCGCGTCATACGCCCAGGTGTCCGTGCGGAACTGGCTGGCGGGCAAGCCGGCGGCGTTGCGCAGCACCCCCGCGGGGTTGAAGGCCCAGTTGTAGCGCACCGCGACGGGCGCGGGTACGGCGGAGGTGAGGGTCACCGTCTTCCCCTTCAACGTGGCCGTGGCGAGGTGGAAGACTTTGTCCGCGCCCGCCACCGCGAAGCCGTACAGGCTCTCGGCGTGCAGCCCGTCGGCATGGTCGAAGGTGAGGGTCACCGTCGCGCCCTTCACACGCCAGGCCTTCAGCGTCGGCCCCTGGCACTCCCCCTTTTGCCCGTAGTCGTGCGCCAGCGCCAGCAGCGCCAGGCGGCGGCCCAGCTCCTGCTTGTTCTTCGGGTGGATGTCTCCCGCGTCGCCGATCTCGCCGGCTACCGCCATGCCGGTGTGCGGCAGCGCCAGCGCGTGCATCTGCGCGTCGCGCAGGTCGGCCCAGGACTGCACCTCGATGGGCAAGCGCTGGCGCGCCTGGTACTGCGCGAGCTGCACGAAGTAGAAGGGGAAGTCGCCTTGCCCCCACGCCGCGCGCCAGCCGGTCACCAGCGCGGGGAAGAGTTCGGCATACCCCCCCGGCTCATTGGCGTTGGACTCCCCCTGGTACCACAGCACGCCCTTGATGGCGAAGGGCTGCAGCGGGGCGATCATGCCGTTGTAAATGGCGCCCGGGTCGCCCCCGCCGTAGCCGGGCATGCCGGAATGCACCATCTGCGGTTGCGCGGGCACGTCGACGGCGCTCCCGTAGCGCACCTGCCACGCCCCGGCCAGCGAAAGCGCCGCGCCCGCAGATCCCTGCGGGGCCAGGCTCATATCCTCCGCCGTGCCGAACATCCCCGCCACGCCGTAGGTATTGGGAATCTGCACGGCGATGGTGACCGCGGTACCGGTGACCAGCTCAGCGGGCACGACGTACTTGCGCGGTATCTTCCAGAAGTTCGGCACGTCCTGCCACATGCGCCCCACCTCGCGCCCGTTGACGTAGGTGATGTCCACGTCGTCGCAAGCGCCCAGGTGCAGGTCGAGCGCCTTGCCCACCCAATCCGCGGGCACCGTCACCGTGCGGCGCACCCACACCGAGCCGTGGTAGTTCCACCCGTCCGTCGCGGTGGCCGCGGGCAGCGTCAGTGGCAGCCACGCTTTGGTGTCCACCGCCGGGTCGAACCATTTCTCGCGCTGGCCGATGTCCCCCATCACCTGCGCTTTATACCATTCCGCCTGCGCGGCCTGCACCGTCCGCTGCTCCGCCTGCGCCATCTTCGTATAGGCGGTCTTGTCGGCGGCGTAGGCTTTCAGGTCGTCGAGGAATTGCGCGTATTGCGTGCGGAAGCTCGGCAGCCCCGCCACGCTCTCCCGCGGGGTCCACGGCTCCGCCATGGTGCCGCCGATGCTGGCGTTGATCAGCCCCACCGGCACGTGCAGCCGGGTCCAGAGTTCGCGGGCGAAGAAGTACGCGGCGGCGGAGAAGTTGCCCACCGCGGCGGGGGTGCACACGTCCCAACGGCCGCTCGTGTCGGGCAACGGCGCGGGGGCGGTGCGGCGGGCGGCGTCGAACTCGCGGATCGCGGGATACGCGCCGGCGGCGATCTCGGCGGCGGCGTTGTTCACGTCGCGCACGTGCAGCTCCATGTTGCTCTGCCCGCTGCACACCCACACCTCGCCCACCAGCACGTTCTTCGCCGTCACGGTGGTCGTGCCGTCGGTGATCGTCAGCACGGCGGGGTCGGCGGAGGCTTTCAGCGCGGGCAAGGCCACGCGCCAGTGCCCCTGCGCGTCGGTCACGCCCGCCGCGTTGTGCCCGGCGAAGGTCACCGTCACGTGCGCCCCCGGCGCCGCCGTGCCCCACACCGGCACGGGCCGCCCCTGCTGCAGCACCAGATTATCCGCGAACACCCCCGCCGGTGCCAGCGCCGCCCACGCCGGCCACGCCAGACACACGGCAAGAAGAAGAAGCAACACGCGCATTGAAGACCCCCTGTGGCTAAATCGCTGCGCTATTATACGCCGGAACGGGGGGCGGGGGAATGGTGGCTGGGTTGTGGCGCCCTCTGGTGGTCGGCCCCCCACCCCGACCCTCCCCCGTAACGTCCATGTGACGGGGGAGGGGGAATGGGAATCGACAAGCTTTACCGACCGTCGTCTCCCTTCCCCTGTCACAGGACGGGGGAAGGGTCGGGGATGGGGGGACGACCACACGCTAGCGGGCCGGCAGCTTACACCGGTCCCTGCCACAGTCCGACCACGTTGCCTTCGGTGTCCTGAAAATACGCCACGAAGCCCATGTCGCCGATGGGCATTTTGGGGGCGACGATGGTGCCGCCGTGGGCGACGACTCCGGCGAGGGTGGCGTCGATGTCCGGCACGTCCAGCGTCACCACGGTGGATTTCACCGTTTCGGAGCGCAGCGAAAAGCCGCCGTCGATGCCGGGGGCGGGTGCCACTACCCCGCGAGCCGGCGAGACAACGGCGGTACATGCGTACAGCGACCTCAACTCTCGCGTGGGCCGGTGCGGAAGACGAGGGTGAGGCTGCCCAGGCTGATGCTATCGCCCTCGGCGAGCGGTTGCGCCAGTTCGGTGGGGATGAGTTTGCCGTTGATAAGGGTGCCGTTGGCGGAGCGCGTGTCGGTGATGGAGACGTTGGGGCCCTGGATGGTGACCATGGCGTGCTTGCGCGAGACGCCTTCCTCCGGCCCGGCGCCGAGGGGCGCCAGGTCCAGGTCGGGCATCCATTGGCCGTCCGCGCGGCCCAGCACCCATTCGCCGGGCAGTTGCAGCGGAATCTCCTTGCCTGAGTCCGGGTGCTCCAGCCGGTAGGTATTCGGCGTGCGTTGCACCGCCGTGGGGCGGGTGGTCGACTTTTTGACCAGCTCGCCCCCGCAATTGCTGCACGCCTTTGCGGTATCCGGGTACGACACCGAGCACTTGTCACACGTCTTCATGGCATGTCCCTTGTGGAAATTCGTCCGTCTTCCTGAGGATATTCGCGCAGGACGGCAATTTCCCTTGTTTACAAGATGAACGGCGGGTCAAACCTGCGCGGATCGTCCCGTGACCTCGCTTTTTTGTTGATCGCCTGTTGACAGGCACCGATTACATGGTATGATAAGTTAAGTTTTCTAGCGGGTGTCTTACCCGCGCATTTTCGCTTGAGGAGGTTACTATGTCGTCCCCCGCGACCCGCCGAGGGTTTACGCTCATCGAACTCCTTGTCGTCATCGCCATTATAGCGATCCTGGCGGCGATCCTTTTCCCGGTCTTCGCCAAGGCGCGCGAAAAGGCGCGTCAGACCGCCTGCCTGAACAATCAAAAGCAAATCGCCGCCGCCGTGATCATGTATGCGCAGGACAACAGCGAACTCATGCCCCCCGCCTCGAATGCCTGGGGCGCCATCAACCTGGACAAGGGTGTGCTCATCTGCCCCACCCTGGGTACCAAATCCCCCAACGGCTATGTGTATAGCTGCCAGTGCGACGGCAAGGCGCTCGGTGAGGTGGTCGACCCCACGTAGAGCATCATCTGCGCCGACGGCATCCACGCCGCCACCACCAGCCCCGTCACCTATGCCAACGTGGGGTACGCTTACAACGACTACGACCCGCGCCATACCAATAAGTGGATCGCCAGCTTTGTCGACGGCCACGCGGAACTGTCCCTGGCCCGCGCCGTGCAAGGCACGCTGTTCAGCAACCCCACGGCCATGAACCTGCTGGAGCGCTACAACGCCAACGGCACCTACGGCTGGTCGTGCTCTTCGTCCACAGCCGACGCCACGATGGCGGAGCAGTACGCGTGCATCGGCGGCAACAACTGGCGCTTCAGCGGCGCGGGCAACTTTTCCGCCAAGGCGCGCTTCACGTTTTCCTCGCCGATGGCCGTCGGCAAACTCGGCGTGTGTTGGCGCAACACCTCCGAATCCCCCACCAATTTCACCATCCGCAATCAAACCGGTACCCTGTGGACGAGTTCCAGCGCCGGGTATTATAACGGCACGCCGATGTACCAGGGTATCACCCCCACGCTGTGCAACTTCATCGAAATCGAGAGCAATCCGTGCACGACGGGCAACGGTACCTACGAACTGGGACGCCTGTGGGTCTACCCGGCGGCGGGCGAACCGGTCGTCGTAGATGGCACTTACAACATCTTCAATGAAGAAGCCGGCAAGATGACGATCCTCAACAACAACGGCGACCCCGCCTGGTGGAACCTGTCGCAGATCGGCGCCGGCGTGAAACCGCCGACGGCGGGCAACGTGACGTTGAAGTTCTCGCGTTCCTACCTCATCAAGTCGGTCAATATCGTGCACTACGACACCAGCCGCTACCTGGCGAACGCGCAGCTCGAAATCTCGCAAGACGGCGCCACCTGGAGCACCATTTACGGCCCGGCGAACTTCACCACCAGCCGTGCCAACTACGGCATGATGCCCATCAACACCAGCGGCAACATGAACGCCCAGTATGTCCGCCTCTCCTGGTCGGGCAACTCGAACCCCGTGGAGATCAGCCAGTGGATGATCATGGGGCTGTAACAGCTTGAACTGACCTGACGACGGCGCGCCCCCGGCACTGCCGGAGGCGCGCCGTCCCGCGTTTGACATCCCCCCGCCCCCGCGCGATAATGGCGGCAGCTTCTGCGGGAGGTTCTTCCTATGCTCACTTCACCGGTGCAATGCCTGGCGTTGGCGGCGGGGCTGCTGCTGGCCACGTGCGCGGTGTCGGCGGCGCCGGCACCGGTTGCGCTGGCGAAGACGAAGGTGGTGGTGTGCCTGGGCGACTCCATCACCGACGGGCAGACGTACTCGCTGATGGTGGCGCAGGCGCTGCGCGCGGCGAAAAAGCCCGTGCCGCTCTTCATCCCGGCGGGCCTCGGCGGGGACACCGCGGGCGGCATGCTCGCGCGCCTCGACCGCGACGTGCTGCCCTTCCACCCCGACCTGGTGATCCTCAACTGCGGCATCAACGACTCGGAGCGCGTGAAGACGACCGACTTTGCCGCCAACGTGGATGCCATCGCGGCCCGGCTGGCGAAGGAGCACGTGCGTCTGCTGCTGCTCACCCTCACGCGCATCCGCGGCTGGCAGTACCGCGAGGCCAACACCGGCTGCCTCACGGAACCCATGCTGGCCCTCGACGCCGCCAACATCATCCTGCGCCGCACGGCGGTGAAGTACGACCTGCCGCTGGCGGAGGTGTACAAGGCGATGGAGACCGCCCCCGCGGGTGTCGACCTGTGGGCGCCGGACGGCTGCCACCTCAACTTTGCCGGCTACCAGTTGATGAGCCGCGCCATCCTCGATGCGCTGGGCTGTCCGGACGCCGCCCCGCCGAAGTCGGAGGCCGACTACCACCTGACCCCCATGCCCGGCATCGTCCGTGCCTGGCGCGTCCACCCCGTGGAGGCGAAGGACGGGGCGATGGATGAAAAGCGCGCCGCCGCCCTCACCCTCGACGCGACGTGGAAAGCCTACGCGCTGCCCGAAACGACGCCGGGCACGCTGGGCTGGTGGGAGAATCAGGAGCGCCGCCGCGGCTTCGCCATGCAACTGCACGACCTGGTGGGTCCCGCCGGCCAGTATTGGAGCTACGCCGAGGTGCGCCGCCGCCGCGCGGGACAGATGTACGTCAACACGGGAGGCGACCTGGGGCAGATCTACGTGAACGGCGTGCGCGTCTTCAACAACGAATACACCACCGGCTGGCACGCGGGCGGCCACCGCATCCCGGTCACCCTGCACCGCGGCGTCAACCGCCTCCTCCTCGTCTCCGGCGGGCGCTTCTTCTGCAGCCTCACCGAGACGCCGCTGTGGTGGTAGGCGGCGATTAATGGCAATTAAGTACCCGCCTTGTGCTTAATCGGCCCCGTTCTTATGGTATAATAACGTAGCGGTAGACGCGTGACCGAGAGGAGGACTGCCATGGCGGTATATGAGGATCTCACGGTCATTCATCCCTCCGGGCGGTTGATCACGGTCGGGTGGCTCGGGCGCGACAGCAACTACGACCGCGGCGAGGTGAGCACCGCCGTCTTCGCCAAGCTGGTGGATATGCTCGCCGACCCCTGGCAGCCGGCCGAACGGGTGGGCATGCACTACTGCGACCTCTGCCGCTTCACCGGCGGCAACCCCGACCTCGTCTTCCGCGGCATCCACGTGCGCATGGGCAGCGCCAACCTGTACGTCCCCGACGAGGGGTGCATCCTGGTGGCGCCGTCGCTCATCCTGCATTTCATCGACGCCCACGACTACGCGCCGCCGGAGACCTTCTGCGCCGCCGTGCTCGCCTGCCCGCCCGTGCGTTCCCCGGAGTACTTCCGCGCCCTCATCCGCGGCGGTCTGCACGACGTCTTCCCCAACCAGGTGCCCACCGCCGGATAAAAGCTCTGCCCGCTGTCGCGATCCGCCGACAGGCCGGCCCCTTGTCGTATTCCCTGGCGCGCTACCCGTTGGCTACTCGCCACATAATGGGGCGCACGACCCCTCCCAGGGCGGCACAAGGAGGTGCGTATGCGTCTACACGCAAGCGTTTGGCTCGGTCTGCTCATCGTGCTGGCGATGCTCGGTGGTTGCAGCAGCAGCGGGAGCAAGGACACCAGCCCGCGGCTCTTCGTTGCCAACTACAACGACAACACCGTCACGGTGGTCAATACCGGCACCCACAAAACCGAAGCGACGATTCAGGTCGGCGCCGGGCCCATCGGGCTGACGGTCAGCCCGTCGGGCAAGTATGTCTACGTGGCGAATTACGACGCCAACTCGGTCACCGTGCTCGATGCGGTGAAGGAAACGACGGTCACCTCGATTCCCGTGGGCACCAATCCACATCTCATGGTGTTCACCCCCGCGGGCGACCGGCTCTTCGTGGCGAACTTCGGCAGCGACAACGTGACGGTCATCGACACGGCGCGCAACGTGGTGCTGGGCTCGATTGCCGTCGGCGGCGGACCCATCGGCATCGTGATGAACCCCAACGGCGGGTCGGCCTATGTGGCCTGCCAGCGCGGCGACGACGTGGTGACTATCGACACGACGCTGAATAAAGCGGTCGCCGGGGTCGCGATGAAGGGCACCTCGCCCACCACCATTGCCATCTCCCCGAACGGGGGCACGCTGTACGTGTCGGAATACGCCACCGGCGTGGTGGCGGTGCTCAATGCCGGCACGCTGGCCACCATCACCACCGTGACCGTGGGCGCAGGCCCCTTCGGTGTGGCGCTCAACCCCAGCGGTGATCGCCTGTATGTGGCGAACTACAACGGCGACTCCCTTTCCACCATCGACACCGCCGACAACCATCTCATCACCACCATCCACCTGAGCACCAGTCCGTACGAGGTGACGGTATCCCCCGACGGGCAGCGCATCTACGTGGGCTTCAACAACACCGATAACTTCGTTAAAGTCGTCGACCGCGGCACCAACACCATCGTGGACAGCGTCAAGGTCGGTCGCTGCCCGCTGGCCTTGGCGGTGGAAACGCGCCCATAGGAACGTAGCAATTGAACTCGCAGCGCAGCAAGGCGCGTGCCGCACATCAATAAGTGCGACGCGCGCCTTGCTGCGCTTGGTCGCGACTGCTGATACATGCTTTTGGCCTGTAGGGTATGGGCGCCGTCCCATGCCTGGTCGTCGCATTCCTATTCCGACGGAGCAGCGAGCAAAGGCCGGCGCAATTTTTGGGAGGGCGAGCGTCCCCGCGAGCCACGCGCGTGAAAATTGTACTTGTTAAAGGAAGACGGTCTGCGCGTGTGAACGCTCACACATACAGACCGTCTCTTCATTCATCAACGGATTTCACGCCCGCGGCTCGCGTGTACGCTTGCCCTCCCAGGGGTGTCACCTCGTGTCTCTGTTGGCTCCATCGGCATAGACCTTCGACGGGCAGGCATGGGACGGCGCCCATGCACTACAGACCGATGGATAGACACGCAATCCATAGCAGAAAGCATGAAGCAAAGAGCATAAGGTATTCGGGATCGAGGGGGTTAGGTCTCTTTCCTCCCCCACTTGACAACCGCCCACCCGTGTAGTACTGTGTTAATACACTAATACAGTTACGGAGTCGTGATGCGGTTTGAGGTGGAGACTACGAGTGCGGTGCCGATTTACGCGCAGATCGTGGCGCAGGTGAAGCAGGCCATGGCCGCCGGCGTGCTGCGCGCCGGGGAGAGCCTGCCGTCGCTGCGCGAGCTGGCGAGCAGTTTGCGCGTGAATCCGCTCACCGTGGCGCGGGCCTACCGCGAGTTGGAGGCGGCGGGGCTGGTGACCACCGAGCACGGGCGCGGCACCTTTGTCAGCGCGCAAGCGGTGGCGCTGGGTGACGCCGCGCGGCAAGAGCTGCTGGCGGCGGCGGTGGATCGCTTGCTGGTGGAGGCGTATCACCTGGGCGCCACGCCCGACGCGGTGCGCGCCACCCTGGAGGAGCGCCTGCAGGCACGGCGGGCGGAAGAGGAGGCTTCCCATGTCTGATGCGGTGATCGCGACCCGCGGGTTGACGCGGCGCTTCGGCAAGACGACGGCGGTGGACGCCCTGGAGCTGCAGGTGCCGCGCGGCAGCGTCTTCGCCTTCCTGGGCAAGAACGGCGCCGGGAAGACGACGACGATCCGCCTGTTGCTCGACCTGCTGGACAAAACGGCGGGCACGGCGACGGTGCTCGGGCTGGACAGCGTGCATGACGCGCTGGCCATCAAGCGCCGGGTGGGCATCGTGGCCGAGGGGCAGCAGATGTATGACTGGATGACCGTGCGCGAAACGCTGTGGTTCTGCAAAGGCTTTTACCCCACCTGGGACGACGCCTTCGCCGACGAGTTGACGCGCCGGCTGGAGCTGTCCTCCGCGACGAAGGTGCGCGCCCTCAGCCGCGGCGGGCAGGCCAAGCTGGCGCTGCTGCTGGCGATGGCCTTCCGCCCCGAGCTGCTCATCCTTGACGAGCCCACCACCGGCCTCGACGTGGTGGTGCGGCGGAATTTCCTGGAAGGGATCATCGAACTCATCCAGGAGGAGGGGCGCACCGTCTTCTTCTCCTCGCACATCGTGCACGAGGTGGAGCGCGTAGCCGACTGGGTGGGCATCATCGACGCCGGGCGGCTGGTGTGGTGCTCCACGCAGGAGGAGCTGAAGGCGCGGGTGAAGCGGTTGACCCTCACCTTCGAGGATGCGCCGCACGCCGTGACCCTGCCCGGCGCGCTGACGGTGGAGACGACGGGGCGACAGAGCAGCGTCACCGTGCGCGACTTCGGCGACGCCGCGCTGGCCGCTGCCCGCGCCCTCACCCCGCGTGTGGAGGTGCACGACTTGAGCCTGGAAGACATCTTCGTGGCGCTGGTCGGCCACCCCGAGGAGGTGTAGCATGACCGCCGCCTCGATCTGGCACCGCCTGCTGTGGAAGGAATGCCGTGAAAGCGCCGCCGTGCTCCTCGTCGGCGTGGCCCTGCCGCTGGCCGCGCTGCCGCTGAACCGGCACGAGGAGTTCTTCATGCCGGCCATCGCGCTGGTGTCCATCACCATCGCGCTGTGGGCGGTGGAGCGCGCGCGGGGGCTGGCGGTGAAGCGCCAACTGCTGCCCATCCCCGCGCTGCCGCAGTGGCTCACGCTCTACATCGTGCCGCTGCCCGTGCCGGTGATCGCCGGGGCGTTCCTCGGTGTCGCGTATGAGGCCTTCCTGCCCGGTCACCAGCCGGCGGCGGGGGCGCTGATTCTGTTGCTGTGCACCATCTTCCTGCTCAGCACGGTGCTCACCCGCGTGCTGTCGGCCATCCCCGCCGTCTTCGCCGGGGTGCTGTGGCTCTTCTTCGGCTTCGACGCGAGCATGCCGGAAACCACGCAATACCTTACCGCCTGCGTCATCGTCGGCGCGCTGGTCTGCGCCGTGCTCTGGGAAACCCTCGCCGCCCGGCAGCGGTATGTGCTCGGGCGCGTGCTGGTGCTGATAATACTGGCCGCGGCGCTGGGCACGGGCGGCGTGCTGCGGACGTGGCAGCGCACGGAGACGTCGGAGCAGGACACCCCGTGGACGGCGGGCATCGTCGGCGGCTTGATCTCCCCCGACCACCGCTCGTGGGTGAATTGCCAGACAAGTGACGCGCTGACGGAGACGACCGTCTCCGCGACCGTGGATTATCGCCACTACACGGCTGACCTCCCATCGCCCGCCCTTCCGCTGGCTTGGCAGGGGAAAGTCGCCGCGCTCTTCCTGGTGTGGCCGGCACGCGGCGCGGGTGGCGAGTTGCGACGGTGGACCTTCGCGACGAATCGCTGGGAGACGCTGGGCACGCTGGCGGTGCCGGCGGAAATACGCCGGCCCGCCATGTGGGGGCAGCTCGGGTCGAGCCCCGACGGGCGCTACAGCCTGCTGCTGCGCACCCCGTCGCGGCTGGGCAAGGGGGTGGACTGCTGGGCCGTCGATCTGCACGCCCGTCGCATCGTCCTTGCCATGCCCGACGTGGGCTACTACGACGAGCATGTGATGGGCCTGCCGCCCCCCGTTGCTTCCTGGTGTGCCGACCGGGTGCTGCTGTCGGGGTGCGGGGAGTGCATCAGCATCGACTACGCCACGCTGCACGGGCAACGGGTGGCGCTGCCGGCGGAAAGGAGCGCGCGATGAGGCGGATACTCTGGAAGGAATGGCGCGAGCGGTGGTGGTGGGCGGTGCCGTGGGCGCTGGCGGTGCTGGGCGTCTCCCTCTTCGCCCACGGGCAGGTGTTCTGCGGCGAG
The DNA here is from genome assembly GCA_903928345.1 of uncultured bacterium. Taxonomy (GTDB): domain Bacteria; phylum Armatimonadota; class Hebobacteria; order CAIYQO01; family CAIYQO01. The sequence goes on along the minus strand of CAIYQO010000231.1, from coordinate 9,404 downwards.
TCCGGCGTGTCCATCACCCCGTGGCATGCCCTCTCGTGGGTGCCCGCGTTGCTCTGCGGGCTGGCCGCCTACGCGCCGGAGAGCCGGCAGGCGCGCGCGCTCTTCCTCTTCTCCCGCCCGGCGCCGTGGCAATTGGTGCTGCTGGGCAAGGTGCTCTTCGGGCTGGCCGTCGCCGTGGGGGTGCCGTTGCTGGCGGCGCTGTGCATGAAACTCGGCGGCCCCGCGCCCTACCGCGCCTTCATCACCCCCGCCACCGCGCTGGCGGGCGCCTGGACGATCATCTGGCCGCATAGCCTCATCTACCTCTTCGGGCTGGCCTGCTCCACGCTGCTGCCGGGGATGGCCGGGGGGATGCTCACGCTGGCAGGGGTGGTATCGCTATTGGCGGGCGTGGTGGCCGGTCTGCTTGACATCGTGGCGCCGCTGTTACCGCTGCATTATTCTAACGCCGTCTTCTACCTGCTGCTCACCGTCGGCCTGCTCGCCGTACTCACCGCCGGGGTGCCGCTGGCGCGCTTCGGGTTGACGCTTCCCGTGCCCGCCCGCCTCACGCGTTTTACCCTCCGCTTGGGGCTGGTGCTCGTGGTCGGGCTGGGCGTCGGCATCCCCGCCGCCAGTCTCTGGGGGGAAGAGCTGCTCTGCCGCCGCGTGGTCACCGACGCCCTCATCAGCCCGCACGGCACCTATGCCATCACCTTCCCTGGGCGGGTGTGGCCCCACTTCGGTTACCTCAACCTGACCGAGTATCGGGAATCACCGGAAGTGTCTTTCCTGCGCCGCGCCGACGGCAAAGCACTCGCGTCAATGGCAAAAAAAGACGAAGATCAGTATAACCCACCCTTCGATATGATGTCCTGGCACTGGACCTGCGACGACCTGGCCTATTGCCGGGCAACGGGTATGGGCGAGGACATCATGGTCTTCACCCCGGAGCGCGGCCTGACGACGATCGCGCTCACCACTTATTCCTACCGAGAAATGCCGTCGCCGAACGGGCGCTACCTGCCAGTCATCGAGTATAGTATACCGGACTTCAAACGGATTCATAAAAAGATCGATCCCGTCGGGGTTCAAAACTGGTCGGTGCTGGATCTGCGCACCGGGCGTATCATCCCCACCACCCTCCGGGTGGATGTGAACAGCGGCGACCAGGTGCGCTGGCGCTCCGACACCGAGCTGGAGTGGCCGGAGTATACGTACAGCCCCAAGGCCCCCGGCAAAAGGTACCGCGAGCGGACGCTGATCGGCATCCACGTGGTGCGGGTGGTGCCGTGAAGCGGGGTCACCCCTGAGGAAAGAGTTATACGCGTCGCTATATTAACTTCCGTTTGCCTGTTTTTCGACCCGACGATAAATCGTCAGGCTACCGGCAGCGCCCCATGAATGGGGCTTTGGTAGTCTCCGCAAAGTAGTGATCACATTTGGTGGGCTTTACTAAGCTCGCAAATACCGTTCCCACCGAACGCTTATTGGGCCGATAACTATAAAAACAGGTTCACGCACGCTTGACAAGCCCCTTTCAAGGGGCGCAGCCGATAGCCTGACGATTTATCGTCGGGTCGGGTAACTGACAAGCCTTTCGAGAATATTGACAGATCTACGGGCGGCGGGAAGCAATAACAACGGCCCCTACCCTTGCGGGCGGGGGCCGTTGCGCATGGGGTCGGGGGGTAGGTTACGTCTCCAGATCGTCGTCCTGCAGCGGCGGGACTTCGACGTTGTCGAGGAGGATGATCACGCGCGCCACGCTCTGCACCTGCAGCGGGCCGGCGAGGTGTACGCGGGCGATAAAGTGCTGGCCGGGGGTCACCTCGCTCGGGGTGATGGCGCTCTGCTGAATGAAGCTGTGCTCCGGCGCGGCACTGACGTGGATCGTTTTGTCCCCCGCCTGCACGGTGAGCGGTGACGCGGAGGTCACTTCGCCCACCACTTCGAAGAAGGTCTTGCTGTGTGTTTCGGGGCGCCCGCCACTGCCGGCCGCGTGCCCGCCGATGCGGTGCCCGCCCGCTACGGCGTGGGTGCCCACCTGCACCACGTCGCGCTCCAGCACCACGTGGTCGGGCACTTCCGTCGCGTTGGCGGTGTTGCTGCTGACGATCATGCGGATGCGCGTGCCTTTGGCGATCTGCGCCACGTTGGCGCGGCGAATGCCGAACAGTTTCGTGTCGCCCGCCGCCACCAGTTGATCCACCTGGCGCCAGCACATCAGCTTCTCGATGTGATCGCGGATCTCGCGCGCGGGTTCCGTTTTGCCGGCCTGTTCCAGCTTCTCCGCGGCATCCTTCAACTGCGCCACCTGGGCCACCATCTCATCCGGCATATTGCCCGGGGCGTCGGCGGAGGGGGCCAGCATGTAGAGGGCCAGCCGCATCTGCTTGGCGTGCCCATCCACCTGGATCACCTTGCCGGGGAGCGTCACGCCGTGCCCCTGGCCGGCGCGCTGCGCCCACCCCGGCGCCGCCAGCAGGGCGGCGACCAGTATGGTGGTGATATAGGCCGTCGTTCTCATACACATCCCCTTGTCATGCCTCCGGTATGGGAAACGATCCCTTTTGCGATCGTTTCTCAGCCTTGCGGCGTGTCCGCGTCCAGCGAATCCTGGGCCAGGCGATACAGGGCATCCCCGGAGGCGAGCAACGCGTCGGGCGTCGGCATCGTCTCGTAGGACGCTTTATACGCTTCGTAGGCGCCTTTGTTATCCCCCACCGCGGTGGCCGCCGATCCGGCGGAGTACAGCGCGGCGGCGGCGTAGGTGTTGCTCTCGGCGAGCTGTGCCGGCTCGTTCGTGCCGGGCGCGGTGGGCTGCCCGTCGTCGGGGGCGTTTTCCCACGTCGGCGCGGGCCCGTCGTTCGTCACGTCCACGCTCGGTATGGGCGCGGGGGCGGTGTCATGCCCGGCGGCGCGCGGCGTGTGCCGTACCGGCGCGGGGGTGACATACGGCGTTGGCGCGGCGGGTTTGAACGACGCCAGCAGATCCGCGGCGCCGTGGGGGGTGGCCAGCATGATGATGAGCGCCACGCCCGCCGCGGCGCTGGCGACGGCGCCGACGGCCCAGGCCAGCGGCGCCCAGACGCGCGCACGCGGCGCCGGACGCGTATGCCCCTCGGCAAGCACCAAACGCATGATGCGCTCGGTGCGCCCCGGGGACGCCTCCAGCGCCGGATCGTCGGCGTAGGCTTCACGCAGCAGCGCGGCCAACCCGGGATCGCGCAGTTCGTCTTCGTATGTGTCGCGGCGCGTCATACCGCCCCCCCTTCCTCGGCCGGCAGGGCGATATCCTCGCCCAGGGTCGCCATCACCAGGTCTTTCAACCGGTGACGCGCCCGATGCACCCGGCTTTTGGCTCCTGCCAGCCCGCATCCCAGCACCTTCGCGATTTCCTCCAGCGGTCGCTCTTCCAGATAAAACATCAGCACCGCCGTGCGTTCCTTCGGCGCCAGCTCCTGCAGGCACTGGCGCACCAACTCCTGCCGGCTCTGCGCCATCACCTGTTCCTCCGGCGTCGCCGTGCCGCTGGGCAGCTCCCGCACGTCGTCCAGCTCCACGGTCGGACGCGTGCTGCGCTTGCGCAGCAGCGAAATGCTCAAATTGTTGGCCACCCGCAGCAGCCAGTGCACGATGGACGGGTCCGCGCGCAGCGCACCGAGGTGCTGGTAGGCGCGCAGGAAGGTCTCGGCACACAGGTCCTCCGCCTCCGCGGCATTGTTGAGCAGGCGATAGCAATGCGCATACACGCGCTGCTGGTGGAGCCGTACCAACGTCTCGAACGCCAATACGTCGCCCCGTTGCGCCCTGCTCAGCAACCGGCCTTCCTCGGTGTCAACCACGTCCAGCTGTCCTCTCCATACCAGTATACGCGCAACGCGGGGATGAGTTGCAAGCCCGCGCGTCTCTCTGCAGGGACTGTCCCGTCGCGTGCCGCAAGACGCACGCTGCCCCTGCTGCGCAAGCGTCTTGTACGATGATATCGGCGCTGATAACTTGCAGGGGCTGTCCCGTGGCGTGGCGAGCGGTCGGTACGCCACGGGACAGTCCCTGATTAGTTCCGCACACGGCGTGCTCGTTCACATGCCTGGTGCTTGCGCCGTCCGACGGCCTCGTGCGGTACGCCACGGGACAGTCCCTGCAGACAGGCCCCTACTTCGCATACACGAACTCCGCCGGCGGCGCGGCGTCGAGGCGGAAGTGGGTGCGCAGGATGCCGACGATGCGCGCGGCGGCCTGGCCGTCGCCATAAGGGTTGGCGGCGTGGGCCATCTCGGCGCGGGCCTGCGGATCGGTGAGCAGGCGGGCGCCCAGGGTGGCGATGCGCGTGCGGTGGCAGCCGATGAGGCGCGCCACGCCGGCGGTCACCGCTTCGGGACGCTCGGTGGTGTCGCGCAGCACCAGCACCGGCACGCCCATACTGGGCGCTTCCTCTTGAATGCCGCCGGAGTCGGTGAGGATCAGGTCGGCGCGCTTCATGAGCTGCACGAAGTCGAAGTAGTCGGGCGGCTCGATCAGGCGCACGCGCGGGTGATCGCCCAGTACCGCTTCCGCCGTTTCGCGCACCACCGGGTTGCGGTGCACGGCGTAGACCAGGTTGGCATTCGGCACCAGCGCCAGCAGGTCGCGCATCCCCTCGCACGCCTGGCGCAGCGGTTCGCCCCAGTTTTCCCGGCGGTGCGCGGTGACGAGGATCAGCGGGCCTTCCAGCGCGTCCACCCACGCCAGGGCGTCGGAGCGCGTGCCGTGCTCGGCCGCCCACAGCAGGGCGTCGATGACGGTGTTGCCGGTGACGAAGATGCGGTCGGCGGGCACCTGCTCATTGCGCAGGTTCTGCTTCGCCTCGGCGGTGGGGGCGAAGTGCAGGTCGGTGAGCACCCCGGCCAGCCGGCGGTTCATCTCCTCCGGATACGGCGAGTACTTATTCCCCGTGCGCAGCCCGGCCTCGACGTGGGCGAAGGGCACGCGCGCGTAAAAGGCGGCCAGCGCGGCGGCGAAGACGGTGGTGGTGTCCCCCTGCGCGAGCACGATGTCCGGCTTCAAGTCGGCGTAGACCTGGCTGAGCCCTTCCAGCGCGCGCGTGGTGATCTCGGTGAGGGTCTGCCGCGGACGCATGATGTCCAGGTCGACGTCTCCCGTCACCCCGAACTGGCGGTTCACCTGGTCGAGCATCTCGCGATGCTGCGCGGTGAGTACCACCTTCACGTCGAAGGCGTCGTCGCCTTGCAGCGCGCGCACCACCGGGGCCATCTTCACGGCTTCCGGACGAGTACCCATGACGGCGAGTACGGTAATGGACATATATCCCCCTTCGGGAATGCAAAGTGCACAGTGAAAAATGCAAATTGCAAAGTAGCGTGATATCGATTGCGTCCGCGGAGGTAATACACGATCCGCGTGATTCTACCAGGTTGCCGGCTTCGCAACTGAAAGCAACCATAAGAGTTCCGGTTCAAGGTTCAACGGTCTGAAACGCGGGGGCAACACGTTGAACTTCGAACGTTGAACGTTGAACGAAGCCTCCGAGCGATCGTACAGGTTCTCGATATTAGCTGCACGGTGAATTTACGCGGGTCATGTAGTAGGTCAATCGTGCCATAGCCGGGCCTGGGCGAGCAGCAGCGCGAGCAGACAACCGGCGGCGGTGAGCAGGTAAATGGTGAGCACCACCATGCGCTGATCGAGGCCCATGCGTAGCAGTCGGTGGTGCAGATGCCCCTTGTCCGGGCTGAAGATGGGCTGCCCGCGGCGCAGGCGGCGCACGATGGCGAAGGCGGTGTCGAAGATGGGCACCGCCAGAATGAGCACCGGCACCGCGAAGACGATGCCGGTGGCGACCTTCCAATTTTGCAGCACCGACAGCGCGGCGATGGTGAACCCGAGAAAATGGCTGCCCGCGTCGCCCATGAAGACTTTGGCGGGGTGGAAGTTGTAGCGCAGAAAACCGATGCACGCCCCCGCCAGCGCCGCGGCCAGGATGGCCTCGCCGATAGCGCCCTTCATGCCCACGCCGATGGAGACGAAGGTGATGGCCGCCAGCCCGGCGATGCCCGCCGCCAGCCCGTCCAGCCCGTCGATGAGGTTGATGGTGTTCGTCACCGCCACCACCCAGACCACCGTGAGCACGTAGCTGAGGATATTCATCCACTCCGGCAGGTGGTGCAGCTTGCTGCTCGCCAGGTCGTAGTCGAACGCCACCACCATGCGCACGCCGAAGAAGGGGAGTACCAGCACGCACGCGCACAGGATCTGCCCGAGCAGCTTCACCTTTGCCGGGATGTTGTACTTGTCGTCGAGGGCGCCGAGGGTGGTGATGAGCAGCCCGCCCACCAGGATGCCCAGCGTGCGCCCGTTGGGATGCCCGTCGATGACCAGCGTCTCGTGGCGGTAGAGGGAGACGACGAGGATGGCGATGAGGAAGGAGGCATACATCGCCAGGCCGCCCCAGCGCGGGGTCGGTTGCGTGTGCACGCGCCGCTCGTGCGGGATATCCAGCACCCCGGCCCAGGCGGCCAGCTTCATGGACACCGGCGTCAGCAGGATCGTCGCGAGGATGGCGATGAGCAACGCCGCGGCGACCAGCACCAGTTTATTGGGATCGGTATGCATAGCGCGTATCCGTGCTGCGGACCGTCAACGCGTGCTGACGGCTTCTTCGTCGGCGATGAGCGCCAGGCGCCGCGCGTGGCGCGGGTCGTCGCCCCACGACGTGGTCAGCCAGGTGGTGACGATCTCCTCCGCCACGCTCATCCCCACCACGCGCGCGCCGATACAGAGGACGTTGGCGTTGTTGTGGGTGCGGGCCATGCGGGCGGTATAGCTCTCGTGGCAGAGCGCGGCGCGAATGCCGTGCACCTTGTTGGCGGCAATGCTGCCCCCGATACCCGTGCCACACAGGAAGATACCCTGCTCGGCGTGCCCGTCGCGCACCGCGTGAGCCACCTTCAGCGCGTAGACGGGGTAATCGACCGAGTCGGCATTGTGCGTGCCCAGGTCGATAACGGTATGCCCGAGCCCCTCCACCAGGGTGCGAATCGGGTCTTTATATGAAAATGCGGCGTGATCCACGCCCAGGGCAATAATCATAACTACGCTCACGTTACCGCCGACGCGTGACGACGGCATGACAGGGGAGTGACATTTCCGTGAAGAGTGACCGTGTCCTCGCGTGCATTGTACCCCACATCCCCCCGCTTGCCAAGTCGCACCCGGTGGAGGACGAGGCTGCCGGCGGGCGTGCCCGCGAGACCTACCCCCCCCGCCCCCTCCCTCGAGGGAGGGGGAGTTGGTTGGGGTGGGTGGTCGAGAGATAATTCGTGTTCTTCGTGTTCGATGATAGACAAGCCTGCTCCCCCTTCTCTGGAGGGAAGGGGGTCGGGGGGGGGGGTAGGTCCGTGTGATCGGGACATTGCAACCCTTGTCCGGCAGGAACTCTCTCCCGCCGGGGGGAATTGGCGGGTAGGCATTTCTTACCGGAGGTGAGCGATGGAATTCCTTGAGCTGCTGCAGGCGCGGCGCACGGTGCGCAAGTACGACGGCACGCCGGTGCCGCGCGCGGTGTTGGAGGCGCTGCTGGCGACGGCGGTGCAGGCCCCCACGGGGATGAACCTGCAGCCGTGGGCCTTCGGCGTGATCGAGGGCGTGGAGGCGCTGAAGGCGCTCTCCGACCGCGCGAAGGCGTTTCTGCTGGAGAATCTCGACAATTTCCCGCTGTTCGAACGCTACCGCGGTATGCTGGCGAACCCGGACGTCAACCTGTGCTACAACGCGTCGGCGTGCATCGTGGTGTATGCCAAGCCCGGCGGGGCCACCCCGGAGGCGGATTGCACCATGGCGGCGTACAACATCATGCTGGCGGCGGCGAACCAGGGGCTGGGCAGTTGCTGGGTCGGTTTCCTGACCTTTACGCTGGACGACGCGGCGACGAAGGCGGCCTTCGGCGTGCCCGCCGACTTCCGCGTCGTGGCGCCGCTGGTCATCGGCACACCGGCCGGCGAGGTGTCCCCGGTGGCGAAAGATGCGCCGGAGATCCTCTTCTGGCAGAAATAACGAGGTCGTGATGTCGGTATTGCAGCTCGTCGCCACGAACTGGCGCGCGCACGGCGAGGCCATGTGTGACCTGATCGGCAAGGTCTTTCCCAACAACGGCTACTTCGCCACCCGCGACTGGGCGCGCACGGTGTACGTGCACCACAGCCACTACGACTTCGCCGTGTCGCGCCTCGGCTTCGTGGACGACGTGCTGGTGACGCACTACGGCGTGTGGGGGTACCGCATGCACATCGGCGGCGCCGTGGTGCGCGCCGGGGGCATCGGCGCGGTGGCCACCAACGGCGACTACCGGCATCGCGGCTACATGGCGCAGACGGCGGCGGCCTCAGTGGCGGCTATGCGCGCGGCGGGGTACGACTTCTCGCTGCTCTTCGGCATTGACAACTTCTACCACCGCTTCGGCTACGTGCCCGCGTGGCCGGAGACGACGTATACCGTGCCCGTGGAGGAACTGCCCACGGACGCCCCGCCGCGCCTGCGCCGCTTCACCGCGCGCGCCGTGGGCGTGATCGACGACGTGTTCAACCGCGAAAATGCGACCCGCACCGGTGCCGCCGTGCGCCCGACCTTCCGCAAGGAGGGGTTCGGTTCCTGGTCCGAGGAGGCCTACCGCTGGCAGCTCCCCGACGGCGCGACGGCGGGCTACGTGCACGCGCAGACGCGCGGCAACCGGCTGCTCTGCGACGAGTGCGCGGGCGACGCGGCGACGGTGCTCACCGTGCTCGCCCACCTCGCCCGCCGCGCCGGGTGCGGGGAGGTGTTCTTCCAGACGCTCCCCTACGACAGCCCGGTGGCCCGCCTGCTGCGCCGCGGCACCTGCAAGGTGGAGCAGAGCTACCGCCGCAACGGCGCCGTCATGGTGGTGCTCCTCAACCTGCGCGGGGCGCTGGAAGGGCTGACCGGCGAACTCTCGCGCCGCCTGCGGGCCTCCGCGCTGACCGGCTACCGCGGCACGCTGCGTATCGTGCACCACGCCGAAGCGGTGACGCTGGGCCTGGCGGACGGCACGGTGACGCTCCTCCCCGACGCCGACAGTCCCAACACCCTCACCGGCGGCGACACACTGGCGCGCCTCTTCCTGGGCAGCGACACCGCCGAGGAGGTCATCACCGCCGGCGATCTGCAAACCACCGGCGACGCCCTGCCCCTGGCGGCCATCCTCTTCCCCGCGCAGCACCCGGAGCTGCCGATGCACGACCGGTATTAGGGGAACGTTTCACCGCATCCGCCTTAGAAGCCGTTTGAATGAACTTCCCCTTCGTTGGGTAATTTCCTGCCCAGGTGGTCACATGGAGGAGAGACAAGGGCTTTCGCGACCCGAACAAGCCCCCGAGTCCCTGTGTAGCCATCTTCGCCGATCCGATGTC
>CAIYQO010000230.1 GCA_903928345.1 uncultured bacterium | reverse complement strand
TGGAAGGTTGTGACAGACACCAGTACGATACCGATTGGGCCGCCATCCATACTGGACAGGCGGCCCACATGCTTAGAGGAAGATGCGCACAGAAAACCCATCTGGAAAAAAGAGCCGCGGACGGTTTATCTAAACTTCAGACGACAGGATGCCTCGCATGAAGGAGCCCCCTGCTCATCTCCGTAGAGCGTGGCTGCAACGCGCGGATGACAACCCGGCGCTTGCGTGGTAGACTGTGAATCGGCATGATACGACGTTGCATGATGCAAGTATTGGTGTTGGCCCTGCTCGCACTCGGTGGTCCAGGATGGACGCAGGAGTGCGTGCGCTCGTTCCACTGCGACCTCACCCTCACCTCGGATGCCACGCTGCGCGTGCGGGAGACGATCACCGTCCACGCCGAACAGCAAGAGATCCGCCACGGCATTTACCGTGAAATCGCGACCCATTACCGCGACTGCCGGGGGCAATGGGTGACACTGACGTTGCGCGATGTGCAGGTGCAACGCGACGGCATGCCGGAGTTGGTACGCGGCGCCGAGGTGATCAACGGCACACGCCTCTACCTGGGCCGGCCCGATGTCTCCCTCACCCCGGGCGATCATACCTACATACTCAGCTACACCGCCATTGGCGCCGTGAGCGCCACTGAGGGCGGGCAAACGTTGTATTGGAACGCCACCGGCTACGCCTGGCAATTCCCCATCGAGTCCACCACGGTCACGCTGGCGCTGCAGGAGGGGATCGCGCGGGACACCGTGCGTCAGTCCGCCTATTGCGGTCGGCGGGGGGAAAACACCGAAAAATACACCACGCAGGTAGACAGTGACGGTCGCTATCGATACTTCGCCTACGATGAGCAGCCACCCGGGGACGCCTTCATTGTCATGGCGGATTTCCCCGCGATGCTGCACCTGCCGGCGGTGACGAGTCTGCCCCTGTGGCAGCGGCTCGACCCGGCACTGAAATATGGCGGGCTGGGCCTGCTGCTCATCACCGGGTACTACCTGCTGGCCTGGTGGTGCTTCGGGCGCGCGCCCGTCCTCGTGCCCCACGCTACGCCGCACTTCACACCCCCCGGCAACCTGCCCCCGGCGGTGTTGCGTTACATCTGGCGCATGGGTTACGACACGAAGACCCTCGCCGTCTCCCTCATCGAACTCTCGCTACACGGGATTATCACCATTGTGCACCATGGCACGCAGTTCCGCCTGGAAAGCGACCAGGTCTTCTACTGGAACCCGGAGCGCCACTTGCTGCAGGAGCTGGCACCGGGCATCCCCGTGCACCTATCAACGCTGGCGCGACGGCTTGGGGAACGCGCCGCCGACGTGCGCGCGATGGTGGGGACGCTGATCGAACGCGGGGTGCCGCTGGAAGTGGACCGCGACGTGGTGCACTTGCGCCTCGGCGAGCCGTCAACGGTACCCTTGCCCGCCGGCACCCTCCACGCCGACGCATGGCGTCTGGTCTATGATTTACTCGGTCCTACGCGCACGCTGCGCCTGGACGAGAACGCCTTCTCCGTAGTCAAACCGGCTATCGTCCACCAGCGCCGCTACCTGGACGCGACCTACGAGCGCCGTTACTTCAATGCCAACCGCTGGGTGCTGCTGCCGGGCATCCTGTTCTCGTGTATCGTGGTCGGCTACGTGGCCTACGGCGATTTCAGCGGCATCATACCGACCACCTTGGTGGTGGCAGCGCGGGCCGACGATATACCGCCGCTCTGGATTTCGCCGTTAGTGCACGCGCTGCAGCCGTTGCTGAATACCTTGTTATCCGGCTTGGTGATGTTCTTTACCGAGGCGCTGGTGTGCAAGCGCGGGGTCAAGCACTACATCGTCTTGGGCAGTCTCATCGTGTTGCCGGTGGCGCTCCTCGTGATCCTGCACGTCCAATGCGGAGCGTTCAACCACTTCCCGGCAGCTTTTCTCCTCGTTACCTTCCTGCTCTGGGGTGTCAATCTGCTCTTCGCGCGCCTACTCAAAGCGCCGACCGCGCTGGGACAGCGGCTCTTTGACAGCTGCAGGGGTTTCGCACCTACCTGCTGCACCCCGAGCGCGCCGCGCACATCCACGGCGCGCCGGAGGAAACAGTCGCCACTTTCGAGCGTTTCCTCCCCTACGCGATGGCCCTCGACACCGAACGCCCGTGGATCACCCACTTCGGCCCCATCCTCGCGACCCCGTCGAGCGGCATCCCCTACCTGCAGCACTGGATAATGGGCGACGAGTTGGGGCGTTTTGACGCCGACACCCTCACGACCACCCTGAACGACGACTTCGCCAACGCGGTGTCCCTGGCATCCATCGACACCCGCCCGCGTGAAGGCGGACCATCGCAGGGATCCGCCGGCGGCGGAGGGAGTAGCGGCGGAGGCGGTGGTGGCACAGGTGGCGGCGGCGGGTGGTAGATTCCCCGGCGTGACAACCCCCCGCCCCCTCTGGTAACATACCCCCCATGCCTGCAGAGGCGACGAGTGGGCAACGGGTGGCGGTGACGGGGGCGATGTTGGAGCGGTTGAACATCGCGGCCGGGTTTGCCGCTGCCTTCACCGCCATCACCAGCACGGCGCTCAACCGCTATGGGCAGACGCTGCACCTCTCCCCCTTCGCCTTCGGCCTACTGGCCGCCCTCCCCTTTGCCACCGCGCTGGCGCAGATCCCCGCCAGCTTCCTGGTGGAGCGCTACGGCGGGCGGCGGCGCACCGCGGTGACGGGCGTCTTCGTGCACCGCTTGCTGTGGCTGGTCATCGCCGTCGTGCCGTGGCTGGTGCCGCGCGCGTGGTGGTGGCTGGGGTTGCTCGCCTTCCTCGGCCTCTCCAACCTTGCCGTGCACGTCGCCACGCCGGCGCTCACCGGCTGGGTGGCCGACCTGGTGCCGGCGCGGCTGCGCGGGCGCTACTTCTCCCTGCGTGGGCAGATGGCGCGGCTGGTCAACGTGCTCCTCTGCCTGGGGGTAGGATGGGCGATGGATGCCGCGGGAGCGCACGGCGCCGCGGCGCTGCAGCAGGTGATCAGCCTGATGCTCGCGGGCGCCGCGTTGCTGGGCTTGCTCGACCCCGCCCTCGCCCGCACGCTGCCCGACCACTGGCACCGCCCCAAGGAGCACACCTTCCGCCTGGCCGACGTCTTCCGGCGCCCGCTGGCCGATCGCTCCTTCCGCGCGCTGCTCGGGTACACCGGCTTCATGAACCTCGCTACCGGCTTCGTCGGCCCCTTCGTGTGGCTTTACCTGGTGGACGTGGTGAAGTGCACCAACACCGAGGCCGTCTTCATGACCATGGTGGCCGCCGGGGTGGTCGGCTTCTTCGGGATGCGCTTCTGGGCGCCGCTGGTGGAACGCTGGGGGGGTAAGCGCGTGATGCTGGTGGCGGGGCTGCTGGTGCTCAACGGCGCGAATGCCTGGCTGGCGGTGACCCCGAGTACCAAATGGCTCGGGTGCGCGGTGGCGCTGGTGAGCGCCTTCGCCTGGCCCGCCATGGAACTGGCGGGCGGCAACCTGCTCTACGCCTTCACGCAGACGACGAAGGACGACACCCACCCCGGCAGCGCCTACGCCGCCATCGTCAGCGCCGTCATCGCCCTCAGCGGCACGTTGAGCGGCTTCCTCGGCGGCCTCACCGCACAGGCGCTGCGCGACTGGCACGCTGTCTGGTGGGGCATCCCGCTCACCTTCCACGCCGTCCTCTTCACCGCCTCCGCCGTGGTGCGCGTTTTCGCTCTGCTCTGCCTCTTCGGGCTGGCGGATGATACGCCGAAACGGACGCTCAGAACTTCAGCGTCCCCTGCACCGCCGCCGGGGGGGTGATGGAGTCGGTCAGGTTGCCGAGGAGCACGCGCAGGTCGCGGTAGGCGGGGAGGGTTTCCAGCAGGCGAGCGACGGTGTGCAGGTACCAGTCCATGGCGAGCAGGCGGCGGCCCTCCTCGAACTTGCGGTAGAAGTTGGCGGCGGAACCGGCGTAGAAGAGCATCTTCACGATGGCGGCGGCGTCCATCGCCTCCGGGCGCATCGTCAACGCGGCGGCATTGGAGGGCAGCAGCTCGTGGTAGTAGTCGCGCAGCTCGGTGATGTCCGCGTCGCCCAGGTTGGCCTCCGGCGCGTAGCAGAGGGTCGCCATGTCGAAGGCCGCCGGGCCCATGGTGCTCTGCTCGAAGTCCACCGCCGTCACGTCCTCGTGGCGCACCAGCAGGTTGCCCGGGGTGAACTCGAAGTGGATGAAGGTGCGCGGTTCGGCGAGGAGCAGCGCGGTGATGGGGCGCAGCGCCATCTCCAGCCGCCCGCGCTCGGTGTGCGACAGCCGACGGCGCTGCAGCGCCAGGATGCGGTCCAGGGCGATGGCGCTGGTGTTGAGGAAGTACTCCGGCGTGAGCACCTCCTTGACGATCTTGGCGATCTCGCGCTCCAACTGCGGCTGCAGCGGCAGTGCGTGGGCGTGCAGGCGCACCAGCGTCTCCACCCCGCGCCGCAGTAGCGCGGTACGCCCGGCGTGATCGTCGGCGTCGAGCTGCACCAACGCGGTGCCCAGGTCCTGCGCGCCCAGGTCCTCCTGAAAGAGCACCGCCATGCGCGCGCCGAGGTGGCCGCCGAAGAGGCGCGGCACCGGGCTCTCCTCGCCCTGCAGAATCGACAGCACGCCGCGCTCGCGGCGGTAGCAGGCGGAGAAGAAGGCCACCTGCGCTTCCTCATAGCACTTGGCGATGATGCGCTCGGGCAGGTGGGGTTCCTTGCTGTCCAGCGTGATGCGGTAGAGCGTGTTGCGCGAGGGCTTCTCCACCCGCATGAAGGAACGCACCGGCAGCGGCACGGCGGACTCCACCGCGCGCGTCAGTTCCATCGGCGTCAGCCCCAGCGCCACCGCCAGCCCCTGCAGCGGAGTGAGTTCCGGCGGGGTGGCGGGGGATTTCTGCAGCTCCTGCACCCAGGTGAGGCCGGCGTGCAGCTCCTCGCGGCGTGAGGCGAGCAGGATATCCATGCGGCGGTAGAGCTTCTGGTCCCCCACGGCGCCCGTCTCGTCGATGCCTTCCGCCTTGCGCTGCTCGTAGGTAAGCAGCTCGCGCAGATCCTGCGTGTAGCGCAGCGCGCCTTCCAATTCGGCGGCCAGCTCCTCCGGCTCGCGGCTGCCCGCCGAGAGTCCGCCCGCCTGCACGCGGCGCGTGATGTCCGCCAGGTGCTCGCGCGTCTGGTGGTAGAGGCGCCCGGCCAGATGCCCGATGCGCACCTTGGCGCTCTGAATCGTCTCCGTGAGGCCCGGCGTGCGCGCCAGCCGCGACGGAGGCAGTTGCTCCCACAGCTTCACCGCGCGCAGCAGTTCGTCGCGCCCGAAGTAGATCTTCCCCAGTTGCACCACCAGGCTTTCGCGGATGAGCAGGTTGCGCAGCGGGATCTCTTCCCACTCCTCCGCGGCACGGTCGAAGACCTTATACTCGGCGTAGATCTTCCCCAGCGTGGCGCGCGCCTCGATCTCCGAGATGTTGCGCCACAGGATGCTCTCCGCGGCGATCGCGGTGATCATCTCCTCGGTGATGCTGGTCATCTCCTCCACGCTATAGCCGCGCATGCCCAGGAAGACGATGGGCAAGCCTTTGTACAGCGCGAGCATGCGCTCGTCCCCCTCGGCGCGTTCCAGGCCGAGGAAGTAGTTGGCGCGGAACATCTTCTGGATGGCGGCGAAGATGAGGAAGGCCGCCTGCACGCACAGTCCCGCCGCCCACACCCACTCGTGCGGGCCGGCGCTCATCGGCGACAGCGCCTGCGCGAGGAGGGCCAGCAGCACGGAGATCACGCTGACGCCGGTGTAGAGCGCGAGAATGGGCCACGGCCCCCACGCCAGCCATTGGAAGTGGTGGTGCAGTGGCGTGCACAGGAAGGGGCGGAAGATCTCCGTGGTCTGGTGGCGCAGCAGGCGCACCGGGCCGCGGAAGAACTTGATCACCGCCACCTGCACCATCACCGAGCAGGTGTTGATGACGAAGGGCGCGCCGATAAGCAGCAGCAGCCATTCGGTATGCGTGAGCAGTGCCAGCGCCCCCAGTGCCGCCCCCAGCCCCAGCGCCCCGGTGTCCCCCATGATGATCTTCGCCGGGGGGCGGTTGTAGAAGAGGAACCCCGCCAGCCCGGCGATGACCAGGCACGGGATGAGCACGGGAATCTGATGCAGTTGCAGCAACGTGGCGAGGCCCAGGTAGCCGGCGAAGGCCACGGTGAGGGTGCTCCCCGCCAGCCCGTCGAGGCCGTCGGTCAGGTTCACCGCGTTGGTGGCTCCCACGATGACGAGTACGCCGAAGGGGAGGATGAAGAAGCCCAGGTCGTAGCTGCCCATGAAGGGCACGTAGAGCTGCGTGGCGGTTTCCGCGGTGCCGCGCAGCGAGACGATGGCCACGGTGAAGACGAACGCCGCGATCACCTGCAGCAGTAGCTTCACCCACTCGGAGAGCCCCTGCGCGGCGGTGACCTTGCGCCAGTCGTCGTAAAAGCCGATGGCGCCGAAAGCCAGCCCGCACGTCAGCCACAGCCACACGCGCAGCGCGCCGAACTCCTCCGCGTGCCCCCACCATAGCAGGTGCGCCACGGCCAGTCCGACGAGCAACGCCAGAAAGATGGCGATGCCCCCGCCCAGCGGTTTCTTCTTCCGTGGGAAGTGGCGGTAAATCAGCTCCTTGCCGGCCTTGCGCTCCTGCGAGGAGAAGCGGGCGAATTCCTTACGAATCACCCGCGTCAACAGCAGGCTGCCGACCAGGGTCGCCACCATCACCAGAATATAGCGGACATCACCCATTGCCCGTATCATACCCATTCGACGGGCGAGCGTCCAGCGGGGGACGGTTCTCGGGTAGTGTAAAGTGATAGGATATCTGTGAGATGGGCGTTATTTAGGGTTGTTCTTCACATTCGCGCAACGTCTGATTAGTATTCTCGAGGCATGGAGAGCCAAGTCTTTTGAAAATATCAACTGCTCGTTGCGCATAAGGGACTGCTTCCTCGGCCTTGCCCTGACGTATCAAGGCAATCGCTAAACGTTGGTTATCATCAGCGATTAACTCAAAACTGCCAATCTGGTCGGCTAAGGTCAATGCTTCGCGCGCGAAGCTCTCAGCAAGTAACCAATCATCTTGATCTAACGCCAAAGATGCAATATTACCTGTGTATAAAGCCACACCATATGTGTCATCCAACACGAGAGCAATACGTAATGCTTCGCGTCCATCAATCATCGCTCCATCGATATCGCCAGTACGACGTTTGATCCCGGCTATATCGTTTAACGTTGCAGCAACTTCTTTACTCTCTTCGGAAACACTGCGCTCAGAATTTAGAGCTTCCTGATAAGTAGCTAATGCAACAAGGTATTCTTTCTTTAGCTCGTATCCATTTCCAAGCAAGCGGTTTGCGTTAGCGTCCAAGCTGGCTCCGGCTTTAGCGGATTTCCAATGAGTCGCTGCGCGTCTAGCGCAGGTCATAACATCGTCAGCTTGCCTACGGAGAGAATGTACCCAGCCCATATCATACGCTCTCCATCCAGCTTTTAAGTAATCACCCGCCGCCACAGCTTTCGCTTCCGCATTGAAACTAATTATAAACCATTCATCCCAACGACCAGAGAAGTTGACAGGACTTTCGCTCAACATCCCACCGCCTGCACGGGGGAGCAGCGTAGCACTGTTGTGCGATAATCATCCCACAGACGGTGATGCGCAGCATACAGGGTCGTGCCCAGGCGTTGCGCCTGCTGGCGCAAGGAGACCCAGGC
>CAIYQO010000229.1 GCA_903928345.1 uncultured bacterium | reverse complement strand
GTTTGGGGCCAATGGGCACCCAAAAAGTTCAAATAGTTTGCGACCACCTAATAGCCGATTTGGACCTTTGTTGGGTCCGATTCAACCGGCCCCCTTACCTCTCATCCCACCCGACTCGTTCTCTCCGCGCCGCATCCGCTACTGGGTGCGGCGTTTTGCTTTTGGTACCCCTGACATGCCGGGACGCGACGTAGATACGCGTAGAAAGAGGATCCATGAATCTCTACGAACTGGAACGCGACGCCATCGCCGAATTGCGCGAGTGGCGACAGAACAATCCCGATGAGGACGAACCGCATGACACGATCTTCGAGATCGCCGACAGCAGCGTGCCGGTTTACACCGCCGACTTGCTGAACTTGGCCGCCGACAATATTGCGCTGGCTACGACTGAACCAGAACTCGGTCCAGCAAGTGGGAGCAATTTCGATGGCACACCGTCACCGGTGAACATCATCGCCAGCAACGTGTTCTCGCACCTGGAAGCCAAGCTATGGGAAGCCTGGCAGGAGATGAAAGACGAGGAGGAAGACGATGAGTGAGATGGCGACCAGCGCCCGTCTGATGCACTGGTGGGAGCTGCACGGCCCCACTGCCAACCCCAACCCGACCATCCGCCGCATTGCCAGCGAGGTCGCACCGAGAAAACCGCAGGTGCGTCATGAGGTTGAAGCGCGTCTGCACGACACTTGGGCGCTGTTATGCGCTCTGGAAGGAGATAGAGATGAATAACGGCATCACCCTGGAGGAAGGCAGCTTCGGCTTTGACTACGTGATTCAGCACAAGGACGGCCGCGATATGCTCGTGCAGAACGATTGGGAATATCCGGGGACGGCCATGACGTTCGGCTGGTCACCATGTTCCCGGTGTCGTCGGGCATGCCGTGGTGCCAGCGACGGCACCATCGATTGCCCGCGTTGCACCGCCAGCCAACACATCGCCAAAGCGCAGACCTGGCTGGACGCACACATCGGGGCGCGGGTCGAAGATCCGGGCTACTTTGAGGCGATCGAGTATCCGGTCAATCCTGATGTGGTAAAAGCCATTTACGCCATCGCCTACGAGTACCACTCGGGGCAGTGGTCGCGCGGCTACCGCCTGTTGTGCCGCGTGCAACGCTACGCGAGGAAGCACGGCATCGACCTGGACGCCGAGACGAGTGCCAGCCGGAAGCTCTACCACACGCTGGCAGCCCGCTACGGGGCGAAACTGTGAAGGAGGGAACTATGACGACTGAATCCGAACACCGTGTCTTCGGGCACTTACTGCGCTTGACTAGCGTGCTAATGATGCTCCAACTTGCTGAGGAACGCGGGCATTCGCATCTCGGGCTGGAGGCGAATCTCCGATCGGCACGGCAATATCTACAAGAGCATTGCCCCGCGTTGCTGTTGTTCACCGAGTTGGTGTACCGCAGCCAGGCTATCCCCGAGGGGCTATCCCACCTAGCCGAGATGGAAGCCGTCCACGGACGTGGGTATCGCCAGTAGCCTGACAGCCGAATATCGCTTCGACATGCCGCCGACAGGGCGGCTTTTCGTTGGTCTATGCTAACAGAAGGAGAACAGAACCATGAGTGATGTGATTTGTGCCGTGTGCGGCGAACCGTGGGATTACTACGGGCTGAAACATGGCGATGTGACCCCCACCGAGGGTCGGCGTATCCTCGCTGGCGAAGGCTGTCCCTGCTGCCATTTCGGCGAATCCTGTCATGCCTGCCGTGGCACCGGACGCGTGCAGAGAAGCAGCGGCACCTGCCCAACCTGCTTCAACTACCACGTCGTAACCCTGGTAACCCTCATGCGCGGCGAAGAGCGTTGGGTCATCCAGGGCAGCGTCACGCCGGCGTCACCACGCGGGCGGGTGGTTGCCGACCCGGTGTGGGCACCCTTCCCCGAGACCGAACGCTTCGAATGCCGGGATGGATATGCCCTGCGGAAGCGGGCGCTCTGTCCCGACTGCGAGCCGGATTACTGCCCGGCCTGCAAAGGCACTGGGAAGCGCAATAGCCAGGACAAGCCGCACCTGGACGCGATGATGGAATCGGCTCTGGAGGCGACCGACGATCCGGATGCCATACTCGACCTTTGGTAGCCAAACCCACCTCGGAAACCGATCACGCTGCATGCCGTCCACAGGGGCGGCTTTTTCGTTTGGTACTCACCACGGCGGGCCGCGCGATGCCGTGATCACACGCGGAGAAAGACCACCATGTTTTTCGCATACACCGATCCGAACAACGACCTGGGCACGCTGATGGGCCAGGTCATCGACCGGTTGACCACCGAGATGGATGATGCCATCGGTCGCCAAGTGCCTTCCCCAGAGCCGGAGGACAGCGACACGTTCGATGTCTACGCGTTCGCCTGTGCCCTGTTGGACCGCCGCTAAACGGTTATTACCCCATTCACCGCAGGGGCGCGACTGCTCACCAACGCGCAGAAAGAGATAGCGATGACGACGACATTTACCATTAACCCCGCCGTGCTGGAGGCCATGCTCGCCTTCACCAGCTCGAACCGCGCCTTCAACGCCCACGCCATCCTGTGGGACGTATTGTGCGAAGTGACCCCGGAGTCCGTCCGTCTGGTCGCGACCGACACGCATGTGCTTGGCCTGCTGCACCTGACGCCGATTCACGGCTATGGCCTGGACATCACTTGCTCGGAACCGGTCAGCCTGGTACTGCCGCTGGAGGGCTTCCGCCCGCTCCTCCGTGAGAAGAAGATCTCCGTGATTGTGGACATCGTGGGGGAGCAGGTGACCATTCGCACTGCGACCGGGCTTTCGCTCACGCTGCCGGGGCAATCCGCCGAGGAATTCCCCCAATACCAGCGTGTACTGGCGCTCGACACGCCGATCACGCCGACCATCCGCACGGCCTTCGATGGCGCGCTGCTGGCGAAGTTCGCGTCGTTCGCCAAAACCATGGGTGTGCCACCGCACCTGGACCTGGGCTTCCACGGTACGGTCAGCCCGACCAGCGTGCGCATCGCCGGGCTTGCGAGCTTTTACGGCGTTGCCATGCCGCGCCAGCTTGCCTACGAGGAGCCGATTCCCAGTTGGTTGCTCCCCCCTCCCGACGTGCTCCCCGAGCGCATCATTCGCTTGCACGACATGGACGGCGGCACCGGCACCGACGACGCTGGCTGTGTCTGGACCCAATTCCTCGTCGATGAGCTGGCGGAACAGGAGCCGGGTACCTGCGCGCTCTGCAGCGCCACGCTGCACAGCGGCTGGATGAATCTCGATAACGGCGGCGAGGAAGTGTGCAGCGACCATGTGCAACTGCCGGAAGACGCTTCGGGACAATTTTCCCCAAGCGTTGATGCGATGCCGGTGGCGATCCCGGCGTGAACCGGAAAGGAAGATTAGCCCCATGAAGACATCGATTGAAGCCTCGGTTGAGGCCTGGCTGCGCGAACGTGTCGCCGCGCTCCAGCCCGGCGAGGAGCTGTATCTCGCACCGCAAGTGCGCGTCACCGTCAGACGCCGGGAGCACCTGGTGTCCACCAGCCCGCTCGCACATCGGCTCGGGTTGTTGCCGGGCAGTGAGGCAAACCGGTGGCACAAACCCTGAACGCATCGACCCTGTGTTGCAGGCCGTCCGGGAATCTCTCCGGGCGGCCTTTTCTATTCCGAGAGGAGAATCCTATGTACCGAATCCCACGTTTCCGGGTGCAGCTCGTGCGCGAGAGCACTCATGCCACCGCCACACGCACGATCAGCGCGCCGGTGGATGCCTTCGAAATCCTGCGGGAGTACCTGGACAGCCAGGATCGGGAGACGTTCGTCGTGCTGCTGCTCGACACCCGCAACGCCGTCATTGGCCTTCACGTCGCCAGCATCGGCACGCTGAACGCCAGCCTCGTGCATCCACGCGAAGTGTTCAAAGTTGCATTCCTGGCGAATGCCGCGTCGCTCATCGCGGCGCACAACCATCCCAGCGGTGATTGCAGCCCGAGCCAGGAGGATCTGGCCCTCACCGCCCGCCTCAAACAAGCTGGAGAACTGCTGGGCTTGCCCGTGGTCGACCACCTGATCATCGGTGACGGGCATTTCGTCAGCCTGAAAGAAAGAGGTTTGTTATGACCGAGTTGACCCTGCCGGGGCTCACCTGCGAGCCCATACCGTCTCCGTACCGCCCACGCGCCGTAGTGTTCGTGGGCGATTTGTATAGCTTTCCCGATGCCGTCTCCCATGGCATGCGCCAGGAGCTTGAACGCCTGCAGGCAGCCGGTATCCCGGCCTTCGCTGAGCAAAGGCGTATTCGGACGCCCAACGGCGGCCTGGTTATCGGATTCGATGGTCGTGCCTCTGCGTGGGCAGTGTCGGGGACGGGGTTTGCCGCCGAAGCGCAGCACGCCGCATTGCGGATGGAGAACAGCACCGTCTATTCGTTCAATGGGCTGTTTGCCCAACTCTACCTGAAGGAGGAGTCTCATGCGTAACCGTGCCCGTCTGGCGCTGAAATACACGCATTTCACGCCGGAATCCCATCCCGCGCTTTGTGCGCTGATCGACTACGCCGCCCAGCGACCGGGCTTGGACTTTCGGAATTACGGCAGCCTGGAGAGCTACCGCACCGAGGTGGCGTCGATTACACGGCAGTGGCGGAAGATCCTCGTGCTACTCGACGTGGCCGAGTATTACGCCGTCACTGATGCCCAGGTCATCGAGGCCAGCCAGTGGGCGTTTTCCGGGCGCATGACCTGGACGGATGCCGGTTGGAACTACTGCACCGGCCAATATTGGCCGACCGAATATCGTGCGGCGGTGGTCGCCGTCCTGCGATATGCGTTGCCGGCGCATGAAGGGAGGAACATCTGATGCTACTCACGCTTGATAACGAACTGGCTGACCTGGTCACCGACTTGAAATGGGCCGACTGGCACGAGACGCATATCCTGGCCGTGGTGCTCGATGGCAACAGCGACGTCATCAGTGCCCGCGTTGTCGAGAAGGAAGAAGACATCGAATTGCTCTACCGGCTGGAAGGTGTTCGGGCCGACCATTGGTCTATCAGCGATTTGTTCGCGGATTTGCTGATCGGTATTGCCCACGGGTTCAGTATGGCGCGGCCCACCGGTAGCCACCGGTATGTGCTGGCGATACTTGCGGCGATCCAGCGGCATGTTGTAGAGCAGGAGGAGTGATTTCGAAAGGGGATCGGCCGGGGGTGAGCACACGCTCACTCCTGGCCGGTAAGGAGCCAGCATGCCGAACAGTCAAGGGCGCGGGCGATGATGAGAAGTTCGATGTCAGAGACAATGCGTTGCCCGCGCTCGATACGCTGCACATCGCGCCATGTTGGATTCCACTCGCCCGCAGTCAATTGCGCAATCCGCCCGCAAAGATCCTCTTGCCCGAGATGCAACTCGCGCCGGCGAGCGATCACTCGTTCAGCGAGTTGATTGAGTTTTCCGTCACTGTTACGTAGGCGTGGTGCACCGCGAGGCATGTCTCATTATGGCAGGGAGGGGGCTTGTCGTTACCACTACATAGTGGTATCTTAGGAAAGCAGAGCTTCTACAGGTCTGCTTGCTCATATCCGCAAGTCATTTGAGCAGATTTGCAGGATAATTGTTAGGAGGAAACGCTGGATGCCATCTCAGACACCACGCTCCCGTTCACTACTTTCACACCTGTTTCGTCTCATCGAACCAGATGACTTGCGCGTGCTTATACGGCACCTGACACAGGCAGTGCGCAATCTGACTGCGCCGAACGAACCGGTCACGGAACTAACGTACAGCGAGACGATCTCATATTTCGTCAACGAGCGCCCGGATGATCCGCGAATTGTCAAAGGCGCAGTGCTGTTGATGCCACGACGCCCGGTGATTCAAGTCCATTTTCTCTTTCTTAACGAGCAGAATGCACCACTTTGCAATTCGCTTGGGGACCTGTACGGTCGCACACTGCTTGCCGTGCGCCTAGATGATGAATTCCAGGAAGCGTTCGGTGGAACAGACCTACTGATTCTTGAATAGGAGGATATGATGCCTTTCCCTATCATTTTGGTAATGGGTATCAAGGCGCTGGCTACTGTCATCGCCGTGACTGCTATCGTTGCCATACTCACTTTCCATATGCTTGTGAACTGGTTTCGGGACCGTGCCACATTGAAAGAGCAGAACAAGCAGAATATCGCCTTCACCCTTCAGGAGCACCTAAGCAACGGCAATGTGAAGACGGTGCAAGGGATTTTTAATGCGCGTGACAACATTTTGCTGGATTCCAAAGGATACCAGTCTCGCGAAATAGACCCCAAACTCGCTGAAATCCATCGCGGTGAAGAAGTTGTCATCTATGAATAGGAGGAACGTATGCCCTGGTGGCTGTTACCTGCAATTATTGCCGGTATATTTGCTGTTGCCACGATAGTGCTGCTGACTTGGGATACCATCATGGACTGGATCAGCGGCATTAAGCAACAGGTACCCAATGCAAGGGTCGCTGAGATTATCAAGACACGCCTGGCGTCAGGACGTGTGCGAGTCTACGCGGGAGTGTTTGCCCCGAAGTTTCTCGGTCTCGGGGAAAAGCCAGTCGCCCATCAGGTGTGGGATGAGGTTGAGCAATTAGATCAGACTGCATCGCGCAATACCACGTTCGGTCAACCGGTGAGGATAAAACTTTGACTCAACTGCCATCACGTCCGCTCTTGGTCATTGATGGAATTCCTGACCAGGTAGCCACCAGTGACGCCGCCATTCTGCGCTCTCGACTGCTGCGTGATGTGGAAAGCCTGCGGGAAGCGGCTGATCTCAACGACATCGGCATCTGGATCGGCACCACACCGAAGCCGGCCAGTGAGGAGCCAGTACCAGAAATGGCCCCAGCAACCGCCAATACCTCACGTCAGACGGATGAGCCATCAGTTGAACAACGCGCCGCACGCTACACCGCTACCGAACCGCTGTGGGGAATGGAATGCCTGATCGTACCCCAGGCGCTGAAGGACGAACTGCTCCTCGCCATCGAGACGATCCGGTTGGAACCTTTGGTCTTCGATACTTGGGGGCTGCGCGCCATCGAGCCGTTTCCCCGGTCGGCGCTAAATTTCCATGGCGCACCCGGCACCGGCAAAACCCTGGCGGCACATGGGGTCGCTGCCGCCATTGGCACAAATATCCTAGTCGCCAGTTATGCGCAGATCGAGTCGATGTACCACGGCGAGGGGCCGAAGAACGTGGAAGCGCTCTTCCATGCCGCCCAGCGCGACGGTGCGGTGCTTTTCATCGATGAGGCCGATTCCCTGCTCTCCCGACGCCTGACCAATGTGACACAGGGGTCGGAGCAGGCGATCAACTCCATGCGCAGCCAGTTGCTCATCTGTCTGGAGAAGTACCGGGGCGTGGTGATCTTCGCCACGAATCTGGTCGCCAACTACGATCCCGCCTTCGAGACGCGGGTGCGGCATATTCACTTCCCACTGCCGGATGCTGATGCGCGGGAAGCGATTTGGCGGAAACATCTCCCGGAAACACTGCCCCTCGCCCCTGACGTAGACCTGCCGGCATTAGCCCTTGCCGAAACGGTGTTCTGTGGACGGGACATCAAGAACGCCGTGGTGAACGCCGCGCTCCAAACAGCCCGCCATGGCGCCACCTGTCTCTGCCAGCAGGAGTTGCTCGCGGCCATTTGTCGGATCGTAGAGGCACGTGAGGCATTACGAACATCAGCCAGCACCCCTGGTACAACCGATGATGTGAAAGAGCGCATTCAGCAGGCGGTACAGGCAGCAGACCCTGATGATGCTGCCGGCACGGCCGTTACTGCAGGTGCCTGATTACCGCTTCCAATACTTGCCGTCGCGCATACCACCGGATGCCTATCACCACCGCCACCGTCGCCACTATCGCCGCGATGACCAGCAGTGCCAGATAACTCCAGGGGATACCGCCTCCGGCGACCCTACGTCACCCCCGGCTGTCGGGCGGCGGTCGCCGTGCGGCAGGCCACCGGCCCATCTAGTGCAATGAGCCTGACCTTGCCGCGCCTGTCATCGCCAGCGAGCGCAATGAACTCCACCTACGAGACACCGCCTGGCACCAGCCAAGTAGTGTTCACGCGGCTACCCCAACTTTCCCTACTCGCCTGACATTTCGCAGTTGGTCGCCATGTCACACCGGCTCCAATTTCCCGGTCGCGGCCCACCCATCACCGACGGCTATCGTAACCGCTCACTCCCCCAGACCCCGGACAGTATTCGCGTCCGGTATATCCCGATCTTCCCCTGTTGCCGATCTCTCGTCTTCCCAACCTGGATAGCCTTCGCACGCCTGGCCGTCGGCTACCCACCACGGCGCCCGCCGCCCGACAGCCGGGGGTGCGGGACGGCACTTTGTTCACGACCGTTCGGTTGTATATGCCTTCAGCGCTATTACTAAGGTAGAGCGCGCGGGCACCCCTCGTATAGACCGTTGTATCTACCCCAACCTCGTAAAGGAGCTTCCCATGAACCATTGTGTGCTATACACCCGTGTCTCGACCCAGGAGCAATGCGACTCCGGGGTCAGCCTGGACGCCCAGGATGAGCGTCTGCGTGCCTACGCGACCGTGGCCGGTTTGTCGGTCGTCGCGCTTGTGCGTGAGGAGGGCGTGTCCGGCAAAACGCCACTCGGCCACCGCCCAGGCGGCAAGGAGATGCTTCGCATGCTACGTGCCGGCGCGCAGCACATCGTCGCCCTGAAGCTGGACCGGCTCTTCCGCGATGCCGAGGACGCGCTGCGCCAGACCCGCGAGTGGGACAAGACGAATGTCACGCTCCACATACTGGACTTGGGCGGCCAGATGGTCAACACCGCCAGTCCGATGGGCCGGATGCTGCTCACCGTTATTGCCGGCATGGCGGAACTCGAACGTTCGCTCATCGCCGAACGGACTGCCGCCGCGCTTCAGCATAAGAAGGCGCACCACCAGGTCTACAGCCCGACGCCGCTTGGCTATCAGCGTGACGGCAATCAGCTCATCCCGGACGCGGAGGAGCAAGCCCTGGTCTCCCGCATCCGCCAGCTGCACGATGACGGCGCCAGCATGACAGGCATCGCCGGTCAGCTCAACGGCGAAGGCATCGTGGGGAAGAATGGCGGGCGATGGTACGCGACGACCATCTCGAAGATCCTGGCGAACGATCTGTACACCCAGGAATGAATGGGGCACGACGAGATCGCTTGCCGGCCGTCCGTCTGGGGTATAATTGCCCCATGTGCGGTCGCTTTTACTTTACGGCGGGTGTTGACGAGGTGCGGAGGGGCTTCCCGCAGCTGGTGCTACCGGCGGAGTTGCCTGCGCGTTATAACGTAGCGCCGGGGCAGCGTGTGGCAGTGATAACCAATACAGAGCCGGCCACGCTGCAGTTCTTCCGCTGGGGGCTGGTGCCGTCGTGGGCGAAGGACACTGTCATCGGTTCTCGCATGATCAATGCTCGCAGCGAGACGATAGCCGAGAAGCCAGCGTTCCGCGCGGCGCTGAAAGCGCGCCGATGCCTTATCCTGGCGAACGGTTTCTTTGAGTGGGCGCTGCCACCGCAGGCGCACACGCCATACCGCATCAGCCTGCGCGACGGCGCCCTTTTCGTCCTCGCTGGGCTGTGGGAGGTGTGGCACCCCGGCGATGGTGATCCGCTGCACACGTGCACCATCATCACCACCGCGGCTAATGACCTGATGGCGCCCTTCCACCATCGGATGCCGGTTATCCTGCCGCCTGATGACAACGCCGCCTGGCTCGCGCCCAACCCTCAACCGGCGGAGCACCTCACCGCGCTGCTGCGACAGTATCCCGCCGAAGCGATGCTGGCCGTCCCGGTTTCCTCACTGGTCAACAATGCGCGGGTGAATCTGCCGGAAGTGCTGGAACCGCAGGGAGAGAACGCCGGCACGCAGACGTTACCGCTTCCCATGTAGTTCGCCACAACACCAACTCGTGCCACATGAGAAGGGGATTCCCTTGCCACGGCAAATACGGCATGCATGTCTGCTGTCGTAACTGATCGTTGGAGTCCAAAGCTAATATTTATAAAAACCCCTTGACATCGCGAAGTAGCGGTTGTATATTCATCCTGACGCGGGCACTCCCCAGAATCGCCCGCTATTGACCTTGAGGGGCAGTTCATTTAACTATGAACTGCCCTTTTTGCGTCTGGGGGGATGGCCGCGATTGTCGCGGGCGCTGTGGGGCGGTAATAGTGCCGTCGTCAGCGGAAACCATGAGAAAGGGGTTAGTCATGAACGAGATGTTGAATGCGGTAATCGAGCAGAGTGGTGTGCAGGCAGTGGACCTGGGCGTTGAGGTCGTTGCGACCGAAAACGATGTAGCCGAAACGACGGCCTATCCGACCTTAGATGGCATCGCTGTTGTAATGCGGAATCCCAAAGAATTATCCCCCCATCCGCTAAATGAAACGATATACGGTGACCTGAAGGTTGAAGACTTGATGATCGATATTGCCGCGCATGGCGTGCAGACTCCGTTGCATATTACGGCAGAGAATATCATCATCAGTGGGCATCGGCGCCACCGCGCGGCCGTAGCGCTGCAGTTACCCCAGGTGCCCGTACTGGTGATCCCGGTGACAGATGATGTAGACGTAAAGGACGCGATTGTCCGTGCCAATGTGCATCGAACGAAAACGGACGAACAACGGGCGCGTGAGTACCGGATATTGAAAGAAGTCGAAACCGAACGTGCGAAGGGACGGCAACAGCTCGCAGCAGGTGAGACGAATCTGAAGCAGGGGCGAAAGACGCTTGGGGAAAATTTTCCCGAAGCGTGTGGGCGGCAAGGTCGTGCACGTGACTTGGCGGCGGAAGTACTTGGGTGGAGCGGCAAAACCGCAGAACGTGCAGACGAACTTCTTCACTTGGTCGATTCATACGCCGGAGCGGGTGATGCCGACGTTGCTGCGCAGGTACGTTCGGATATGCAGAAAAGTATCCATCACGCGTATTCGCGGGCGAAGAAGAAGGGGATGATCCCGTCGACCGCCAAAGCCGAGTCCGATCAACACTTCAATAAGACGAACGACAGTATCGATTGGGCGGGCTGGTCCTGGAATCCCGTCACGGGATGCAAGCATGACTGCGAGTATTGCTACGCGCGCACACAGGCGAATCTGCATCGCCAGATCTTCCCCAAGGGTTTCGAACCTGACTTCCGTGAAGAACGGCTTACCGCGCCGCGCACGATGAAGGTGCCGAAGAATGCCACGCAGCGCCAGCGCACGGTTTTCGTCTGCTCCATGGCGGATCTCTTCGGCGACTGGGTTCCACAGGCATGGATCGATGCGGTGCTAACCGCGGTCCGGGAAGCGCCGCAGTGGACCTTCATCTTCCTGACGAAAAACCCGGCGCGTCTGGTTGATATCGAATGGCCAGCGAATGCCTGGGTGGGCACGACGGTCGATACCCAGGCACGCGTGGTGCCTGCCGAGGAGGCTTTTAGTAAGATCAGCGCCACCGTCAAGTTTATCTCCTGCGAGCCGTTTCTGGAGGAGTTGACGTTCTCGCGCCTGGATGTATTCAACTGGATCACTATCGGCGGGAGTACCGGGCAGCCGAATTGGCCGGAGCAGCAACCGGAATGGCGATCGGTCGTGGGCCTGATCGAGCAGGCGGAGAAGGCCGGATGCAAGGTCTTCTGCAAGCCGAACTTGAAACCGGTGTGGCCAAAAGAGTATGTTGTCGCGCCTGATGGGGTAGGTGAACTGTCGGTCTTGCAGGTATAGACAACACGTTTGTTCCCTGGTATCGTTCCTTTGGATGCGGACCCTGGGTGAGCCCGAGAAACGGGCAGCCTGGGGTCCGTTTCCTCAATCGTCAATCCCTGCGGAGGCGGTCACGGCCGTCACCGAGAAAATCGCTCAAATCTGCCTGGGTAGATGCCCAGTGCGGACACGGCGCCAAAATCAGGAAAATCTCGACACTCCCACCCGAAGGCAAAGCCTCGACGACATGCTCCAGGAATGGGGTATGCCACCACGACCTTAGTGGATGGTCGGCGGTGGATACTATCTTTGTGACGGGGCAGACCTTGCTCTCTCCCTCCCTTAATCTGCATTGACGTTCGCGGAAGCAAACACATATAATGATGCGAAGTAAGCCTTCGAATGGGCAGTAGCGATCAGCGATGCTGATCTCTGGCGCATCCCGCTACTGATCGCAATCTGTACGGGCATGCGTCGGGGTGAGATTCTCGCGTTGCAGTGGCAGGATTTCGATCCTGCGCATCGCATGCTGATCGTGCGGCGGGCACTGAGCCACGCGAATACAAAGGTGGTTGTCGGCAGTACTAAAACCGGGAAAGTCCGTACGGTAGCGTTGAACGACTCGCTTGTGACCATTCTCCAAGAGCACAGAGGGGAGAGTGCTTTCAACAAACCGACTGATTGGATCTGCGTCGGTAAAGACGGCAGCCACCTGATCCCGCTATCCCTGACCCGATACTTCACCAAGCTTGTGGGCAAGCTGGGATTGGATTGCACGTTACATGGATTGCGGCATACCCATGCCACGTCCTTGATCGCCGCCGGTGTGCCGGTGAAAGTCATCAGTGATCGTCTGGGGCACGCGAACATCAGCACGACGATGGACATCTACGGCCACGTGTTGCCGACGATGCAACGCCAGGCTGCCGACATCGTGGAGAATATCTGGACTGGGGATTGTGCACCCGGTGCACACTGGGATGGCAAGGGCGATATGATCAAAGAGCCTCTGTGCACCTATTGTGCACCCGCCCTTCCGATACCAACGAGAAACGGGCTCCAAGCTGCTGCTTAGAGCCCGTTTTGATCTCAAAAGTTGGTACGCCCGGCAGGACTCGAACCTGCGGCCTCTAGGTCCGCAACCTAGCGCTCTATCCGCTGAGCTACGGGCGCACGTGCTGGTGCTGGCGGAGAGGCCGGGATTCGAACCCGGGAAGAGGATTTAGGTCCCCTTACTCGCTTAGCAGGCGAGCGCCTTCAGCCTGACTCGGCCACCTCTCCAGCGCAAACGGGTGCATTGTAACAGAAACGCGCGGCGTTGGCAACTACCGGCGGCAACTATTCGTGCGGCGTTACGCGCCGCGTGTTTTCGCCGCCAGCAGCGCGTCCAGTTCCGCCGGGCCAAAGCGGTAACGGCGCCCGCAAAAGTCGCAGCGCACCTCCGCGTCTTCCTCGCTTGCCCGCATGGCGCGCAGGTCGTCGGCGCTCAGCGCGCGCAGCGCCACGCGCGATTTGCCGCGCGTGCAGCCGCAATGATAGCGCGGGGTAAGGGTCTCCAGCGGCTGCCACGGGAGACCGGCGAGGAGCACGTCGAGGATCTTGGCCGGGTCGCGCAGGGTGATGATCAGCTCGCTGGGGTGCGGCGCGGTGCGGATATTCTCCTCCAGCCGCGCCACCACGTCCTCCGGGGCGCCGGGCAGCGGTTGGATGAAGTA
Organism: uncultured bacterium; assembly: GCA_903928345.1. Taxonomy (GTDB): domain Bacteria; phylum Armatimonadota; class Hebobacteria; order CAIYQO01; family CAIYQO01. The sequence continues at coordinate 71,186 of CAIYQO010000229.1, read as the reverse complement.
ACCGCCCGCCGCGGTGACGCGGCAGTCCGGTTGCACCAGCACCCCCAGCCCCAACGCCGAGGGCTGCTGCTCGGAGACGGCGAAGTAGTACGCCAGGTCGTCGGCGATCTCGCCGCTCTGCAGCGGCACCCGGCCCACGTAGGGATCGCGCAGCCCCAGGTCGCGCACCACATAGAGCGTGCCGGTGGGGCCGACCGCGCGCCCCACGTCGAGCTTGCCCGCGCGCGAGGGGGGATTGACCTGCGGGTTGCCCAGAAAGCCGCGCGCGCGCCCGTCCGGGTAGGCCTGCGCGTAGACCACGCCCACCGGACCGTCGCCTTCGATGCGCAGCGAAATGCGCTCCCCCTCCTTCAGCGTGGCGGCCAGCATCACCGACGCGCTGAGCAGCCGCCCGAGCGCCGCGGTGGCCGCGGGCCAGGAGTCCTGCATCTTGCGCGCGCGCTCGCACAGCCGCGTGGCATTGATCGCAAACGCGCGCACCGCGCCGTCGGTGGTCATGGCGCGCAGGAGGGTGTCGGGGTGGTGAGAGGCCATAGTCGAAATATCACTCCTGTTACCGGTCGGCAAACACACGCGCCAGGTCGATCTGCAACTCAGGCAGCACGCCGACGGGCAAGGAGTCGTCCGCGGTGTAGACCGCCGGGGCACCGTAGCGACCGCGCTCGTCCAGAGTATACACCTGCACGGTTTTATCCGTCGGCGAGATCACCCAGTATTCGGGCACGCCGGCCCGCTCGTAGGCCGCCCGCTTCTCCCGCAGGTCCTTCCCTGCCGTGGCGGGCGAGGTAACCTCCACCACCAGCGTCGGCGCGCCCACCACGCTTTTGCCGTCCAGCTTCTCGGGATCGCACACCACCAGCACGTCCGGCTGCACCACGGTGCTCGTGGTCAAACTGCTTTCACCCGGCCGCGGCAGGCGCACATCGAAGGGAGCGGTGTAGACCCGACACGGATGGTCCAGCAGGAAGTTGGCGAATTGCCGATACACCTCGCCGCCAATTTCCTGGTGCACCTGGATCGGCGAGGGTGACATATCGTACGGCACGCCGTCGATCAACTCCCAGCGCTCGTGTTCGGGCCAGGACGCGTAATCCGCGTAGGTGAAGCGCCTGGGTTCGGCACGCATCGGTTCAGCCATGATGACAACCCCTCTTCACCTTATAGTATAACTCAGGAGGGGGTTTGCACAACCCCGCGGCGGTGTGTGACCGCATGGTGCACGCATGTCCGCTCCGACCGACGTGCCGCGGAAAGCCGTACATCGCGCGGCGTGAGCCGGGCCGCGGGCGGGCAGCCTTATGGTGTCCGCCGACGCGCGGCGTCGGCGGTGTCGATAGGGGCGCGGCTTTCCCCCGCGCCCCGGTGCCTTTCCCGCGCAATACGCGCAGCAGGCAGCGCGGGCTTGCCACCGCCCGCGGGGAATTGGTACACTACGAGACGCATGAATGCACCATCACCAGACCTGTTGGGCGCGCTGGAGTGCCTGCTCTTTATGGCGGATCGCCCGTTGCCGGTGGGGGAGCTGTCCGATTTGCTGGACATCACCCCGCCCGCGGTGCGCCAACTGCTCGAACAGCTCACCGGGCGCTACCTCGGTATGCACGTGGTCGAGGTGGCGGGCGGGTTCGAGCTGGCCACGCGGCCCGAGTATGCGGAGTACGTGGCCCGGCTGCACCAGCCGCCCAAGCTGCGCCTCTCCGCCGCGGCGATGGAGACGCTGGCTATCGTCGCCTATCGCCAGCCGGTGACGCGTCCGGAGATCGAGGCGCTGCGCGGGGTGAACTCCGACCGCGTGGTCGCCACGCTGCAGGAGCACGGGCTGATCGTGGAACGCGGGCACAAGGAAGCCGCGGGGCGGCCCATGCTCTACGGCACCACCGACAAATTCCTCGCCCTCTTCGGCCTTGCCAGCCTGGACACGCTGCCCGACCTGGCCACCTTCATCGAAAACACCGCGCCCGTGTTGGACGGGTTCACGGGAGAAGAATAACGATGCTGATCGCCGATATCGCCCTGCACCGCGCCGCGCAGACACTCATCGAACTGGCACTGGCGGAAGATTTGGGCACGGGGGACATCACCTCGTGCGCCACCATCCCCGCGGACACCCCGGCGCGTGGGGTGCTGCAGGCGAAGGCGATAGGGGTGCTGGCCGGCCTGCCCATCGCCGCGCAGGTGCTGGCCACCGTCGACCCGGCGCTCCTCTTTACCCCGCTGCAGCCCGAAGGGGCCGCGCTGACCCCCGGCGTGCTGCTGGCGGAGATCACCGGCCCGGCGCGCAGCCTGCTCACCGCCGAGCGCACCGCCCTCAACTTCCTGCAACGGCTGTGCGGCATCGCCTCGGTCACCGCGCGCTACGTGCGGGCGGTGGCGGGCACGCGGGCGCGCATTGTAGACACGCGCAAAACGCTGCCCGGGCACCGCGTGCTCGATAAATACGCGGTGCGCGTGGGCGGCGGGTGTAACCACCGGTTCAACCTCTCCGACGGCGTGCTCATCAAGGACAACCACATCGCCGCGGTGGGCGGGGTGGCGGCGGCCATCCGCGCCGCGCGCGCCGGCGCCCCGCACACGCTGCGCATCGAGGTCGAAGTGGAGAACCAGGCGATGGTGGAGGAAGCCGTGGCCGCCGGGGCGGACATCCTCCTCCTCGACAACATGTCCCTCGACGCCATGCGCGCCGCGGTGGCCTTTATCGCGGGCCGCGCGCTCACGGAAGCCTCCGGCAACGTCACGTTGGAGCGCGTCCGCGCCATCGCCGACTGCGGCGTCGACCTTATCTCCAGCGGCGCGCTGACGCACTCCGTCTCCGCGCTGGATATTTCGCTGGACGTGGTAGTGTAAGGTCGGATGACCCTGTGGGGTGATAATTCACAGGGATGAAGGGGATGGGAGGGATTTATGGGGATGGCAGATTGCAAGGCCGACCACGGATGGCATCGTACATAACCCCAGAATCCCATCTATCCTTTTCATCCCTGTAAAGGTACAATGCACATCCGGAATCCGCCCCCGACTCCAACACTTCCACATGGTACTGGCAATATCTCGACACCTCTATCGATTGTGAGATTCGGCTACACCTGTATTGCCTCACCTATCAACGGATATTCCATCACACGCCAGGGGAACCAGAAACCCGGTTCGTCATATCCATCACCTTCCGCATATGCCGCAGCACGAACGGCGTCTTCCCAATGTGTGATCAGATTACTTTCATTCAAAGTGATGCCAAGGAGTTCGCGAAATTTTACTAATAATTTCCCACAGATAAATGATTCAAATATCCCCCACTGCTCAACACGAAGAATGTCGAAGCCCAGGAAACGGCCGTCCGGTTGCATGGGCAACCGTCTTAGTAAATTGTGATATACACCGCACTCACCGAGTCCTTCTTCCGGTGTATTCAGCGAGAGGTACCTTGTGAGATACGGTTCGGATAGGCCGCTGCCAATGAGGTGAATCGATTGTCGGGGAAGAGCTCCCAGGTATCGATGGTGAAATTCACGTGCTGTTGTGGTATTCGCAAAGACATTTGGCCACCAGAATTCCCCCATCGTCATTTGGTGATCGACCCACTGACTCATGGCGTGCATGTCCACTTCCGATAATTCCAGCACGGCTTGTTCCAGTGCACGTTTCCGCGTGTCATTGACCCAGGGGAGTGCCCATTCACCGGGGTATATCTGACAGTGACAGGAACTCACAGTCACTAACGGTGCGGCAAGCCCGGCTGGTACAATATTATGTTCCTGAACCAGGTAATAGCCCCCAGCAAAATCATTGTTCGCGGGAATCTTCATGGCCATCTCTCCGGTTGGTATAATACAGGGTTTCCATAAAGATGAAAACACATCCCTCGCGCTTCCTAAGATCGAGCACTCTCGATACATGCCATCCGCACTCGGCCTTCACATCCGTCATCTGCAACATCGCTTCCATCCCCTTCATCTCGGTGAAAATATATTCCACCGGCTCATCCGGCCACAACCTCATAACCTCCAAATCCCATTTCCCTCCTGCCAACCCGACCGCCCGGCAGGAATCCAGCGTCCCGTACCCGAAAGACATTGTCAGGTGGTGTGGAAATGGACGAAGTGATGAGTCTGGCGATCGGTGACGAGCGGGTGGGGCGGATTCCCCCGGTGCTGCCCGTGTTGCCGATGCGCGACATGGTGGTCTACCCCTTTGTGATTCAACCCCTGGTGGTGGGGCGGCCGCGCTCGCGCGCGGCGCTGGACACCGCCATGCGGCAGGACCGTTTCATCCTGCTGGTGGCGCAGCGCGATCCGACGACCGAGGAGCCCACCCCCGAGGATCTGTATCCGATGGGCACGGTGGCGGAGTGCCTGCAGTTGCTGCGCCTGCCCGACGACACCGTGCGCATCACCGTCGAGGGCGTGGCGCGCGTACGCATCAACGGCTATCTGCCCGACGACGAGCACTTCACCGCCGCGGTGGACGTGCTGCCGGAGGAAGAAACGGACAGCGTGGAGGCCACCGCCTTTATGCGCGGCATCATCGGCCTTTTCGAGCGCTGCGTGCACCTGGGCAACCGCATCCCGGTGGAGACGCTGGACAGTGTGCGCCACGTGGACGAGCCGGGCCGGCTGGCCGACCTCATCACCTCTTACATGCCCTTCGGGCTGCCGAAGAAGCAGGCGCTGCTGGAGACATTGCCCGTGCTCGCCCGCCTAGAGCTGCTCACGCGCTACCTGCTCGCCGAGGTGGAGATTCTGGAGATGGAGCAGCGCATCCACGCCAAGGTGAAGTCGGTACTGGAGGAGTCGCAAAAGGAATATTACCTGCGCGAGCGTATCAAGGCGATTCAGGAGGAGCTGGGCGAGCACGACGCGCACGTGTCGGATGCGGACGAGTTGCGCACGCTGATCGACCATGCCGGGATGCCCGAGGTGGTGCTGGACAAGGCGCGCAAGGAGCTAGCGCGGCTGCAGCACATGCCCGCCGCCTCGCCGGAAGTCACCGTCACGCGCACCTACCTCGACTGGCTGCTCGCCATGCCGTGGAACCGCCGCAGCGACGACCGGCTGGACCTGAACGCCGCCGAGGCGGTGCTGCACGCGGACCACTGGGGCCTGCCGAAGATCAAGGAACGCATCCTGGAATACCTGGCGGTGCGCCGGTTGAACCCCAGCATGAAGGGGCCGATCCTCTGCTTCGTGGGTCCTCCGGGCGTGGGCAAAACCTCCATCGGGCGCTCCATCGCGCGCGCGCTGGGGCGGGAATTCGTGCGCATCTCGCTGGGTGGCGTGCGCGACGAGGGGGAGATTCGCGGCCACCGGCGCACCTACGTGGGCGCGCTGCCCGGGCGCATCGTGCAGGGGATGAAGACGGCGGGCAAAAAGAACCCCGTCTTCATGATGGACGAGATCGACAAAATCGGCCAGGATTTCCGCGGCGACCCGTCGTCGGCGCTGCTGGAAGTGCTCGACCCGGAGCAGAACTACTCCTTCTCCGACCACTACCTGGAGGTGCCGCTGGACCTGTCGGAGGTGATGTTCATCACTACCGCCAACCTGCTCGACCCGATCCCGCACGCCCTGCGCGACCGCATGGAGGTCATCGAGTTCCCCGGCTACACCGAGTTTGACAAGCTGAAGATCGCCAACATGTTCCTGGCGCCGAAACAGTGCAAGGAACACGGGCTGACCCCGGCGCAGTTGCGCTTCGCGGACGACGCGCTGGTGGAACTCATCCGCCACTACACGCGCGAGGCGGGCGTGCGCAACCTGGAGCGCGAAATCGCCACCATCTGCCGCAAGGCGGCGCGCCAGGTGGCCGCCGGCACGCGCAAGCGCTTCGCTGTGCGCGAAACGAACGTGCCCGACTTCCTGGGCGCGGTGCGCTACCGCTTCGGCATGGCCGGCGCGATAGACGAGATCGGCACGGCGACGGGTCTCGGCTGGACCCCCGTCGGCGGGGACATCCTGGCGGTGGAAGTGAGCCTGATGAAGGGCAAAGGGGTGCTGCAGCTCACCGGCCAACTCGGCGACGTGATGCAGGAGTCGGCGAAGGCGGCGTTGAGCTACGCGCGCAGCCACGCCGAGGAGCTGGGTATCGACGTGACCCTCTTCCCCGAGACGGACATCCACATCCACGTGCCCGACGGGCAAACCCCCAAGGACGGCCCCAGCGCGGGCATCACCCTCGCCACCGCGCTCATCTCCGCGCTGTCCAAGCGCCCCGTGCGCCGCACCGTGGCGATGACCGGCGAAATCACCTTGCGCGGCCACGTCCTCCCCGTCGGCGGCATCAAGGAGAAGATGCTCGGTGCCCACCGCGCCGGCATCACCGACATCATTCTCCCCGAGGAGAACCGCAAAGACCTGGAGGAGCTGCCCGCCCACGTGAAAGCCGCCCTCACCTTCCACTTCGTCGAACGCATGCCGCAAGTGCTGGCAGTGGCGCTGGCGGGAGAGTAGTTCTCCTTTGGGAGGGCGAGCGTCCCCGCGAGCCACGGGCGTGAGCCCGTGGTCCCGGTAGCGTAGAAAATCGAGCCCCCAACGGGGCGGCAGATACATCGTCTGTCGCCCCGTCGGGGCTCGGAATTTACGGGCCGTCGGACCACGGGCTCCCGCTCGTGGCTAGCATCGCGCGCCCCTTCGGGGCAAGGGGAATACTTCCCTACGGGCTCATCGTCTGCCCGCCGTCGACGTTCAGCGCTTGCCCGGTGAGGTAGCTGCTGGCGTCGCTGGCGAGGAAGACGACGGTGTTGCAGACGTCGTCGTACTGGCAGCCGCGGCCCAGGGGCACCTGGCCTTCGTAGTGCTTCTTCACGTCCTCCACCGACATGCCGCGGTTTTTGGCGTACTGTTCGAAGAGGCTGTTCTGCCACAGCGTGCCGTCGAGCAGGTTGCCGGGGCAGATGGCGTTGGCGCGGGCACCGTAGGGGGCGAGTTCGAGGGCGACGGACTGGATGAGGCCGATGGCGCCGAATTTGGAGGCGGCATAGGCGCTGTTGCGGAAGGAGCCCTTTTTGCCGGACTTCGAGTTGATCGCCACGATGGCGCCGCTCTTTTGCGCGATGAAGGCGCGCGCGGCGTGCTTGCAGCAGATCATGTTGCCGATCAGGTTGACGTCGATCACCTTGCGCCACTTGGCCACGTCGGCGTCCTCGATGCCCTCGGCGATGAGGATGCCGGCGTTGGGCACCATGATGTCCAACCGCCCGTGCTTCGCCACTACGGCCTCGACCATCGCCGCCACCTGCGCCTCGTTGGTCACGTCCACGGGAAAGGCCATACCGCCGGGCAGCGACGCCGCCACGGCTTCCGCCGCCGGACCGTTCATGTCGGCCACGCCGACGATGCAGCCCTCCGCCGCCAACCGCCGCGCAATGGCTTCGCCGAGTCCCTGCCCGGCGCCGGTGACGATGGCAATTTTGCCTTGCAATGTGTTCATGGGTTGTCCTTTACGTTGGTGAAACCACAGATTTCACAGATTTTCACTGATTTTTAGGGGATCTACCGATGCCGAGTGAAGGATTTCACGGGCTGATCTCCCTATTGTTCCGCTTGGCTCGACCAGTGCGGAGCAACTTATCTGTGAAAATCTGTGTAATCTGTGGTTTCGTTCTTTCTTTACGCTTCCACCGCGGCGGGCAGGTGCAGCTTCAGGCGCAGCAGCTCGTCTTCGGCTTCGCGGGTCCAGTACTTGCCGTCGCGCAGCTTGGCGGCGACGGTGGGCAGGGTGTCCTTCAACTCGGTGAGGCGGGTGATGGGCAGGTCTTCGATCTGCTGATAGATGACGATCTTGCCCGGCACCGCCTGGCCTTTGACCAGTTCGAGGCCGTGGTAGACGGCGTTGAGGCCGCCGATGGCCGCCACGGCGTTGCCGGTGAGCAGCTCGCCGCTCTCGGCCAGGCGCAGCGTCTCGCGCATGTCGCTGATCTTCGAGCCGGAGGAGCCGACCCAGCGGATGTTGCGCTGGTAGATGTCTTCCAGCTTGAACTGGCAGAGCGTGCCGCGGGCGACGCCGGCGAAAACGTTGAGCAGCCCGCCGTAGCCCACGTGGGCCGCCGCCTGCTCGATGAGCACGGGCACGGGCACCAGCGCCACCACATCGTCGAAGCCGCAGCCGGAGGAGTACTCGCACAGCTTGCGGTCGAACTCTTCGGGGGTGTATTCCTTCGGGTTGAGCACCACCAGCGTGCGTCCGTGGGCCTGCGCGGCGGGGATGAAGCGGTCGCGCAGCTCCTGCAGGCGATCGGGATCGATGTCGGAGGCCACGATGACGCTGGGGCCGTTGGGCATCTCGCAGGCGCGCTGCACGTGCATCTGCCCCATCGGGCCGCCGGCGCCGAGGAACCACGCGCTGCCGCCGGGCTTGAGCTGCGTCGGCACGCGGTGCACGCCGTAGGAGGCGCTGATGTCCGGCCCGGGGTTGCCGCAGTAGTACCAGTCCTCGTAATGCACGCGCCCCACGTCGACGCCGAAGGCGCGTCCGGTGGGCTGGTCGCACACGATGTTGAGCACGCCGGCGCGCGCCAGCTTGCCCGCCAACTTCTCCAGGCAGTCGTCGCCCACCTGGCCGCACACGATGATATCGTCGAAGCCCGCGCCGTCGGTGTGCAGCGCCACCAGGGCATCCACGCCGGGGCAGCCGTCGCCGCACGCGACCTCGATCACCTCGGCGCCGACCGCCTGCACGGCGGCGAGCAGATCGGCGGGCAGTTTCGCCGCCACGATGCGCGCGGGCTTATGGCCGGTGAAGGTGGCGCCCAGCGTGAGCTTCTCCGCGCCGGTGCCGCCGATCATCAGCGTGACGCCGCCCGGCTTCACGTGCTGGCGGTACTCGAGCACATAGCTGTGCACCACGCACGCCCACGGCTCGGTGAGGGCGGCCTCGGCATAACCGGTGGAGGGCTTCACGGGGATCAGGTAGCACCCGTCGTCACCGTCGAGCACCTGCCAGCCCATCGTCTCGTACTGGGTCAGCGCGCCGGTGAGCACGTAGCCGTAGGCGAAGGTTTTGCCGTTGACGTAGATGTCCGCCTGCACGATGTAGCGCTCGCCGACGGCGAATTTGCCGCGCAGGTTCTCGCCCACCGCCACCACGGTGACCACCGACTCGTGGCCCATCACGACGGGGTTGACGGACAGGTCGCGCGGCTTGATGCGCACGTGCTCGCCACCCTGGTTGAGGATTTTGATGTCCGAGAAGCACAGCCCGGTGGCATCGCAGCGCACCAGCAGCTCATCGGCACTGGGCGACGGCACCGTGTCCGGCACGGGTTGGCCGTTCTTACCCAGGTTCTCCATCCCGGCGCCGTACAAAAACCACGTGCGCTGCTCAGTCGGCAGCGCGTATTCAGCCGCGCGATAGCGGGACAATAAGTCGGTCATAGTTGGTTCCTCACTCATAAGGTACGGAGTTAACCGCAAAGGCGCAAAGGACGCAAAGATTGCGCGAAGAGAAGAAATAAGGAGGTGCTTGCATGCTTAGAAACAGGGCGCTTGGCCAACGCTCATGCAGCATTTATCCCTTTGAAAATCTTTCTTTGTGCCTCCTTCGCGTTCTTTGCGTCTTTGCGGTGAAAAAAATTATCCCCAAACCGGTTCTGCCGGCACGCGGCGCATGGGCAACTCATCGACGGTGGCGCGGGGGGAGAGGGCGAGGAGGTAGACGACGGCTGCGGCCACGTCGTGCGGGCTCATCAGGTCTTCTTCGCGCCAGTTCGCCTGATGCTGGGTCGTCATCTCGGTGTAGACGCCGCCGGGGCAGACGGCATGCACGCGCACGCCATGGGCGCGCAACTCTTTGGCGAGCACCTTGTTCAGCCCGAGCAGACCGTGCTTGGTGGCGCAGTAGGCGGACTGGTTGGCGTAGTACCGCTTGCCCGCGCTACTGGCGATGTTGATCACCGCCCCATGGCGCTCCGCAAGGTGGGGCAGCGCCGTTTTCGTAAGGGCGAAAGGGGCGCGCAGGTTGACGGCGAGCAGGCGGTCGAACTCTTCGAGGGTGGTCTCGGCGAAGGGTTTCACCAGCAGTTGCCCGGCGTTGTTCACCAGCACGTCCAGCCCGCCGCACGTGGCCACCACGTCGCCGATCAGTCGGGCGGCGGCGTCGGGCTCGCACAGGTCGGCGGGGAAAAGGTCGGTGGTGCCGCCGGCGTCGTGCACCAGCGCGGCGGTCTCCTCCAGCCCCGCGCGACGGCGGGCGGAGAGGGCCAGGTGGTAACCTTGCTGTGCCAGTGCCCGCGCAATGGCGCGACCGATGCCGCGCCCCGCGCCGGTGATCAGGGCAATGCGTGCCGGGGATAGAGGTGTCATAGCCAGCCCTATTATACAGCTTTTCGCGCGGCGTGGCACGGGGTGGGGCAATAAAAGGGTTGACTGCGGGGAAAGTGATGGCAAGCCCGCGCCTGCCGGTTAGCCTGCCGCCTGATAGATCGCCGGGCGGTACTGCGGCGGCGGGATGGGCTTGCCGGCCTCGCGCGCGGCTTCCAGCCAGGCGGCCTTGGCGCGCTCGACCTCCGCCAGCGCTTCCGCCGGTGTGTGGCCGAACGCCGAGCAATAGGTCAGATCGGGAATATCCGCGATATACCCGCCATCCGCCTCGCTATAGAAGATGTTGATGTGGTAGTCCTTCATGCGCTGTGTAGTATACCCCGTTTGGGAGGGCGAGCGTACCCGCGAGCCGCACAGATAAGCGTCGTAGTTATCGGGCTCGTAGTAGGCTCGCAGCGCAGCAAGGGCCGTTGCCCCCTCACATCTTCGATGTGATAGACGCGCCTTGCTGCGCTGCGACGTTACTACGAGCCCTAACCTCGCCGTCGGCGCTGTTCTCGTGGCTCGCGGGTACGCTCGCCCTCCCAAAGGATTATCCCTCAGACACTTCCGTCGCCAGCCGCCCCTGCAGCGCCCGGTAATCCGTCTTCCCCGTGCCGAGGACGGGGATGGTCTCTACCGGGATGACGCGGCGGAGGTTGGAGAGGCCGCTGAGGCCGGCGTCGCGCAGGTGGGCGTTGGCGGCGTCGCGGGTGATGGGGCGGGTGGTGAAGAGCACCAGCTCGGGGCGTTCGGCGTTCTCGGTGGCCACCACGGCGATGGAAGGGCCTTCCTCCTCGGTGGCGGGGGCGGCCAGCGTCTGCAGCACCGCCTCGATGGCAGGCAGGGAGATCATCTCGCCGCCGATCTTCACGAAGCGCTTCAGCCGGCCGCGGAAGGTGAGGATGCCGTCGGCGTCCTCCGTTACCAGGTCGCCGGTGCGGTACCATTGCGCGCCCTGATACTCCACAAAGGGCGACGGCGCGTCGCCCAGGTAACCGCCGAAAATGCTCGGGCCGCGCAGCAGCAACATGCCCTGGGCGCCCGGCGCGGTGGCGGCGTTCGTCTCCACGTCCACGATGGCGTATTGCAGCGAGGGCAGCACGCGACCGATGGTGCCGGGCTTCGGGTGGTCGTAATCGTTCAGTGCCACAATGGGTGAGCCTTCGGTGATGCCGTAGCCTTCGAGCACGGCCGCCTGCGGGGCGCACTCGGCGAGGGTGGCATAAACGCGCGGCGGGCACTCCTCGGCGCCGGTGACGGCCAGGCGCAGCGTGGCGAGCTGCTCCGGCGTGGCGGCGCGCAGGATGCCGTACAGGAAGGTGGGCGTGCCGAGGAGCAACGTGACACGGTAGGCGGCAATGAGCCGCGCCAGCAGCGCGCCCTCGGTGGGGTTGGTATGATAGGCCGTGCGCATGCCGGCGCAGAGCGCGAAGAGCATGTTGGCGGTGAGGCCGAAGGAGTGGAAGGGCGGCAGCATCCCGAGCAGGCGGTCGTTATCCGTCAACTCGATGCGGGAGAGCACGTCGCGCAGGTTCGTGAGCACGTTGGCGTGGGTGAGCGGCACCGCCTTGGGCAGGCTTTCCGAACCGCTGGTGGAGAGGATGGCGGCCGTCGGTCCCACCGGCGCGCGCCACAGCGCGCCCCAGCTCAGCCGTGCGGCCAGCGCCGCGCGCAGCTTGGTGCCCGTCGAGAGCCCCGCCGCCAGCGTCTCCAACGGCACAAAGGCGTCCTGCAGCGGGCCGAGGTCGATCCCCTGCGTGCCCAGTTTCGCCAGCAGCGCCTGCGCGGTGAGGATGCGCTGCGTGCCCGTCTGCGTCAGCGTGTGCTGCAGGGTGCGCGCCCCCACCGTCCAGTTGATCATCACCGGCGTTTTGCCGGCAAAGAGCCCGGTGAGGTAGACCAGGTTCGCCGCCACCGAGGCGGGGAGCATGATGCCCACCGCGTCGCCGGGCAGCGCGCGCACCGCGGGGAGGAGCGCGAAGATGCCGGTGATCAGGTCGCGGTACGTCTTCACGCCGCTGCTCTGATCAGCTATGATGGGCTGATCCGGGTGCGCGGCGGCCTGGCGCAGGAAGGCTTCCGTCACCGTGGCGGCGTCGGGCACCTGCACACGGCGCGCGGAGGTGCCGGCGAAGAACTTCTCCGGCGGGGTGATGCGCACGAAATCGTCGCCGCCGCCCACCGCTTCGCCGCTGGCGGCCAGCAGCACGTCGGCCACCGAGCGCAGCGCGTCGGTGTTTGCCGGGGCGGAGCCGAACTCGCCCTCCAGCCAGACGAGCAATTCCGCGCGCGCCAGGCTGTCCAGGTTCAGGTCACGCGCCAGCTCCGCGTCGTCGCGGATGACCGTCAGCCCGCTCGCCTTCCGCAGGTACTCGGTGACGATGGTCCGTGTGGCGGACGGCACCACCGACAGGTCGCCGGCGGCGATGCCGCGCTGCGGCTCGGGGCGCTCCTGTGGAGTCGATCCCTGCCACCAGTAATATGGCACGTAGGTGTTGCGCGGCAGCGGTTCGACGTTGTAGAACGCTTCAATATAGCGGTTCATCGTCGCCCGGTCGGCGTCGCGCGGCAGGTCGGCGGGTTCGGCGAACTCCAGCGTCACGCGGCGCCGGGGGGTGAAGGCGAAAAGGTTGGCGAGCACCACGCCGACGCCGCGCAGCAGTTGCCCGGGCAGGCTGGGCTCCAGCCCGTTGTAGGGCGCGGTGCTGAAGCTGCTGCCCCACAGGCCGCGCGTGCGCAGCAGCACCACGCGGGCGTGGGGGGCGTGGCGCAGGATCGTCTCCACCGCGCTGTTGGCGCCCACGGCTTCCTGGTTCGAACTCATCAGGCGCCCGCTGGGGTAGAGCAGCACGTTCTCGCCCGCTTCCAGCTCCTGGCCGACGGATTCCAGCACGCGCTGCACTTCCGCGCGCGCGGCCTCGCCGTAGCGTGCCACCGAGGGGATGGTGCGCACGCCGAAATGCGCGGTGAGCTGCTTGATGCCCGGCGCCGCCACCGCGTTGGAATCCGCGATGGTGTGCGGCATGAAGTCCTTCATCAGCGTGGTGAAGACGATCACCGGGTCGATGAAGGCGGGATGGCAGGGCAGGAAGATCACCCCGCGCGTGCCGTGCGCGCGGATCTCCTCCAGGCCGGTGATCTCTATACGGTACCGGCGTCGCAGCGCCCATGACGCGAAGATGCGGAAGAACCACTTCAGCATGGTCAGCGTGCCCCTTTAATTTTCCGCACCAGCACGGTGCCGAGGAGGAAATAGACGAAGGCGATGACAAAGACCACCGTGTAGCCCAGGTTGGGCGCGCCGTGCGCCTGCCCGAAGTGCTGCCCCTTGTCGAGCAGCAGTCCGGCGATGGGCGTGGCGATGACCTGCGGCAGGGTGACGGCGATGTGCCATACTCCCATGTCCTTGGCGTTGTCCTCGGCATGGGGCAACACGTCGGTGACCAGCGCCCAGTCCACCGCTTGATACGCGCCGTAGCCGATGCCGAAGAGCAACCCGAGCAGCAGCGCGAGCTGGTACTGCCCGATGAAGAGCAGGATGATCGTCGCCCCGCCCTGCATCGCGCCGCTGAGGTACACCATCAGCTTGCGCCCGTAGCGGTCGGAGAGCGAGCCGGCGAAGAAGGTGCTGAGCACCGCGCCGAGGAGGAGCATGAGCGAGAAGACGGCGGCGGCACCCTTGGCATCGATCACCGGCTGGCCAAGGAAGCTGTGCAGGTAAGTGAAGACTTCCTTGCCCCCGGCGATGATGTCGCGCATGTAGTATTGCAGTAATTCCTGCACGGTGAAGGTCCCGAGCATCACCAGGAAGCGGGTGAGGAAGACCCAGCGGAAGTCGAAGGCGGCGAAGGGCTCCAGCATCCCGCGCCCGAACTCGCGCAGCGAGAAGGGCGGCACCGCGGGGGGCTCCGGTTCCTGCACGAAGAAGACGGTGCTCAACATGCCCAGCAGCAGCAGCACGGCGAGGAGGATATAGGCCCCCTGGTCGCCGCCGAGTTGCTTGGCGAACAACCCGCAGGCGATGCCCGCCAGGTTCCCGAGCATCATCATCAACCCCATCCACCCGCTCGCCGCGCCGCGCTGCGCGACGGGCACCACGTCGGGGATGAGGGCGGAATACGGCGCGGCGGCCAGGTTGCTCAACAGTTCGAGCCATGCAAAGGCGAGGATGAAGGGCAGCAGTGCGCCGGGCACCGCGGGGATGCGCGCCAGCACCAGCAGCCCGATGATGTTGCCCAGCGTACCCCACACGATGAAGGGTTTGCGGCGTCCCCAGCGGGTGCGCACGCGGTCGCTCCACGCACCGACAAAGGGTGCGGCGACCATGGAGACGAGGGCGCCGACGAGAAGGATGATCCCCAGCGTGCCGCCCTTGTTGGCCTCGCCGCCGATCTTCGCCGCCTGCGCGGGCAGCAGGATGATGAGGATGGTGGCCCACTGCGCCTGCACGGCGAACCAATACAGGCTGAGCGCCATTTGCCGCCACGACGACATGTGTGGCTTTGTCTCGGGGGGGGCGTGCTCCGTCAACTCGCTCACGGTAATCCTTTCCCGGCGATAACTAGCGTCAACGTATCATACAGGCAGACGCGCGGCGTGACAAGGTGAAGGGTGGAGACGGGCCTCATGTTAAAGAAACGGGGATTTTTTAACATGAGACGGTCGTCATGTAAAGAAATGGTCATTTCTTTTACACGTGGTGGGCTTGCAGGTGCTCTTTGAGGAACGCCACCAGCGGTACCACGCGCGGGTCCAGCGGGGGGAGCGCGTCCAGCGGGTAGTAGGCGAGGGCGAGGCTTTCGCCGTCGGTCATCTGCAACGCGCCAGTGACCGTCTCCGCGTGGTAGAGCACGAACACCGAGTGCAGTTGGTCGCCGTTGGGGTAGGTGATGAAGTACTCCGGGCCGGAGAGCACCCCGAGCAGGCGCAACGGGCCGGCGTGCAGGCCCGTCTCCTCGTACAGCTCGCGGCGGGCGGTTTCCTCCAGCGTTTCGCCGGGCTCCATCGCGCCGCCGGGCAGGCCCCAGGTGCCGAAGTCGGAGCGCAACTGCAGCAGCACCGCCCCGGCGTCGTCGGTGACGACCACCGTGGCACCGATGCCGATCAGCGGATAGTGGCCGACTATCTCCCGAATCTCGGCGAGGTAACCCGTCCTACTCATTGAGCGTTTTGCGCTCCGCCGAGGAGAAGGAGATGAGGCAGATCGCGTCCTCGTCGCCGATGTTCGTCGCGTTGTGCGCCAACCCCATCGGCACCGAGATCGTGTCGCCGACGGCCATCTCCACCGCGTGGGCGTCGCCCATGCTGTGACGGACGCGCCCCTGCAGCACGTGCAGCACTTCGTCGCAGTTGGGGTGCACATGCACCGGGTTGGCGCACCCCGGGTGGATGAGGCAGCGCCCCACGGTCAGGGTGTCCGAATTCCCCAGCGCCTTGCTCACGAACCAGGTCAGCGACCCCCACGGGGTCACGTCAACGGCATACGCCTCGGGCGTCATCACTTTGGCAGGCATGGTTGCTCCTTCGAGATTCAGGATTCAGGCGGCTGGTATGGTCGAGCCGGGCTCGCGCCCTGTTCCACACAGCCATCCATGGGCGCTTCGTGCCCAAAATTTCCGCAAGAAAACCGCAAAGACGCAAAGGACACAAAGGACGTGCAAAGAGAAGAGGGTAGGGTCTGGGCAGTTCGCCGTGACCGAATGCAACCTTCTCGGTGCGAAATCGAAAAATATCTTTGCGGTCTCCTTTGCGTCCTTTGCGCCTTTGCGGTTTTCTTACGTGTGACCAAGAGCAAACCAGCGCTATCGTCGCCTTTCCACCCGGCCCTACACTCTGTGCAAATCTGTGAAATCTGTGGTTTCGTCGACTTCCACCCGCCCGCCCTCCGACAGCAGCGCGGCTTCGTAGACGTGCATGACGTGTAGGGCGAACTCCAGGGTGCCGCGGGTGGCGGGGCGGCCTTCCAGCACGCTGTCGCAGAAGTGGCGCAGTTCGGCGTACATGCCTTGCGTGAAGAGGGCCATGTTTTCCAGCGTCCCGAGCATGTTCTGCGCTTCCCACACCACGGCGCCGCTGTCGGTGCCGGGGGGCGCGTAGGTGGTGGTGACGCCGTAGTCGAAGGGGATGCCGCGCTGCAGGGTGACGCGGCCCGCGTTCTCGATCTCCAGGTGCGCGTTTTCCCCGAACAAGGTGTAGCGCTCCAGCGGTTGCGTGCCGTTGCCGCCGTCGGCCAGGTGCAGGGTGCTCACGGCGCCGTCGCGGTGCTCCAGCACGCAGGCGCCGCCCCCGCGCGCGCCGCGGTGCACGGTGACGGCCACGACGGGCCCGCCCACGGCGAGGAGGAAGGAGAGCGGGTGGCAGCCGTTGCCCAGCCAGTTGGTGAAGTGCTGCTCGCGCAGCACCGTGGCGCCGTCCGTCGGGATGCTCATCGGGTAGACGGCGAGCAGGCTGCGCAGCGGGCCGAAGTCGCGCGCGAACTCCAACGCCTTGTCGGTGGCGGGCATGAAGGCCTTCTTGAAGCCCACCACCGCCACCCGGTCGCCGCGTGCGGCCAGCATGTCGGCCACCTCGGCGGCGCGGAAGGCGGGCGGCTTCTCCAGCCACACGTGCAGCCCGGCGGCGAAGGCGTCCATCGCGAGCGCCGGGTGTTGCCCGGGGCCGACGCAGAGCAGCACGGCGTCCAGCCGCTCGCGGGCGTACAGCTCGCGGGTGTCGGTGTAGGGTACGGCGCCATACTGGCGGGCGGTAGCCTCGGCACGGGCGGCGTCCAGGTCGCACACCGCGCGCAGGGTGACGGGCAGGAAGGTCAGCGCGGGGAGGAGGTTGCGGTAGGCGTGGGAGCCCGCGCCGATCAGCGCCACGTTGAGGCGGCGGGGGAAGTCGCGCTGGTAGCTCATCGGTCGATCTCCGGAATCTCGCGGCGCAGGAAGGCCAGGTCGCGCGTCGTCACGTCGGCGTAGTCGTACCCCGGCTTGCGCGCGCCGTGGGAGGGGTTGAGGCAGACCACCGGGCTGACGCCGTCGGCCACCACGCGGCGGGTGATGGCGAGCCCCGGCCAGGAGGCATCCTCCAGCGCGCTCGCCCAGCGCAGGCGGGTGCCGCCGTCGCTTTGCCCGCCCTTCAGGTGCACGTAGTCCAGCAGGGGGCGCAGGGCGGTGTAGGCGTCGAGGGTGGGCACGGCGCCGACCTCCCACATGTTCTGGATGTCCCAGGTGAAGCCCACGTTGTGGCGGTCGAGGGCGGCGAAAAAGGCCAGCGCTTCGTCGGCGCAGCCCAGCAGGCACTGGCCGCACTCGTTCTCGATGGTCACGTGGAAGCCGGCGGCCTGCAGGCGGTCGATGGCTTCGCGGTAGAGGGGCAGCAGCCAGGGGTGGTGCGCCTGCACGTGGGATACGCCGTCGGCCACCGCGGCGCGGGCGCGGAGCTGCGGCGCCAGCAGGCGAATCAGGCGCGGTTGCAGCGCGCGCCCCACGGCGATGGCGCGGTCCACCGGTGCCAGCGCCGCCGCGCGGAAGGCCGCCTCGCCCTCCTCCACCGCGGCGTGGAAGAGGGTGGTGGAGAGGCAATAGACGGTCAGTCCGTGGGCGGCGGCCAGGTCGGCGGCACGCGCGGCCTCGTCGTCGGTAAGGTCGAGGATGTACTTGCCGAAGATGCCGTCCTTCAAGTCCAGCACGGGCAGCCCCCACGCCTGATGCACGCGCAAGGCGGTGGGGAAGTCGGGGTCAGCCATGCCGTTCAGGAGTGTCAGCGCCATGCCGGTAGCGTAGCAGATGGGGCGGGCGGCGTCAACGATGCGGGGGTGAGGAAAAGTGGCATTTGTGGGGTAAGAATATATAAGTGGTTGTGTTTGGTTTGTAGGTGGTGACATGCCCCATGAGCCTTCAATGCGCACGGACACCGGTGACTGCGACACCATACCCCCCTTTGACCAGCACACGCGATTTGCCGGTACGTGTGTTGTAACGAATGATATTCGTGTGATCTGGATCTCCTGTGGGTGCATTATCAGCGACAAAGGTGTCGTTATCCAACCAGGTAATTTGGCTCATATCGCCGGGCACTTTGATCTTTGCCACTTTCGTTCCCGTTGTAGTAGCGAGATAGGACGATTGTCTCTCTATTCCTCGTACGATACTTTGAATACGTATTATCATGTGTTTTCCATTCGGGCTGATAGACATTTCTTCTATTGACTGGCCTTTTAACGACAATGGCGAGCATCTATTGGTGGTAAGGTCCCACCGCCATACGCCACCCGGCCCTTTCCCCATCAGGCCATCGCCAGCATATTCTCCGAGAATAAGCATTTTACAGGATTTATCGAATGCATAGCATGTGACAAAGTTAGAGACTTGCTGATTCGGGAGTTTTATCGGCGTATTCGATTTAAAGTCAATGGCGTAAAAAGATGCGACGCCGTCTATCATTCCGCTCGAAATCAGATAATGACCGTCCGCAGAAACCAGTGGATAATTATGTATAGGCAAATCCACGTCTTCTGGTTGAATTACGATATGAGATTTCCCATCCCGCACATTAAACTGCCACAACCCACCATCGCCATCACTTTCGATATTCTTTAATCGGCCAACATACAGCGACTTCCCATCTTTTGACCATGCAGGAATGCCAATACACGGTTTATTGTCAGCGCGAACCAGTATGTGGCTTTGTTTGGACGGGACATCGGCAAGCCAGATGTCTCCATCAATCACCGCGGCAATCTTTTTCCCGTCAGGAAACCATGCGGGAGCGCCAATCGATTCACGGAGCACACCTGGGGGGTTGATGAGCAGAAATTTATGTCGTGTGTGCATATCCATGCCCCATATTTGTGAGTCCAGGCTATACGCGATCGTTTGTGCGCAGGTCATCGCCGCAAAAATGGGAGACAACAAGAGGAACAAGATTACTACACGCTTACAAATGATGTCGTTCATGGGTACCATCCTTCCAATAGATCGGTATACCGCACCATTTAGGCGCATACAACGTCGCTCGAACAGGTAATCTGGGGGAAGACAACCAATTATAGCGTTTTAATTAGTTGTCTATCTCTGCATAGACCTGTTGGTGCATTGATCTGCTGGCAGGTGTCGCCGTGGCCTGTCGGTTTGGGTAGAGTTCTATAGGATCGGCACGAATTCCTTGTCCTCCTTCTCGCGTAAACTGTTGGGCCAGAATTGGCCAGCTGATCTTTTCTGAGGCTGAAGTCTGCGGTAACATGTTGTCGGATCTGGGCACTATCATTTCCGGCCGGGCGCGCGACTGCCGTCGAGCTTCCACACAGTGCTGGTCCACTTACGCTTGTCTGCGGTCGAGCCGGGCGGTGACCTCAGCCCGGGGCTGAGGTCACCGTTACGGAACGGTTCCTATAAATTCCGGCATCCTATAGCGAGTTCAGGAAGTCCAGCACGGATTGTTTTTGGGTGGCGGTGAGGCGGTTGTAGTTGGCGGCGACGGCGAGGGCCTGGGCTTTGTGGCGTTGGATGGCTTCCGTTAAGGTGAGCGGTTGGGCGTCGTGGAAGAGGCGGTTGCGGGTGCGCAGGCCCCAGAGGGGGGCGGTGCGCATCACGTTGGCGGTGTAGGTGAAGTCGGGCGTGGGCTGGATAGGGATGCCATCGCCGGTGCCGATGTCGTGGAGCAGGAAGTCGCTGTAGGGGTGGATGTTCTTGTTGCCCAGGCTGGTCGGCACGGTGAAGGCGCCCGCGTTGATCAGGGTGCCGGCGGGGGCAGTGACGATGGTGGGCGTGTGGCAGACGGCGCAGCCGATCTGCGTGAAGAGCGTTTCCCCGCGCGTCACGCTGCTGGTGATGGGACCCCGCGCGGGCGTGTCGGTCGCGCGCATGAAGGCCGCGAAGGCCTGGATATCAGTGCCGTTGTCCTCGGGATCCGCCACCGGATCGTATGCGGTGGTATGGTCCACCAGCCGCCCATCGGACAGGTTTTCGGTGGGAAACAGGGGGTTGGTAATGCCCATCTCGTTCAGGTAGGCGTCGCTGGCAAAGGACACCAGGCTGGCGTGCTGGCACTTCCAGCCGAAGCGCCCGATGCGCACGGCGTTACTCAGGGTGAAGTTTTGCATCGTCATCGGGGTGATGTCCGCTTCCAGCACCGGCACGATGGCGGGCAGGCCGCGCATGACCGCGGGTTGAGCCTGGCTCAATGCCAGCAAGGTGTTATTGGCGATGCACTCGACAAAGCCATCGCCCAAGACCGGCGTGGATTTCCGTTGGGCGCGGATCGTGTCCGTGGGGCCGACATGTTCGACAATGTCGGGAAAGGTTGCGCGCGCCTGGATGATCGAACCCCCCAGCGAGGCAAAGTACCCCTTCGCGGTCAGCCGGACCGAGCGCACCTCGGTAACCTGACTATCGCCGCCCGTGATGACGTTGCCGTGGCACTCGCAGCAACTCGTGGCGTTATAGGTGGGCCCCAGGCCGTCCGCCACCGTTTCGACGGTTTCGAATGACACCTTGTCCTGCTGGAAATCCGTGTCGGACAGCAGGCCATTGTTGTAATTGTTGGGGTTAAAGCTGGCCGGCGCTTCCGTGGCCGTCTGCGGATTTCCCGGGGGTTCATTGGCGATCCGCCAGCGCGGACTGATATCGCTACTCGGCTGGGCCGCGAGGCGGTGCACATTGGAGAGGCAGAGGGGGCACAGTACCGTGAGAACGCCCAGTACGCCCCAAAAGATTCCCCGCTTCCGTGCATGTGTCATAGTCACGCTCTCCTTGTCTACTCCCGGTGCGAGAGCCGCTATGCGGGTGCCGTGTCGTAGCTGAGATGCTTCTTCTGATGCTCGCACGATGCGTGATATGACTGTACCCCGGTTTTCCTATCCCAGCGTTGCAAGTATAAGCAATATTGTTTTATTGTTATATTGATTAATTACATGTCCGTGCCCCAGCATTCCGCTGTTCTTGTCGTACAGGGAGCGTCTCTAAAAAGCACCGTCGGCAGGACTCTGCCCGCGCGGGACGAAGGTTAGGCTATCGATCCGGGGAGGTTGTTCTCATGCGGTTGCTGACCCTGTTCCTGTTGGCGGTGTTGTGCGGTGCGGTGTGGGCGGAGGGGCATCCGCCGATTCCGGTCAGCTTCACGCTGGCGACGCCGGGGTATGTCACGCTGGTCATCGACGACGCGGCGGGACATCGGGTGCGCAACCTGCTGGGCGAGACGTATTTCGCGGCGGGCGCGCATACCGTCTACTGGGACGGGCTGGACGAGAGCGGCGTCGTGCGCGGCGCGTCGACGTGGACGTACGAGGTGCAGGGTAAGCTGGTGAGCGCGGGGGCCTACCGCGTGCACGGGCTGGTGCACGGGCCGCTGAATCTGGTCTACGAGTTGACGGTGAACAACCCCGGCACCCCGCCGTGGGAGACGGAAAAGGGCGACGGCGCGTGGCTGGCCGACCATTCCCCGCAGACCTCGGTGCTGGCGCTGCCCAAATCGCCCTACGGCGACACACCGCAGATATTAATGGCCGCGCCGGTGGCGGAGGCGGGTTTCTCCCTCGCGTGGCTGGATTTGACGGGCAAGAAGCTCTACGGCTCCAAGGCATCCGGCTGGCAGGGCGGGCACGCGCTGGCCGTCGATACGGGGACCACCCCGCGCGCGGAGACGTATGCCTACACCCTCTTTTACGACCAGAGCAAGGTGCAACTGCTGGGGCTGATGAACGACGGCAAGTGCGTCACGCTGGCGACGTATCCCACCCCGACGCCGTACAACCGCGCGGATACCTACCGACTCAGCGTGGCCGTCTACAACGGCGTCGCCGTCGCGAGCCTGCCGCCGGAGGGTAAGCTGCTCTTCATCGACGTCACGGGGGCCAAGGGGAAGATTCTCGGCACCGCGGAATTGCCCGACCCCGCCGGGGTGCTCGTCGATGCCGCGGGCACGCTGTATGCCGTCACCGGTAAAGAGATACACAGCTTCACCGTGGACTGGAAAACCGGCACGCTGGGGGGCGCAAAGACGCTGGTCACCGGCCTGCTCGACCCGCACAAGCTGGCGCGCGACGCCCAGGGCAACCTGTACGTGGGCGACTGGGCGACGAGCAACCAGGTAAAGGTGTTCTCGCCCACGGGCGCCTTCCTGCGCGCCATCGGCGACGCCGGGCCGCTGCAGGTGGGGGTGTATAACCCGCGCCTGATGACGCAGCCGAACGGGCTGACCATCGCGGCGGACGGCAAGCTGTGGGTGGCGGAAAGCAGCTACCTGCCCAAGCGCTGCAGCGTGTGGTCGCTGGACGGCAAGCTGCGCAACTCCTTCATCGGCCCCACGCCCTACGGCGGCGGCGGCATCCTGGACCCGGTGGACAAGTCGCGCTTCTACTTTGCCCCCGCCTCGGGCAGCCTGGAGTTCCACGTGGACTGGGAGCAGGGCACCTCCGACTTGGCCGCGGTGCTCTTTCGCCCCGACACGGGCCGGCTGCAGATTCTCAACAAGGACGGCGTGAATCAGACCCCGCACTACGCCGTCTATGCCAACGGCCGGCGCTACATGACGAACGCCTACAACGAAAACGACGGCCCGTCCACCGCGGGCATCTGGAAGATCGACCAGGGCGCGGCGCGGCTGGTGGCGGCGGTGGGCATCATCCGCTCGTGGAGCGTGCTCGACGACGCCGTGGTACCGAGCGGGTATATGAAGGCGCACCTGCCCGACGGCGTGGTGGAGAACGACATCACGATCAAAGACCCCAAAGACAACACCGTGAAGAAGATCCCTCTCTTCAATGCCCCCGGGCCGGATGGCAAGCGCGTGCGCGTGAACCTGATGTTCGCCTGGAGCGACGCCAACGGCGACGAGCAGGTGCAGCCGGAGGAGGTGACCTTCGCGGTGACGGGTCACCCCTTCCCCTCCTGGACCGCCGGGCAGGGGTTGAGCGTGGTGAGTAACTTCGGCGACCTGCTCACCCCGACCGGCTTCACCCCCGCCGGGGTGCCGCTGTACGACGCCGGGAAGGTGACGCACTTGCTGAAAACGCCCGTGACGATCGGGGAAATCCCCACGCGGCAGGCAGTGCTGGGCAAGGACGACTGGTTCGTGCTCACCGGCGGCCCCATCGAGGGGTTCCACCACGGCGAAAAGATATGGTACTACCACAGCCAGTGGGCGAGCGGGCACAGTAAGGGGCTGTCGCCGAAGCCGCAGTACCCGGGGCAACTGCTCAACACCATGGCGCTGCTCGGGCCCGCCGTGGCGCCGCGCGGCACCGACACCGAGGTGTGGGGCATCAGCGGCGACTACGGCGACCTTTTCCTGCTCACCACCGACGGGTTGTTCGTGTCGACGCTCTTCCAGGATACGCGCGTGGCGGCGTCGCACTACTGGCCCACCCCCGCCAAGCGCGGGATGCTCCTCAACGACTGCACGCTGCTGGCGGAGTGCTACTTCCCCACCATGGCGCAGACCGCCGACGGCAATATCTACCTGCAGGCGGGCAAAAATCGCTCCAGCCTGGTGCGCGTGGACGGGTTGGACACCATCCGCCGCCTGCCGCCGACCGAGCTGACCGTGACCCCGGCGCTGCTGGCGGCGGCGCAGGCGTACTTCCTCGCCCAGGAGGCCGCGCGGCCCCGCACGCCGGAGGAGGATACGCTAACCGTGCCCTTGACTACCGACGCGCCCGTCGTGGACGGCGTGCTGACCGACTGGAAAGGCGCGGCGTGGGCGACGGTGGATGCGCAGACGAAGGCGTCCGTGCGGATATCCGGCGACCGGCTGTATGCCGCGTTCCGCACCACCTACCCGCTGACGCTGGACAACCGGCCGGACTCGGCGCAGACGATCTTCAAAGGCGGCGATGCGCTGGACCTATACATCGGCACCAATCCCGCCGCCGACGCGAAACGGCAAACCCCGGTGCCGGGGGATATCCGCCTGACGGTGGCGCTGGTGAAGGGGAAGCCGCTGGCGGTGCTCTTCCGCGCCGTCGACCCGACGAGCAACGCGCCGGTGAAGTACGATTCCCCCGTGGGCACGACGACGATCGACCGGGTGGAGGAGATCAGCGCGCAGGTGGAATTGGCGGGCACTCAGCCCGCCGCGCGCTCGAATGCGAAGCTGTATACGTGGGAACTCTCCGTGCCGTTGGCGGCGCTGGGGCTCGCGCCGCAGGCGGGGCAGACGCTGCGCGCCGACATCGGCATCCTGCGCGGCAACCCCGGCCTCACCGGCGAGCGCATCTACTGGCATAACAAAGCCGCCGGCCAAACCGCCGACCTCCCCACCGAAGCGCGCCTCACGCCGGGGATGTGGGGGCAGTGGAAGTTGGTGGCCGGGCGGTAGCCCGCGGAATCGTGCTCGTGCTCGTAATCGTGCTCGTAATCGACTATTGCCCCGAAGGGGCCGCAGATGCTAGCCACGGGCGCAGCCCGTGGTCGGGTACGGAGGAAACACCGAGCCCCGACGGGGCGGCAGACACGTGTTCTGTCGCCCCGTCGGGGCTCGGACGTTTTCTGTCCCGCATACCACGGGCTCCGCCCGTGGCTATAATCGCACGCCCCTTCGGGGCAGGGGGTCGATTACGAGTACGATTATGTCCATGGAGCGGGGAGTGTGGCGGCGGGATGACCCTCGACGGCGGCGGTGAAGAGGGCGGCGCATTCGGCGGCCATGCGGCGCTGGGTGAGGTAGGCCAGCGCGTCGGGGGTGCGCGGGCGCACGACGACGCCGGCCTCGCGCCAGGTGCGGAAGTGGGTGCGCAGGGTGTCCGCCAGCGCGCCGGCGTCGGGTAGCCAGGCCCCGGCACGGCTCCAGGTCAGCAGATCGGCCAGGATACCCGGCACGCCGCCGAAGGCGACGATGGGCGCGGCGAAGGGCAGGTAGTCGAAGAATTTGGCGGGCAGCGCGTCTGCGTGCTCGAAGCCCGCGCCTTTGACGATGCAGAGCGCCCCCGCCTGCGCCATCAGCGGCACCACTTCGGCGTGCGGCAGGCGCGGGCGCAACTCCACCAGGCCGGCCACCGCGGCAAAACCGGGCAGGCGCGTCGCCGCGTCGCTCTCCCCACCGATAATCTGCACCCGCGCCACGTCGCGGAAGCCCGGCTCCTCGTCTGCCAATCGTCCCATCGCCCGCAGCAAGGGCGTCAGGTCGCGCGTGTCGCCGTAGAGCGCGCCGGCGTAGAGGATGGTGAAGCGTGACGACGGCTGCGCGGGCACCGGGTCGGGGTTCCACATGCCGCTGAGCACCACCGCCTGGGCGCCGGGCAGCGCGGCGGCGAGGGCGGGCGTTACATTGGCTGGCGCGGAGACGGTGACGGCGTCCGCCTGCCTGATGGCGCGGTAAAACCAGTGCAGTGCCGGCACGGTGTGGGTGAGGTAGGCGGGGAGGGCGTCGCGCAGGTCGATCACGCACGGCACGCCCAGCGCGCGCGCCACCTGCAGCGCCGCCGGCGTCGCGGAAAAGGGGTTGCACGTCGCCCACACCAGGTCGATGCCGCGCGCGCGGCCTTCCTCGATGGCGCGCGGCACGGAGGCGTAGCTCCAACGCGCGTATTCGTCGTGCCAGCGTGGCAGGAAGCGCGCCAGCCGCTTCAGCGGTCGCAGCAGACGTGACTTCACGCCTTCCGTCCCGCCGGGCACGCCGCCGGCCAGATCCGGCCCCAGGTCGGGGGTGGTGAGCACGTCCGGCGCGGTGCCGGGGCGGTCGGCGGTGAGGATGGTGGGGGTCCAGCCGAAGTCGGGCAGCCAGCGGGCGAGCGCCTCCGCGCGGTGGGCGCCGACCGCGGCGTGGGGCGGGTAGAAGTAGCTCAGCAGCAGCACCCGCCGCGTGGGCGGGGCGTCCGGGGCTGGCTGGGGCACGATCAGCGCCATGCCGGGCCCTCCTCCACCAGGATGCGTGCCACGTGGCGAGCGGCGTCGCCGTGGCCGAAGGGCGCCCAGTCGCGTTCGGTCGGGTAGGCGGTGAGCATCCCGTCGATGGCGGCGCGCAGCTCGTCGGGGGTGCGCGGCACGCACAGCGCCAGATAGCCCGCTGCGACGAGTTCCGGGTATTCCGTGTCCGGGCGCAGCGTCACGCAGGGGACGTGGAAGTAGAAGGCTTCCTTCTGCATGCCACCGGAGTCGGTGAGCAGCACCCGCGCCCCCTGCTCCAGGCGCAGGATGTCCATGAAGCCCAGCGGCTCCAGCACGCGCAGGTGCGGGTACGCGTCGATGGACGTGCCGGCGGCGACCAGCGCGGCGCGCGTACGCGGGTGCAGCGGCAGCACGATAGGGAGATCTTCCGCCACCGCGTCCAGCGCGGCGAAGATGGCGCGCAGTACGGCAGGGTCGTCGGTATTTTCGGGCCGGTGCACGGTGGCGAGCGCGTAACCGCCGGGGGTCAGGCCGAGTTTGGGCAGAATATCCGCCCCCTCTGCGGCGCGCCGGGCGAAGTAGAGCGCCGCGTCGCAGGTCACGTCGCCCACCTGGCGCACGCGCGCGTCGGGGATGCCCTCCTGGCGCAGGTTGTCCACGGCGAGGTCGGTAGGGGCGAAGAGCAGGTCGGCCAGGT
Organism: uncultured bacterium; assembly: GCA_903928345.1. Classification (GTDB taxonomy): domain Bacteria; phylum Armatimonadota; class Hebobacteria; order CAIYQO01; family CAIYQO01. The sequence continues at coordinate 44,391 of CAIYQO010000229.1, read as the reverse complement.
GGTCGGTGGCGATGCGGTTGAGTTCCTCGGGCATGCGGCGGTTGCCGGAGCGGATGCCCGCCTCCACGTGTGCGACGGGTATGTGCAGCTTCGCCGCCGCCAGCGTGCCGGCCAGGGTGGAGTTGGTGTCGCCGTAGACAAGCACCCAGTCGGGGCGTTCCTGCTGGAAGACCGCCTCCAGCCCCTCCAACATGCGCCCGGTCTGCGCGCCGTGCGCAGCGGAGCCCACGTGCAGCGCGTGGTCGGGCGCGGGGATGCCCAACTCGGCGAAGAAGATATCGGAGAGCAACGGGTCGTAATGCTGCCCTGTGTGGATGAGCACCTCGTGCAACCCCGCCTCGCGCAGCGCGTGCGAGACGACCGCCGTCTTGATGAATTGCGGGCGCGCGCCTACGATGGTGGCGACCTTGATCGATTGCGGAGTGCGGATTGCGGATTGCTGATTGTTTGGTGCGTTTTCCGACTGATCCATGTTATTGTCCTCCCAGAATGCGGTGCCCAACCGAATCAGCAATCTCTGCCTTCGAGCCAAACCGGAGACCGGCCCCGTCCTCAATCCAAAATCGTTACGTCCGTGCCTTGCGCAGCGCGAAGCGCAGACGTTGGCGGAATTCGGCCAGTTCTCCGCGACGCACGACGAACAGGTCGCGCAGACGCACGCCGGTGTGGCGGCGGTAGAAGATAAGCAGCACGCCCATGGCGATGGTATACGCCACCGTGGAGGCCGTCGCCGCCCCGAGTATACCCCATCCCGGCTGGGGGATGTGCAGGAAGTGCCAGGTGCCCGGGCGCGGGATGAGCCACAGGTCGAGCGCAACGGTGGCGATCAGCGCCACCCACGCGGACGCCGCCACGAAGCGCGGGGCACCGCGCCCGGTCAACTCGGCGGCGAGCAGCCGCGCCTGCCCCATGGCGAGGATGCCCGGCAAGAGCACCAGCAGCGCGGGATACGCCGGCGCAAAGCCGCTCCCGAGCAGACCCCGAATGACAGGATACCCCACCACGGCGATGGCGACGCCTGCCATGGCGATGACGAAGACGTTCATGCGCGCGAGCCGGGCCGTGCGCGGGGTGGCGCCGGTGCTGTCGCCGCTCACCGTGGGCAGCAGCACCTGGGCCATGCTGTCCGGCAGGTAGAGCAGCATTTCGGCAATGGACACCGCCACCGCGTAGATGCCCGCCGGCGTTTTGCCCAGGAAGGTGAAGACGAGCAGGGCATCGAGCCGGTAGTTCAGCGACTGCGCCAGGTTGGCGGCATACATCACCCGCCCGAAGCGCAGCAGCTCGGGGATCAGGTCCACGCGCACGCGCGTCGGGCCGCCGGGAAGCCGCGCCAGCAGTACCAGCGAGGCGACGATGCCCACCACCAGCCCGATTAACTGCGCGATCGCGGCGACATACACCCGCCAGCCGATGTCGGCGCCATTCACCCCCGCAAACGGCACCCAGAGCAGCGCCAGGAAGCCCACCAGCGTGCCCAGCCGCACCAGCACCTGCGTCAGGCTCACCTCCGGCTGGCGTTGTGCCCCCGCCATCACGCTGTTCAACGCGGTGAGCACCAGGCCGAAGGGCACGCCGGCGAAGGCGAGATAGAGAATAGGCAGCGGAATGGCGGTCAGGAACCACCCGTGCACGTGCCGCAGCGCCAGCATGGCCACGGGCAGCAGCACGGCGCAAAGCACGCCGTAGATGGCCAGCGCGGTGGCGACGCCTTCCTTCCACGTCGCGCGGCCGCTGGCCACGGCGCGGATGATGGCCGTCTTCAGCCCCAGCTCCGCCAGCAGCCCCAGGATGCCCGCCGCTGTGAGGGCGGTGGCGAGCTGCCCCTTGCCCGCCGGATGCAGCAAACGCGCCGTGATGATGCCCGACATGCCGTTGAGCACGACCAGCGACCCCTGCCCGGCAAAGGTAAGGCCCACCGCGCGAAAGATGCTGCGGTGCGGAACGGGCCGCGAGCTGATGGGGAACTCCTCCATGTACGGTCACAGCTTACGGAGTATGCGGGGGGCGTGTCAATATGGGGAGGACGGGACTATTTCCCCCGCGCTTCCGCGACCACGCGCATCAGCTCCTGGGCGGTGGCGGTGAGGGCGGGCCAGTTGCCGGCTTTGATGGCGGCCTTGTCCACCAGTTTGCCGCCCACGCCCAGCGCCACCGCGCCGGCTTTGATGTAGTCGGCGGCGTTGTGCACGTCGATGCCGCCGGTGGGGAGGAGTTTGATGCCGGGGAAGGGGCCTTGCAGATCCTTCAGGTACGCGGCGCCCAGGCGGGAGGCGGGGAAGATTTTGAAGACCTGCACGTTCAGCTTTTTGGCGGCCAGAATCTCGCTCGGGGTGAGCACGCCGGGGAAGAAGGGGCGCCCGCGCTCGAGGGTGTAGGCCACCACCTCGGGGTCGAAGCCCGGGCTCACCAGGTACTGCGCGCCGGCGTCGATGGCGAGTTGCGCCTGCGCGGTGGTGGTCACCGTGCCCGCGCCCAGGTAAACCTCATCGCCCAGTTCCTCGGCCAGCCGCGCGATGATGCGCTCCGCGTTCGGCACGGTGAAGGTCACCTCGATGCCTTGCACCCCGCCCGCGCGCACCGCGCGCACGGCGCCCAGCGCCTCGTCGGCGCTCTCCGCGCGCACCACCGCCACCACGCCGCACGCCGCAATGCCGGCCACCACTTCGTCCATCGTCCGCATACCCGCTACCTCCGCGAAAAGTTCCGGATTATTATAGCAGGAAGCGGTGTGACGTGGGGAGAGGCAGCGGTTGTAGAGGGAGGACAGTGTTAACCACATCCGCCTTCGCATAAAGCTACGGCGGATAAGGATACCCCGATGCAATAGGGGTGCCTTTGTGGTTTTTTCTTACGACGAGGCCAGTTGCGGTGCGGCGGCGCAGTGGGGGCAGGCGGAGCCGTGGTAGATGTGGGAGCAGGCGGGGCAGCGCGCCCAGCCGTGGGCGGTTTTCCACTCGCGCTCGGCGCGCAGGCGGGCGAAGACGGGACCGAGCAGGTCGCGCACCTCGGGGTTGGTGACGCCGTCGAGCAGGTGGCCGGGCACGGGTTGCACGGGCAGGCGCTCTTCACGCGCGGGGTGCAGCACCAGCGGGGCGTCGGCGGCGCGGCTGTCGTGGTGCTTGCGGCGGGAGACACGGAAGGTCACGTCCTTCAGCGCGGCGCGGCCCAGCAACTGGCGGTAGCGCGTGACGATCTGCCCCTTGAGCAGGTGCAGCTCCTCCGCCCACGCGTGGGAGGTCACCCCCACGGTCAGCACGCCCTCTTTCACCGACTCCGGCCACGACTTTTGCGCGACGATGCCCCCCACCACCTGTTCCCACAGCGTCATCACCATGACCTGACGCATGCTGGCCACCAGATGGCGGTTTTTGAGCAACCCCCCGAGGAGCGTCTGAATTGTCGCTTGCCCGTGTCCCATACTGTAACCAGTCTACCAGCCAAGCGGCTCCCTGCCAAGAGGCGGGATGTGCGCCGCGGCGTACATGCGTGAATGGGTGAATGGGTGAGGGGGTGACGGGGTGAATGGGTGAATGGGTGAATGGGGTGAGGGGGGCATGAATTGACCGATTTATGCTCTTTGATTCCTGAATGCTGCTATGGTTCGCGGGTTCGCGGCGACTGAAGGCGCAGCTCTTCGGCGACTCCGCGCCAGCCGTCCGCCTCCGCGGACGGGGATGCGGAAGAGGGTGTTGACGTTTTTCACCGCCACCGCGTCCCCGTAGGGGGACGCCTGGCCGATGAGGCCAACTAGCTGCGATTTCAATCGCCAAGCACGTAGAACGTACCGATACCCATGAATCAAAGAGCATCAATCGGTCCATGTCTCAATATCGCGATACTACGACAGGCTCTCCATCCGCACGGAATTGCACCGATGCCACCGTTCTTTCCACGCGATGGTGGGTACTTGAAGTTATAACTATATACTGATGCAATAGCCACGGAGCGTTTGCCGACTCTCTGGGGCGGGAACAACCGAGGTGACTGCGGCGATGCTCCATGACTCGCCGAGGACGGGGGTCATATGGGGAGTGCCCTGGTGGCACTGATTGTTGCGGTTGCGGCGGGGATTATGAGTTTCTTCTCCCCGTGCGTGTTGCCGATTGTGCCGGTGTATCTCTCGCTCATCTCCGGCATGACGTTCGAGGAGATGCAGGACCAGGAGGCCGTGCGCGCCGCGCGCTGGCGGCTCCTCGGCAGTGCGCTGGGCTTTATGCTCGGGTTCAGCCTGGTGGTGGTGCTGCTGTTGGGCGGGCTGGTCGAGGTGTTTTCGAGCACCGGGCAGGCGTGGAAGACGGCGTTTAGCTGGATCGGCGCGGGGGTCATCATGATCTTCGGGCTGCACATGCTCGGGGTCTTCCGCCTGAATATGCTCTTCCAGGAGCGACGCTTTCACCTGGACACGAAGAAGGTGGGCGTCTTCGGGGCGGTGCTTATCGGGGCCGCCTTCGCCTTCGGGTGGAGCCCGTGCATCGGGCCGTTCCTCAGCGGCGTGCTGGGCATGACCGTGGTCACGGCCAAACTGAGCTTATTGGTCGCCTATACCATCGGACTCGCGGTGCCGTTCCTGTTAGCGGCCATGTTTTTGCAATTCTTCCTGGGATCGCTGGGTAAGATCACCCGGCACATGCGGACGATCGAGATCGTCTCCGGCATCCTGTTGCTGGTCATGGGGGTGCTGCTGGTGACGCAGAAGCTCGAATATGCCAATCTGCCGTATGCGTATCAGTTGCTCATGGCCAAGGTGCACCACGTCGTCACGCACCTGCGCGGGGCGGCGAAGTAACGAGTTCGAAAGGGGACGTCGATGAAGAAGTTGGGGTATTGGCCGCTCATTATCGCGGTTGCGGTGGTGGCGTTATTCGGGGTGTCGGTGATGCGCGCCGACGGGTCGGGTAAAAAGACGGACGCGAAAGTGGTGGATTTCACCTTCACCGATATCAACGGCAAGACGGTGAAGCTGTCGGATTATCGCGGCAAGGTCGTGGTGGTGGACGAATGGGCCACGTGGTGCGGCTTTTGTCAGCGCGAAATTCCTGACCTTGTCGATATGCAAGCTCAGGCAACCAAGGACAAGAAGAACCTGCAGATCATCGGCATGTCGGTGGACGAAGAGAAGGACGGCGTGAAGGACTTCGCCACGGAGCACAAGATCAACTACCCGGTGGTCTTCGCGACGAACGACGCGCTGAAAACCTTCAGCACCCAGGGGCTGCCCACCAAGTTCGTGCTGAACGACAAGGGCGAGCTGGTCGACAAGATCGTCGGCGCCCTGCCGCGGAAGGATCTGGAAGCGCGCCTCGCCAAGTACGTCACCACGGAAACGCCGAAAAAGACGGACGAGACGAAGTAGGGGAACTGGGAACGGGAAACAGGGAACGGGTTGGTGCCAGCGCACCAACCCGTTCCCTGTTTCCTATTTCCTGTTCCCTATTTCGCCGGCGTAAACGTTTCGCAGTCCGCGTGCAGGTTGTGGTGGGCCACCACGATGTTGCTGGCCTGGCAGGTCAGGTCGGTGTTCCACTTGCACAGGTGCACGTGGCAGGCGCCTACCATGCCCTGCTCCATGCGGCCGATGTGGTTGGCCGTGGGGATGAAGGTGTCGCAATTGGGGTGCTCGCCGCCGATGTTGATGGCCGGCGCGTGACAGTTGCTCTCGCGGTTGTAAAAGCAGTCGTTCACGTCGCAACGCGCCACCGAGGGCAGGTTATTCATCATCGCCATTCGCATTCCTCCCATATGCACCCAATGCGGTGCTCCCTGCCATGCTACCGGGGTCGGAGGCACGCGGGAAGGCGCCCGGCTTCACAAGCGAGGGCGGTTGTGCGGCGGTAGTAACACTCAGTGCTCGTGCGGGTGCGGATGTACGGCCACCGGGATGACGGTGTCGTCGACGGTGACGCTGAGCACCTCGATGCCGTGCGCTTCGTCGATCTCCTCCGCGGTGCCGCACTCCGGGCAGATGTACAGGTGGCCGATCAGGTCGTCGGCGGTGACGACCTGCCGGAATCCGCAACTGCCGTTGGGGCAGATGTGGCGATAATAGGACTCCTCCACCACCAGCGCGGCGCCGTCGAGGGGGGTGTGGGGGGAGAGCATCTGGAAGGCCATTTGCATCGGCGCGGCGGCGAAGGCGCTGTTGCGACGCACGCGCACTTCGGCCACCTGCGTGATCCCCTGCGCGGCGAGCTGAGCGTTCAGCGCGTCGATGAGGCCGGCCACCACGGCATGTTCATGCATGAGCGGACACCTCCAGGTAAAAAGGCGGGACTGCCACCACTTTTCATCGATCCATTTTCGAACGCCGAACTCGGGAGCGGAAAAGTGGTGGCTGTCCCGACTTTTCCGACGAGGAGAACTGACGCGTCTCAGTTTGTTGCCCATCCTATTCGTGATCGGATCAAGTGTGCCTGTCGCAGCTTTACAACGATGATAGATGTTCTTTGATAAATGACTATCGGTACGATTGACGACCCTGGCGATTGAAATCGCAGCTGTTTGGCCTCATCGGCCAAGCGTCCCCCTGCGGGGATGCACCAACATCGTAAATTCTTTTCCTTCTCCCGTCCGTGTAGGCGGACGGTTGGCCGAAAGGCCAAAGAGCTGCGACTTCAGTCGCCGCTACCCCGCGGACCATAGCAGCAGTTACAAATTAAAGGGCATCTATCATCCACCGTGAAAATTCGAGCCAGTCCCCAATTTTCACTCCCCCGGCCAGTTTTCGAGCATCGCCCCCGCCCGCGCGACCAGCGTCGGCAGGGCGGCGGCCACCGCGGGGGTGAGGCCGGCGCCGATGGTGGCGGCGTCCTCGACTTCCATGGCGAGGATGCGCACGTCGCGGGGGAAGGCGAGGCCCATCGCCTGCGCCAGCGCGAACAGCTCCGGCAGCCCCGCGTAGTGCGGCGAGGGGGCGACCACCGCGGAGAGTTCGTCGCCGCGAATGGCGAGGATCGTCCCCGGCGGATGCGTGCCCGTCTGGATGGCATCGATGACCAGCGCGCGGTCGTAATCGAGAAACAGGTCGAGCAGCGCGAGGCCCGCCAGCCCGGTCTCCACCACGTCGGCCAGGTGCCCGTGCGTCACCGCCAACTCGCGCGCGGCGAGCAGGCCGAGGCCGTCGTCGGCGATCAGGTCGTTACCCAGGCCCAGCACGAGAGTACGCATCACCCGTCCCGTCGGATCTCGTCGATTTGTACGCCCGCGGCGTTGTAGATAGCCAGCCGCAGCGGCATCTGCCCGGGCAGCGCGTGGGTGGCACAGCCGTGACACGGGTCGTAGGCGCGGAAGGCCATCTCCACCATGTTCAGGATGCCGTCGTCCACCTTGCCGTTTTTGATCACCCCGCGCGCCGTCTTATCCACCGACATGGCGATGCGCGCGGCATTGTTCTGCGTGGCGACGATGAGGTTGGCCCGCGTCACCAGTCCGTCGGCGTCGGTGGCGTAGTAGTGCACCAGCGTGCCGCGCGGGGCCTCCACGATGCCCACGCCTTCCGTCGGCGTGGCAGTGGGCAGCGTGCGCACGTTGGGGTCGATAATGTCCGGGTCGTTGGCCAGCTCCTGCATGCGTTCGGCGGCGTAGAGCAGTTCGATCAGGCGCGCCCAGTGGTTCGCCAGCGTGTGGTGCACCGGCTTGCCGCCGAGTAGGGCGTACATCTCCTCGTAGGCGGCCTGCGCCTTCGGGGTGGCCATGCCGTCGGCGGCGTTGAGGCGCGCCAGCGGGGCGACGCAGTAGACGCCGCTGTCCGCGCCGTCGGTGAAGCCCTTCCAGCCCACCGCGCGCAGGTAGCAGAACTTGATGTAGCTCCACGGCTCCACCTGCTCAGCCACGTGCTGGTGGAAGTCGGCGGCGGGGAATTTGAGGAACTCCTTGCCGTCCGGCGCCACCACGCGGATCTGCCCGTCGTAGAAGTTCACCCGGTTCTTCGCGTCCACCTGGCCCATGTAATAGGTCGCGTGGGTGTTGATGTCGTTGGTGATCCACGCCACGTAGTCGGGGTTCTTCAGCACGATGTCGTGAAAGATCTTCAGCGTGAACTCGGCGAACTCTACCGCGTGGTCGGCCGCCGCGATGAACTTCGCCTGGTCCTCCTTCGTCAGCGCCTTCGCCACGCCGCCGGGCAGGCCGAGTACTGGGTGGATCACCTTGCCGCCCGCCAGCGCGATGAGTTCGCGCAGTTGCCGGCGCAGGCCGATCACCTCTTTACCGATCTCGAGGCCCACCTTGCCCAGCACGCCCAGGATGTTGCGCTCCGCCTTGGGGGCCGTGGGGCCGACGATGAAGTCCGGTCCGCCCAGGTAGTAGAAGTGCAAGGCATGGTCTTCCACGAAGAAGATGCTGTAGACGAGGTCGCGAATTTTGCGCCCGGGCACCGATGGCTCCACGTGGAAGACGGCGTCGACGGCCTTGGACGCGGCCATATGGTGCGCGGTGGGGCAGACGCCGCAGATGCGCGAGGTGATCTGCGGCATGTCCTCCACCGGACGGCCTTCCGCGAACTTCTCGAACCCGCGCAACTCGGGAATCTGCAGGTAGGCGCGTTCGACGTTCCCCGCGTCATCGAGGAAGATATCGACCTTGCCGTGCCCTTCCAGGCGGGTGATCGGATCGATGGTGATCTTCTGGCTCATGGAAAAATTCCTCTACTCCGGCAGCTTCGCGAAAAGCTCGGAGGCGGGCAGGCTGTAACGATAAAAGGTGCCGGCGGGATCGGGCACGCCGGCCAGGCCCGCGTCAATGGCGGCGTCCTCCCCGGCGTCCAGCACGGACGCCAGGCCGGAGAGCGCCTTGGCGCCGAAGTCGCGCACCTGATCCAGCGCGCCCAGGCAGCCGGTGCAGGGCATATTGCCCGCCGGGCAGGCGGCGCCGCAGCCGCTGCGCGTATCCGGCCCCAGGCAGACCAATCCCTGCGCCAGCAGGCACTGGGCGGGGTCGATGAGCACCTGATGCGGGCGCTTGAACTGGGTGACGAGCATCTTCTCCGGCTTCGTCTCCTTGCGCGTGCACTCGTGGCAAACACCCACGTTGGGTGCCAGCACGCTGCCCGGCGCGGGCAAAGTGCCGGCGAGGATGGCCCCCACCGCGTCGGCGATGAGTTTCGCGGGCGGCGGGCAGCCGGGCAGGTAATAGTCCACCGGGATCGCCTGCCCCAGCGCGCGTACCGTCTCGTCGAGCACGGGCAGCGTCAGCGTGCCTTCCGGCACCTGCACCGTGGCCTGCGGGTAAGTCTTGTGCGGGTTCACCGTGGTGCGCGTGTCCTCATACACGTTCGCCAGGATGGCAGCCTTCGAGGTGAAGTTCGCCAGCCCGGGGATGCCGCCGCTCTGCGCGCAGGCGCCGAAGGCGATAACCACCCCCGCCTTGCGGCGCAACAGCTCGACCATCTCGAACTGCTCGCTGGTGCGCACGGCGCCGTTGATGAAGCAGACCGCCAGCTCGCCGTCGGCCATCGCCTCCACATCCGTGCGCTTAAAATCCATCGCGCACGGCCAGAAGACGATGTCCACCGCGGCGACCACGTCGAGGATCGCCTCGTGCAGATCGACCACCGCTTCTTCACACCCCCCGCAGGAGGCACACCAGTAAAAGCCGACTTTTGGTTTTGTCATCGGGTGTCTCCTTCGCTACGCGGCGGCGTGCTTCTCGCTTGCGTCCGGGTGCGGGGTTGGTTTGCCGACCAGCGCCAACGGGCCGAGGTCGCGCACCTGCGCCACCATCTCGTTGATGACGCGCTGCACCTTGTCGCCCTCGGAGGCGGAAATCCACTCCAGGCGCACGCGCTGATCGTCGATGCCGAACTGCTTGAGCATGCGCTTCAGCAGGTGGAAGCGGCGCAGCATCTTGTAGTTGCCTTCCTGGTAGTGGCAATCGCCGGGGTGGCAGCCGCCGATGAGCACGCCGTCGGCGCCCTGGCGCAAGGCCGTGACCACGAACTGCGGGTCGAGGCGGCCCGAGCACATGATGCGCACCACGCGCACGTTGGGCGCGTAGGTCAGGCGCGCCGTGCCCGCCAGGTCGGCGGCGGTGTAGGTGCACCAGTTGCAAAAGAAGGCCACGATACGCGGCTCGAAGGCGGGGGTGTCAGACATAATTGAGCACTCCTTCGATTTCCTGGAAGATCTGCTCGTCGGTGAACAGGTGTTGCTGGGCGGCGCCGGACGGGCAGGCGGCGACGCAGGTGCCGCAGCCTTTGCACAGCGCGGGGTTGATCTCCGCCACGCCCGCTTCTTTGTTGTAGCGGATGGCGCTGAACGGGCACATGGCGATGCAGGTATGGCAACCGGAGCACAGTTCCTTGGTGATGAACGCGGTGTTGGGCTCCAGCTCCACGAAGCCGCGGTCCACCAGCGCCAGCGCCTCGGCTACCGCCGCGCCGGCCTGCGCCACCGTGTCGGGGATGTCCTTCGGCCCCTGGCAGGCGCCGGCGATGAAGATGCCGTCGGTGAAGGTGGAGACGGGCGCGAGCTTCGGGTGACGCTCCAGGAACCAGCCTTCCTTGCTGCAGGAGATGTTGAAGAGGCGGCGCACCTCATCGGCGTCGGCGTGCGCTTCCAGCCCCACGGAGAGCACCACCATGTCCACCGGGATGCGGCGCACTACGCCGATGAGGGTGTCTTCGGCGCGGATGACCAGCTTGCCCTCTTCCTCCGGGGTCACCGTCCAGTCCGTGACTTCGGCGGCGCGCCCGCGGATGAAGTTGACGCCCTCCTTGAGCAGCTTGTCGTAGAACTCCTCATACCCCTTGCCCGGCGTGCGCATGTCGATGTAGAGGTTATACACCTCCGCGTCGGTGCGCTCGTGGATGAGGTGGGCGAGCTTGAGGGAGTACATGCAGCAGACGCGCGAGCAGTGGCGGTTGGTCTTCTCGTCGCGGCTGCCTACGCAGTGGATGATCCCCACGCGCTTCGGCGTGCTCCCGTCGCGCAGTTGCACCTCGCCGCCGGTCGGGCCGGAGGCGTTCACCAGGCGCTCGACCTCGAGGCTGGTGTAGACGTTGGGGAACTTGCCGTAGCCGTACTGCGGGATGCGGGTGGCGTCGAAGGTCTGGAAGCCGGTGGCGATGATGATGGCGCCCACCTCCAGCGCGACGATTTCGTCCGTCATCGTAAAGTCGATGGCGTTGCGCGTGCAGGCGGTGGCGCATTGCTTTTTACACTTGCCCGTCTTTAGCTCGATGCACGACTCCGGATCGATGAGCACCACGGAGGGCGTCGCCTGCGGGAAGGGCATGTAGACGGGTTTGCGTTTGCTCAATCCCTCGTTAAAGGTGTCCGTGAAGCGGCCTTCCTTGTACACGCACGCCTCGACGCACTCGTTGCAGCCCACACACAGCTCTTCGTGCACGTAGCGCGCCTTCTTCTTCACCTTCACGGTGAAGTTGCCGACGTACCCCTCCACCCCGACCACCTCGGCGTAGGTGAGCATGGTGATATTGGGGTGGCTCCTCACCATGGACATCTTCGGGGTGAGGATGCACGCGGCGCAGTCGAGGGTGGGGAAGGTTTTGTCGAACTTCGCCATGTGGCCGCCGATGGTCGGCTCGCGCTCGACTAGGGTGACCTGCTTGCCGGCGTTGGCGAGGGTCAGCGCGGCGTGGATGCCGGCGATGCCGCCGCCGACCACCAGCACGTTCGGCTTCACCGGCACCTTCTGGTGCTCCAGCGGCTCGTTGAGCACCACGCGGCGCACGGCGGCGGAGACCAGCGCCTGCGATTTGCGTGTGGCCAGCGCCTTGTCCGCCGTGACCCAGCTCACGTGTTCGCGGATGTTCGCCATCTGGAAGTAGAACTGGTTCAGCCCGGCGGCTTCGGTGGCGTGGCGGAAGGTCGCTTCGTGCATCAGCGGAGAACAGGAGGCCACCACGATGCGGTTGAGGCCCAGCTCCTTGATGTCCTGCTGCAGCAGCTCCTGACCGGGGTCGGAGCACATGAACTTGTAATCGCGCACCACGATGACGTAGGGTAGCGTCTTGGCGAACTCCACCACGGCGGCGATGTCCACCTTGGCGGCGATATTGATGCCGCAGTGGCAGACGTAGACGCCGACGCGGGGTTCCGCGGATTGCATCGTCTCGCTCATGGGGGCTCCTTTATCCCGCATTATTCAGAACATTTCGAATAATGCCTCTGATAGCCCGGCAGTCCGTGACATCGTAAACTATCCGGGTTATACGCCGACCGGCTGGCGGAAGGGCACGAAGAGGCGCTGCAGGCCCAGGCGCGCGCGCTCCAGGCCGAGTGCCAGGCCCATCAGTTGGGTGAAGTACAGCACGGGCAGCGGCTCGTGATCGGGGAACAGCGCCTTCATCGGATCCTGGTAGCATTCCAGGTTGAACTGGCACAGCGGGCAGGCGGTAAGCAGCACGTCGGCACCGCGCTTGCGCGCTTCCTTGAGCAGGTGGTAGCTCATACGCAGGCCGACCTCCTGTACCGTGCCGGTGAGCGACCCGCCGCAGCAGCGCGTCTTCAGCGGCCAGTCCACCGGGGTGCCGCCCAGCGCGGTCACCAGGTGATCCATCGTCATCGGGTGGTACTGGTCGTCGAAGGTGGCGTAGGGGCGCACGATCTGGCAGCCGTAGTAGCAGGCCACCTTCAGGCCGGTCAGCGGTTTGGTCACCTGCGCCTTGATGGCGTCCAGCCCCAGCGCGTTGGTGAACAGATCGAGGGGGTGGCGCATCACCACGCGGCCCGTATACTGCAGTTGCGCGGCGGCCAGCGCGGCGGTGATCTTCCCACCGACCTCCTTGTTCTCCTCCAGGCAGTGCTGCGCCTTGGCAAGCACCAGGTAGCACGCGGCGCAGGGGGCCACCAGGTCCACCGTCGGGGTGCCCGGACCGACCTTCCCCTGCTCCTCGGCAAGGGCCAGGTTGCGCGCCGCCAGCGCGAAGGCCTTCACCTCGTCGATCGCCATGTAGCTGGTGGCGCCGCAGCAGTTCCAGTCCTGCAGCTCGGTGAGCCCCACGCCCAGCGTGGCGCACACCGCCAGCAGCGATTCCTCGTAGGCGCGTCCGGTGCTTTTCAGCGAGCAACCGGGGTAGTACAGGTGATTCATGGCGGTCCCTTCCTTACCGGTCGGCGCGGTCGAGTGCGTTCCAAATCGTCTGCAGATCGCCCTTTTTGCCCGTGCCCATGGGGATGCGCTCGCGCTTCAAGCCCATGCGTCCCTGCAGGAAGAGGCGCAGGCCGAGGATCGATTGCTTGAGCATGGCGAAGGGGTTAGTCTTCAGGTAGAGGTAGATGATGAGCCACAGCTCGCTGTTACGCCCGAACTGGCGCACGGCAGCGGAGAACTCGCGGGCAAGCACGGCGACGGGGAAGCGTTTCGGGTAGAGCCGCTCCTTGATGGCCTTCTGCTTCAGCGCGTACATCACGTCGGTGATGCGGATCTGCTTGGGGCACTCCACCGTGCAGTTGTAGCAGGAGGCGCAGAGCCAGATGGTGGTGGAGGAGAGCGCTTCCCGCTTGAAGCCGGCGCGCGTCATGGCGATGATGCGGCGCGGCGTGTAATCCATGTACGGGCTCACCGGGCAGGCGCCGCTGCAGTTGCCGCACTGGATGCAGGCGCGCAGCGTCTCCCCGCGCGCGATGCCGGCGATCTCCTCGGCAAAATGCGGGTCGGTGTCGGCCTCGTATTTGACCGTGCGCGTGATCTCGTCCATTCGGTACGCTCCTTTGCGGCGAGAGGGTGCCTCGTCCGGGGCGAATAGGGTTGTGCGACGATGCAGGCGGTCGGAGTTCGTGACAACCGGCACTAGTTATAAATATCACAAGCGTATGGAAGTGTCAACACGAAAACGGTTGATAGTTAAGCTGGTGTGGAAAATAGTTGCGAACTTTTTTTGTTCCATAAATCTTACAAACTATATAAGAAACAAGCACGAATGGGCGCGAAAAGTGGGTGGGTAAATGCGACAAATTCGGGATATGCGATACCATTCATCGCAGTTGTCGCCATTCGCGCGGATGCGCGACGGCGTGCAGTTGCCCCAGGGCGAGCGCCCCATCGTTGGGCGGAATCCGCTGCGGCCAGTAGGGAAGATGGCCCGCGCGGCGCAAAAACGCGATACTTTGTTCCAGTAAAGAACGATTAAGGAAACACCCGCCGGTGAGCAGCACGCGCTCCGCGCCGTACTGCGCCGCCATGGCGACGATGGCCCCCGCCAGCGCGGCCTGGAAACGCCCGGCGCAAACACCGGCGGACACACCGGCGGCGATATCCGCGCACAGCGCCGCCAGCAACGGCGCCCAGCCCAGCACGTCGTCGACCAGCGGCATCGGGTAGCCGTCGTCCGTCGGCACCGCGGCAAACTCCAGCGCCATCGCCGCCTGCCCCTCGAAGCGGTTCACCTGGCGCAAGTCGAGCAGCGACGCGACGGCGTCGAAGAGCCGCCCCACGCTGCTGGTGCGCGGGCAATTGACACCGCGCGCGAGCATCCCCCCCAGCGCGGCACGCTCCGCGTCGGTGAAGGCGCCGGCGGGAGGCGTCCCCGCTCCCCCCCACGCGTGCAGCAGTCCCAGCGCCGACCGTCGCGGCTCGCGCACCGCCGCCTCGCCGCCGGGCAGTGGAAAGGGGCGCAAGTGCGCCACGCGGCACACGGTGGCGTCGTCGAGGGCGAAGAACTCCCCACCCCAGATGGTGCCGTCGGGGCCGAAGCCCGTGCCGTCCCACGCCACCCCGAGCAGCGGCCCGGTGAGCCCGTGCTCGTGCACGCACGCCAGCACGTGCGCCAGGTGGTGCTGCACCGGCACCATGGGCAGCCCGCGCGCGCGTGCATACTGCGTAGAGCGGTAATCCGGGTGCATATCGCATGCCACCGTCGTTGGGGTGACGCCGTAACACGCTTCCAGGTCGGCGATGACGCGCGTGAAGGCGTCGGCGGCAGGGGCGCTCTCCAGGTCGCCGATATGCTGGCTCACGATGGCGTGCGGCCCCACCGCCAGCGCCACGGTGCTCTTCAGATGCCCGCCCACCGCGAGCACGGGGGGCAGCGCCCCAGGCAGGGCCACCGGCAGCGGGGCGTACCCGCGCGCGCGGCGCAGCAGCAGCTCCCGCCCGTCCACGATCCGCGCGATGGAGTCGTCCACGTGGCGGTGAATGGGCCGGTCGTGCACCAGAAACAGGTCCGCGATGCCCGCCAGCCGGTCGAGCGCCTCATGCTCGTCGATGCAGATGGGCTCCTCCGCCCGGTTGCCGCTGGTCGCCACCACCGGAAAGCCCAGCGCGTCGAGCAGCAGCGCGTGGAGGGGCGTATAGGGCAGCATCACGCCGAGGGTGGGATTGCCGGGGGCCAGGTTGTGCGCCAACACGTCCGCGCGGCGGTCCAGCAGCACGATGGGCGCGGCGGGGCCGGTGAGCAGGCGCGCCTCGTCGTCGGAGACGGCGCACAGCGCGCGCGCGGCGTCCAACGAGGGGGCCATCACGGCGAAGGGTTTCTCCTCCCGCGCCTTCCGCGTGCGCAACCGGGCCACCGCGTCGGCGTCGCGCGCGTCGACGAGTAACTGAAAGCCGCCCAGCCCCTTCACCGCGACGATCTGCCCCCCGCGCAGCGCGTCCACCGCGGCGCGCAGGGCGTCGTCGCGGGTGGCGAGCGGCTTCCCGGCGGCGTCCCATAAGGCGAGCTGTGGCCCGCAGGCGGGGCAGGCCACCGGCTGTGCATGGAAGCGCCGGTCCGCCGGGTCGTGGTACTCCGCCGCGCACGCCGGGCACATCGTGAAGCCGCGCATGGTGGTGTTGGGGCGGTCATAGGGCAGCGCGGTGACGATACTGAAGCGCGGGCCGCAGTGGGTGCAGTTGATGAACGGGTAGCGGTAGCGCCGGTCGGCGGGGGTGAACAGCTCGGTGCGGCAGGCGTCGCACAAGGCGATGTCGGGCAGGATGAGGGTCACGGCATCCCCCGTGTCGTCGCTGGGGCGAATGTCGAACCCGGTGTATCCCGCGAGGTCGAGGAGGGTCGGCTCCAGGCTGTAAAGCGCCGCCGAGACGGGCTTCTCATCCACGAGGCGCCGCTGGAAGGTCGCCAGCACCGTGGGCATACCCTCCACCTCGACGATCACCCCCTGACGCGTATTTTGCACCCATCCCGCCAGCGCCAACGCTTCCGCCAGGCGGTAGACGAAGGGCCGAAACCCCACCCCCTGCACCGCCCCGAAGATGCGCAACCGCAGTCGTTGCCCCGTCTCTTCCACGCGGGCATTATAGCGCGCCGGGGGGAAGTGGGGAATGGGGCATGGGAGAATGGGGAAGTGGGGGAAGGCCGGCATGGATAGGCGACGACCGATCAGGTGTGATCTTAGTCACCGTTTGGAACAGGGCAGGAGCCCGGCCGTTCCCCATACCCCCATTCCCCGCTTCCCCCATTCTCCTACCGCTTTTCCTGGTATAATACTATCAAACCGCCTGCTATTGCTATATACAAACGCTTACCTGTCGAGCGGACTGTACCACAAGGAGATCCCAATGGAACGAGGTCGTCTGATGAAAGCGCTGGTCTATACGGCGCCGGAAACCTTCTCCGTCACCGAAGTGCCGGTACCGGAGCCGCGCGAACGCGACGTGCTCATCCGCGTGCATGCCTGCGGGTTGTGTAAGACGGACGTGCACATTCACCACGGCGAATTCTTCTCCGACTACCCGCTTATCCCCGGCCACGAATTCGCCGGCGAGGTGGCCGCCGTGGGTGACGCGGTGACGCGCTTCCGCGTGGGCGACCGGGTGGTGGCCGACAACCTGCGCCATTGCGGCAACTGCTACTTCTGCCGCCGCGGCGAAATGCTGCTGTGCGAACAGCTCTACGCGCAGGGCGGCAACGCGCCCGGCGGTTTCGCGGAATACGTGCGGGTCGATGAGGAGCAGGTCTACGGGCTGGCGGACGATATCAGCTACCTGGAAGGGGCGTTGGTGGAGCCTACCGCCTGCGCGGTGCACGGCCTGGACGTTATCCGCCCGCGGCTGGGCGACGAGGCGCTGATCTTCGGCCTCGGCCCCACCGGCTTGCTCCTCGCGCAACTGCTGCGCCAGGCCGGCGTGACGAAACTCGTCGCCGTGAACCGCAATAAGGCCAAGCTCGATCTGGCGGCGCGCTTACTGCAGGCCGAGGGCATCCAGCCCGATCCCGCCGATCCGCAGGCCCACATCGCGGCGATCAAGGCGCAATATCCACACGGGTTCGACATCGTGATCGACGCCACCGGCGTGCCGGAGATCATCGAGGCGATGCCGCAATTCGCCAAATACGGCGGCAAGGTCGTCATCTACGGCGTGGCGCCGGAAGCGGCGACGATCCGGATGAACCCGTACGATATCTTCCGCCGGGAGCTGACCGTCCTCGGTTCCTTCGCCCAGGCGCGCACCTTCGAACGCGCCGCCCGCATGGTCAACGCGCACCTGGTGCAGGTGCAGGAGATGGTCACCCACACCTTCCCCCTGGAGCGCTGGGCCGACGCCCTGCAGATGTCGATGACGGGCCGCACGCATATCAAGATCGTGATGACACCGTAACTGAGAATGGGGGAGTGGGGGAGGGCCTCCTTTGCGGAGCGGCCACAGATCAGGTGTGTTCTTAGTCACCGTTTGGAACAGGGCGGGAGCCCGGCGGTCTCCCATTCCCCACCTCCCCCATTCTCCCGAACCTCGTTACGCCAGGGCGTCGAGGCCGCTCTGCGTGGTCGCCGTGGTGTCGCCTTCGGTCGTCGAGGGGTGCGCGATGCTATATACCAGCGCCTCTTCGGCGGACACCTTGCCGTCCTTGTTCGTGTCCCGCGGGTCGTAAGTTACGCTGCTGCTGCTGCTCGTGCTGCTGCTCGAACTCGCCGCGCTGCCTCCGCCCGCCGGATGCCCGCCGTGACCGCCGTGCCCGCCGGCGGGGCGCTGGGCCATGGCCGTCTTCACGTCGGCGTAGGCGGTGCGGGCGGCCTGCAGGTCCCCCGCGTCCAACGCCTTGCCCAGGGCATCCATCTTCGCCTGCATGGGGTTGGACTTTCCACTCGCGTTCTTCGGCGCATTTTGCTGAATCTGCGCAAACGCCTTTTTCGCCGCGTCCAGATCACCGGACTGCAACGCACTGTCCAGGTCTTTGAAGGCCTGCCGCATATTGGCCCGCGTCCCCGTAGTCTGTTGCACAGCCGATGACTGGCCGCTTACCGAACTGATTTCCATGATGCCCCTCCAGTGAATTCGTAAAATTGCGTGCGAGCACGCACCAATATCACTATCGGACGGGTGGGTCTACATACTGCAGCGGGAAGTGTGCCGTTTGTGTGTGATTTTCACGCGCCGTCGGGTCGGAAGAGGTAGCCGACGCCGCGGACATTCTGCAGGCACGCCGCCGCCAGACCGCAACGCAGCAATTTGCGGCGCAGGCGGCTGATATGCGCGTCGACCACGCGGAGGTCGCCCACCCCTTCGTCGCCCCACACCAGGAAGGCCAGGCGCTCGCGGCTGAGCACGCGGCCAACGTGGCGGGCCAACGCGGAGATCAGCGCCACCTCGATGCGCGTCAGGTGCTGCCGGGTGCCGTTGACCGTCACCTGGCGTTCGGCGGGATGAATCGTCAGGTTGGGGAGCGTGCATACCTCCTGGTGGCGGCGCCGACTGAGGAGGACGCGCACGCGCACGCACACCTCGTTGCGGCCGAAGGGGGTCACCAGGCAGTCGTCCACCTTATGATCGAGGGCGCGTTGCAGTTGCACCGGATCGCGGGTGGGCAGCAGCACGAGAATGGGCAGGTCACCGAGCAAGCCGCGCACGTCGTCGCAGACCGCCAGATAGTTGTAGCGATGCGTGCGGGCGTCCAGCACCAGCAGATCCGGTGCCTCGGCCTGCACGCGCGCCACAATCTGCGCGGGCTGCTCCACGCAGCCCACGACAAAGCCTTCATTTTCCAGCGTCTCGCACAACGGCGTCCCGGCCGCCCCGCTCATCGCCAGCAGCAGGTGCGCCCGCGCGGCCACGGCCTCAGCCGCGCGCCCCGGATCGTCAGCGTACAACTCACCCATCGGCAGTCACCTGCACGGCGCCGCTCGCCCGGCGTCCATATGTCTGTTTTAATTGTACATAACGAAGATCACGCAAATATATCGGCTCTGTGAAGCTTGCGTAGTGGTTGCGGGATATTCTGCATTGCGCGCTCTCGTTGCCGCCCCTCGCCCATCACTTCCCCTCGCCCATCCCATCCTGTTATAATGATTATCGCCGCCGCGCTTCTCGCGGTCATGCGCTGACAGAAGGGGACAATACGTGCGTTATACGCCATTCGGGACGAAATCCGGGGTCGAGATCTCGCGGCTGGGCTTCGGCTCCATGCGCCTGCCGATGATCGAGGTCGCCGGCAAGCAGGTGGTCGACGAAGAGCAGGCCATTCCGATGATCCAGCGCGCCTTCGCGCTGGGCGTCAATTACATCGATTCCGCGTGGTTCTACTGCGACCACTTGAGCGAATATACCGTGGGCAAGGCGCTGAAAGGCTGGCGCGACCGGGTGTATCTCTCCACGAAGTACCCCATCGGCAACGACAAGGGGTATCGCGAGCTGCTGGAAGTGCAACTGGGCAAGCTGGACACCGACTACATCGACTTCTATCACTTCCACGGCATCGGCGCGTGGTTCCTCACCCACGAACGGCGCGAGGAGTTCATCCGCGAGGCGCTGCAGGCGAAGGAGGAAGGGCTCATCCGCCACATCTCCTTCTCCTTCCACGACAAGCCCGAGGCGCTGCCGCAACTCGTCGACCTGGGCCTCTTCACCTCGGTGCTCTGCCAGTACAACCTGCTGGACCGGGGCAACGAGGCGGGGCTCGCGTATGCCAAGGCGCATGGCCTGGGCACGGTGGTGATGGGGCCGGTGGGCGGGGGCCGCGTGGCCGGGCTGGCGCCGGAGATCGCCGCTGAGCTGGGCATCCCGGTGCGCAGCAGCGCCGAGTTGGCCCTCCGCTTCGTGTTGGCGAACCCCAACGTGGACTGCGCGCTGTCCGGCATGAACGCGCCGGCGCAGGTGGAGGAGAACGCCGCCGTGGCCTCCAACGCCGACCCGCTGAGCGCTGCGGAAGTAGAGGGCATCAACGCCGCCATGACGGAGAACAAGCGGCTGGCCGAACTCTACTGCACCGGCTGCAACTACTGCACCCCGCACTGCCCGCAGGAGATCAACATCCCCGCCATCTTCGGCGCCATGAACAACGACCGCATCTACGGGCTGAAGGCCTTCGCGCGCGGCCAGTACCACGCCATCGGCACCAACCCGTGGGTGAAGGGCAAGAAGGCCGACGCCTGCACGGAATGCGGCGCCTGCGAAGAGCACTGCCCGCAACACATCGCCATCCGCGCACAGCTCAAGGAATGCCGCGCCGCGTTCGAGGAAGTCACGGCGGGGGCGTAACCCGACAGGTTGCCGTTGTGATGGCAGCAGGAACGAGCGAGTGGGGGAACGGGGGAGGGCCGGCGTGAAGGGCGAGAACCTTACACGGATTGTGTGACCTCGTATAGCCTGCTCTGTGCTTCGTCCATGCCCTAAAGGACATGGCGACCCGCTGGAGCCAACAGAGAAACGATGCGGCAACCTTGGGAGGGCGAGCGTCCCCGCGAGCCGCATGTGAATGAACTGGAATCGATAGCAGAAGACGGTCTGGGCGTGTGCATGGATTTCACGTCCAGACCGTCTTTTTGTCAACTACGGTTGCCTCGCGCGCGGCTCGCAGGGACGCTCGCCCTCCCCAAAATTGCGTCGGCCTTTGCGCGCTGCTCCAGCGGGAGAGACGGGCGAAATCCGGCATAGGAGGGCGAGAACCGCCCTTGTGTCCCCCGTTCGCCTTTCATCCGCCGTTACACCACCGGATCGCACAGCCGCGCGCCGATAGCGTACGCGGCCTGGCAGTCCTGTGGGAAGACTTCCTGCCGGCGCTGTGCTTTGTGCATGACATCGTGGCCGGAGGCTTCGTACTTCGTGTAGTCGTCGAACTGGTAGGTGTCCGTCACCAGCAGGCTTTCGAAGGCGCCGAAGACGCGGGCCAGCACGCGCCCGTGCACGTTGATCGGCGCGTCGAAGCCCATCTGCTTGACGCGCGCTTCGTCGGCGCCGAAGGTATAGATGCCCGCGGTGCGGATGGGCCGCGGGAAGAGCGTGGTGTGCGCGGCGTCGTAGGCGATGTACGGGAAGACCAGGCGTTCGAGGAACGATTGCAGCATCCCCGTCGTCGCGCCGATGTAGATGGGCGACCCGATCACCAGCGCATCCGCCTCCGCCGCCCGCGCCAGTACCGGCGCCAGGTCGTCGCGCACCGCGCAACTCGCGAGGCGTGCCCCTTTGCGCTTGCAAGCGAAGCAACTTTTGCACCCGGTATACGCCAGGTCATACAGATGCACCAGCTCCGTCTCCGCCCCCTGCGCCGCCGCGCCTTGCAGCGCGTGCTCCAACAACGTCGCGGTATTCCACGTCTTCCGCGGGCCGCCGTTAAATGCGATCACCTTCATCGGGATACCTCCAGCGGGTTATTGTTCGTCCCCGCCCTCGTCCTCGTCGTCCAGCACCTGCGCCCCGAGGGAGCGGAGTTTCTCTTCCAGGCGTTCGTAGCCGCGCACGATGTAGTGGCGGCCGGCAATGTAGCTGTCGCCTTCGGCGGCGAGGGCGGCGACCACCAGGGCGGCGCCGGCGCGCATGTCCTTGCCCTCCATGCTGCGCCCGCGCAGCGCGTCCACACCCTCGATCATCGCGTGCTGGCCGCTGGCGAGCTTCACCTGGGCGCCCATGCGGCGCAGTTCGTGCACGAAGGAGAGGCGACCGTCGTAGATCGTCTCGCGCATCTCGCTGCGCCCCTCCGCCAGGCACATGAGCACCACCATCGGCGGCTGCAGGTCGGTGGGGAAGCCGGGATACGGCATGGTGTAGACGGTGGCGCCGGTGGGGCGGGCGTCGCCGCGCACGGTGATGGCGTCGCGCTCACGCAGGACCGTGACGCCCATCTCCTCCAGCTTGTCGAGCAGGCTGTCCAGGTACGCCGGGCGCAGCGGATGCACGCGCACTTCGCCGCGCGTGGCGGCGGCGGCGATGAGGAAGGTGCCCGCCTCGATGCGGTCGCTGAGGATGGTGTGCGCGCAGCGATGCAGGCGCTTCTGCCCCTCGATCACCAGCCGCGTGGTGCCTTCGCCTTCGATGCCCACTCCCGCCGCCTGCAGGAAGCGGCAAAAGTTCTCCACCTCGGGGTCGGAGGAGGCGTTTTCGATCACTGTGCGCCCCTCGGCCAGCGCGGCAGCCATCGCTACGTTGAAGGTGGCGCCCGGGCTGCGGTAGACGGGGTCGAGGGTGATCGTGGCGCCGTGCAGGCCGTCGGGGGCGGTGCACACCACCACGTCGGTGCGCTCCTCGGTGACCACGCCGAGGCCTTCCAGCGCGCGGATGACGTAGTCCACGGGGCGGCTGCCGATGGCGCACCCGCCCGGCAGGGGGATTTCCGCCCGGCGGCGGCGTGCCAGCAACGGCCCGAGCAGGTAGAAGGAGCCGCGCATGGCGGCGGCGAGATCGCGGTCGATGGCGGCGCCGGAGAGCGCGGCGGCATCGAGGCGCAGCGTGTCGCCGTCGCGCGTCACCACCGCCCCCTGCCCGCGCAACAGCTCGCACATCTTCTCGATGTCGCTGATCTGCGGTACGTTGTGCAACTGCACCGGCTCTTCCACCAGCAACGCCGCGGCGAGAATCGGCAGCGCCCCGTTCTTGCTGCCGTTCAACACCACTTCCCCGGTCAGCGGCCGTCCGCCGCGGATATGCAAGCGATCACTCATGCGCTGTTTCCCTTTGCCCCGGAGGGGCAACGTATTTTAGCCCAGGGCGCAAGCCCTGGGATACGGGTTGTTGCAATGCCAATTCGCCCTGGAGGGGCGGCGCGAAGCCTTGCGGCGCCCCGCCTCGGCGCGGAAGATTCGATGATTACACCACCCAGGGTTTGCACCCTGGGCGGCCCCTCCGGGGCCGAAGCAAAGAGGTTAGGTTACCCGTTCGACGACCACAGCATCCAGGAGAGCACGAAGTTGGCGGCATAGAGGAGGACGATGCTCCACACCACGGCGGAGGTGGTGGAGCGGCCCACGCCGGTGGCGCCGTTTTCCGTGTTCAGCCCCACGTAGCAGGACGTGACGGCGATGATGATGCCGAAGACCGCCGTTTTCAGCAGCCCGCCGCTGATGTCGCTGAAGTGCAGGTAGGTGGAGGCGGAGTTGATGAACGTCTGGTACGCCACCCCGGCGCTGATGGACACCAGGCCGCCACCGAGCAGCCCCATCACGTTGGCATAGAGCGTGAGGACGGGCAGCATGATGAAGGCGGCGATGAGGCGCGGGGTGACCAGGTAGCGCACCGGGTTGGTAGCCATGGCGCGCAGGGCATCGATCTGGTTGGTGATCTTCATCGACCCCAACTCGGCGGCGAAGGCCGAACCGATGCGCGCCGCCACCACGATGCCGGTGAGGGTGGGCGCCACTTCGCGCGCGACCGACACCGCCACCGCGCCGCCGATGAACTGTGAAGCGCCGTAGCGCACCGCCTGGTTGGCGGTGTGCAGCCCCATGACCATGCCGCCGAAGAGCAGCGTGATGAGCACGATGGGCAGCGATTCCAACCCCACCAGCGCCATCTGCGCCGTGATGCGTTTGAAGGCACGCGGGTTCTTCGTCCAGATGCCCAGAATCGCGTCCCATAGCATCATCACCCCCGCCCCGATATCCGAGACGAAAGTGACGAGCGTGATATAAAAATCGCGAAAGATCGTGAGCGGGTTCATATGCCCCCGGAGACGGGAATGTTGAATTTTTAATGTTGAGTTTTAAAATGGCCGGTGCGCGGTAGGTGCCGGAGAAGACACCACCCATACAGGCAAGCCAACCCGGCGTTTTCGATATAATTCAAAACTAAAAATTCAAAACTAAAAATTACACGGGTAGTTGCAGGAAGTGCGCGAGCAGCACGTAGCAGGCAGGGGCGGTGAGGAACAGGCTGTCGAAACGGTCGAGGAAGCCGCCATGGCCGGGGAGGATGGCGCCGGAGTCCTTCACGCCCGCCCAGCGCTTGAAGGCGGATTCCACCAGATCGCCCAGTTGGCCCAGCACGCCGGCGCAGAAACCGATCCACAGCAGCGGCCCCCAACTGAGGTGCGCGCCCACCTGCCACCACGGGGCGCCGGCGCTCACCGCGCCGCCGCCGGGCACCAATTTGAAGAGCGCGGCGATGAGCAGCGTACCGAGCAGCCCGCATACGGCGCCGGTCCACGTCTTTTTCGGGCTGATCGCGGGCGCCAGGGGCGGGCCGCCGAACGTCTTCCCGGCGAAGTAGGCCACCGTGTCCAGCCCGAAGACGAGTACGAAGATGAACGCCACCGCCATTTCGAAGAGCGGCGTCTCCCCCAGCAGCAGCAGCGCGGAGGTCGCGGTGCCCAGGTAAATGCCCGCGAGCACGACCACCGCGTTTTCGCGCAGGCCGTCCCAGCCGCGGTTTTCCACGTCGCTCCAGACGCCCAGGAAGAGCAGCATCACCGCCGCCGTGCTGCCCAGCGAGTCGATGAGCAGCCCGCAGGTGGTGACCGGCTGCGTGGCGCCGTGCACCACCGCCAGGCGAATGGCATGCACGATGAAGGGCAGCGCCAGCGCGGCATACACGCCGTTCCACACCGACGCCTGCGGGTAGCGGTTCCGCAGCGCCTGGCTGACCTCCCACCCGCCGATGCCGGCGATGAGCAGCACGATCCCCATGAGCGGGAAGTCATCCGGGCTGCCCAGCGTGCGCAGGTAGTAGTTGAGCCACAACAGGACGATAATAATCGGCAATCCCAGGATCGCCGCCAGCAAACGGTAGCGGAGCATCAGCTCGTTACGCCTCCATATTTTCGGGTACGCCGCAGGTACTCTTCCAACGCGGCGAGGAGCTGGGGGGCGCGGAATTCCGGCCAGAACGCCGGGGTGCTCCAAAATTCCGCATACGCGGCTTCCCAGAGCATAAAGTTGCTCATGCGCATCTCCCCCGCGGTGCGGATCACCAGATCCGGGTCGGGATGCGCGGGCAGGTACATCGCGCCGGTGATGTCCTCTTCGGTGAGGGATGCGGCGTCGTGCCCGGCGCGCGCCAGGCGCTTGACCGCGTCGAGCAACTCGGCGCGCCCGCTGTAGTTGATGGCGAAGCTCAACGTCAGCGCGGTGTTGTGCCGCGTCTGCGCCTCGCAATCATCGAGCGTCTGCAGCAACGAATCCGGCAGGCCCTCCCGGCGGCCCAGGTGGCGCACGTAGACGCCTTTGCGGTCCATCGTCACCAGCTCGTTGCGCAGTTGCCCCTCGATGAGGGCCATCAGCGCCTGCACCTCCGCCTCGGGCCGCTTCCAGTTTTCCGTGGAGAAGGAGTAGAGCGTCAGATACGGGATGCCCAGGCTGTGGCAGGCGGTAATCATGAAGCGCACCGTCTCCACGCCCGCGTGGTGACCGAGCACGCGCGGCAAACTGCGCTGGGTGGCCCAGCGCCCGTTGCCGTCCATAATAACCGCCAGATGCCGCGGCAATCGACTGCGATCCAGTCGATTGATTACCGCTGCTTCCTCCGGGGTGAAACCGTCGTACTCGAGTTCTGCCATCACCGTCGCCGATCCGGGGTAGATTCCCCCTCACTATACCAATTTCTGCCCATCGGGGATAGGGGGTGGGGGGCGGGCACCGGTGAACGCGGGTTATTAAATGCGCGTGCCCACCGCTCATTTATTGACGCCTTCCCGCGCCCGCGCGTAGACTGTGGTCGTGCATACCTTTGCCGACGCGGTCACGTACTTGACCGCGCTAACCGATTATGAAGCGCGCCCGGCGCACGCGCCCACGGCTACCTACTTGAGCCTGGACCGCGTGTATGCCGTGCTGGCGCGCCTGGGCGATCCGCACCGCGCGCTGCGCGTGGCGCACATCGCGGGCACCAAGGGCAAAGGGTCCACCGCCGCCATGCTCGCGGCCATGCTGCGTGCCGCCGGGCTGCGCACGGCGCTGTTCACGAAACCCCACCTGGTCACCGTACGCGAACGCCTGCGCGTAGACGACACGCTCATCTCCGAAGCGGAATTCCTCGCCCTATCCCGTGAGGTGCAGCCGGTCATCGCCGCCGTGGCGCGCGACACCGGGGAGACGATCACCTTTTTCGAAGCGATCACCATTCTGGCCTTCCTGTGGTTCGCGCGGCAGGGGGTGGACATCACCGTGCTCGAAACGGGCATGGGCGGGCGGCTGGACGCGACGAACGTGGTGACGCCGCTGGCGACGGCCATCACGCGCATCGCGCTGGATCACGTGGCGGAGTTGGGCGCCACCACGACGGCCATCGCCGCGGAGAAGGCAGGCATCATCAAGCCCGGGGTGCCGGTGGTCAGCGCGCCGCAGGAGCCGGCGGTGGATGCCGTCATCGCGCGCGTCGCCACCGAGCACGACAGCCCGCTGCTGCGCGTGGGCCGGGATATTCTGCTGGAACCGAGCGCCCTTTCCTCGCCGACCGGGCAACGCTTCACCGTGCACGGCGTGCGCCACACCTACCGCGACCTCACCTGCCCGCTCCTCGGCGAGCACCAGCAGGAAAACGCCGCGGTGGCCATCGGGCTGGCGGAGCTGCTGATGACCACGGTGTCCGTTTCACCCAACGCCGTGCGTCAGGGGCTGGCCGCGGTGCAGTGGCCGGGGCGCATGCAGGTGCTGCGCGAACACCCGCTGCTGCTGCTGGACGGCGCGCATAACACCGCCGCGGCGGAGGTGCTGCTGGCGGCGCTCGACCGACACTTCCCCGGACGCCCCGTGCGCTTCGTGCTCGGGTTCAGCCGCGACAAGAGTTGGCCGGAGATGCTCACCCTTTTCGCCGCGCGCGCCGTGGGCTTGGTGCTCACCACCTCGAACGCCCCCCGCGCCGTGCCGCCGGCGGAGCTGGCCGCCGCGACCACCCACCCTGCAACCATTACCGCCCCCGACGTCGCCACCGCCCTCCCCCGCGCCCTGGCCGACGCCGCCCCCGAAGACGTAATCTGCGTCACCGGCTCGCTGTATATCGTCGGCGAAGCGTTGCGGTGGTGGGAACGGGCAGGGGTAAATGCACAATGAAAAATTGAAAATGGAGAATTGAGAATGGGGGGAAAGGAAGGGCGTTATTAGAATTCCTTCTCCCTCATTGTGCATTCTCCATTTTCTATTCTCCATTGTGCATTTCCCTCACCGCCCCTTGCCCGATTCCGTCAAACGCCGTACACTAGCGCGGATTTACAGGAGGTGGGGGCGATGGTGCAGGCGGTATCCGAGGTAATGACGGTGGAACTGGGCGGGGTGTGGGCGGTGCGGCGCGCGGGGGCGGAGGAAACCTTTCCGGCGCAGGTGCCGGGGTGCATCCACACCGATCTGCTCGCCGCGGGCGCCATCGAGGATCCCTTCTACCGCGACAACGAAGCGCGCGTGCAGTGGGTGAGCGAGGCGACGTGGGTCTACACGCGCACCTTCGATGTGTCCGACACCCTCCTCGCCTGCGACGCGATCGCGCTGCACTGCGACGGGCTGGACACGCTGGCGACGGTCGAGTTGAACGGCATCGAACTGGGCTGCACGGACAACATGTACCGCACGTGGACCTTCAACGTGCGCCACGCCCTACGCGTAGGCGAAAATACTCTCACCGTCACCTTCGCCCCCGCGAAACCGTATTGCGAAACCCGCCAGGCCGCCCACCCGGTGCCGGGCTGGCACGGAACGAACGAAGTGCAAGGCCGCTGCTACCTGCGCAAGGAACCGTGCAACTTCGGCTGGGATTGGGGCCCGGTGCTGGTGACCTGCGGGGTCTGGCGACCCATCACGCTGGTCGCTTCCAACGGCGCGCGGCTGATCGATGTAAACATTACGCAGCAGCATGCCGACGGCGCGGTGACGCTGCAGGTCGCCGCCACCGCAACGGCCCCCGTGACGGCGCGCGTCACCGTGACGCTGGACGGCCTCCCGGTGGCGGCAACGACCACCCCGGTGGCCGACGGTGCCGCCCACGCCGTGCTGTCCATCCCCGACCCGCAACTCTGGTGGCCGAACACGCTGGGTGCGCAACCGTTGTATACGGTGACGGTGGAACTTCTCGCCGACGCGCACATCCTCGACACCACCTCCCGCCGCGTCGGCCTGCGCACGTTGCGGCTGGATCGGCACCCGGACGAGTGGGGGGAATCCTTCCAGTTCGTCGTCAACGGCGTGCCCTTCTTCGCCAAGGGCGCCAACTGGATTCCCACCGACACCTTCGCCACACGCATCACCCCGGAGACCTACCGCGACATCCTCACCAGCGCGGCGGATGCCAACATGAACATGCTGCGCGTGTGGGGCGGCGGCATCTACGAAGCCGACACCTTCTACGACCTCTGCGACGAGTTGGGCCTTACGCTGTGGCACGACTTCATGTTCGCCTGCTCCGGCTACCCCGCCTTCGACGCCGACTTCATGGCGAACGTGGAAGCGGAGTTCCGCGACAACATCGCCCGCCTGCGCCACCACCCGAGCATCGCGCTGTGGTGCGGCAACAACGAGCTGGAGATGGGGCTGGTCGGCGACGGCGAAAACCAGATGCCGTGGGCGCAGTATAAGAGCCTCTTCGACGAGTTGCTGCCGCGCGTGACGACGGAACTCGACCCCGACCGCGACTACTGGCCGTGCAGCCCGCATACCCCGGGCGAGGGGCGCGTCGACTTCAACAATCCCGACCGCGGCGACGCGCACCTGTGGGACGTGTGGCACGGTAAAAAGCCCTTCGAGTGGTACCGCACCTGCACGCACCGCTTCAACAGCGAGTTCGGCTTCCAGTCCTTCCCCGAGCCGCGCGTGGTGCACGGTTACACCGCGCCGGAGGATCGCAACGTGACCACCTACGTGATGGAGCACCACCAGCGCAGCGGCATCGGCAACAGCACTATCATGACGTACCTGCTGGACTGGTACCGCCTGCCCACCTCCTTCGACATGACGCTGTGGCTGAGCCAGATTCTGCAAGGGATGGCCATCAAATACGCGGTGGAGCACTGGCGGCGGGCGATGCCGCGCGGCATGGGCACGTTGTACTGGCAGCTCAACGACTGCTGGCCGGTGGCGAGCTGGGCGTCGCTGGACTACGCCGGCCACTGGAAAGCGCTGCACTACATGGCGCGGCACTTCTACGCCCCGGTATTGCTCTCGCTGGTGGAAGACCCCGACACCGGCACCGTGGCGCTGCACGTGACGAACGACCGGCGCGACGTCGTACGCGGCACGGTGGCGTGGACGGTGACCGACCTGGCCGGCGCCCCGCTGCTCACCGGCACGCAGCCCGTCGCGGCCGCCCCGCTGGCGAACACCCTCGTGGGCACCGCCGATGTCTCCGCCACCCTCGCCTCCCACGGCCCGCGCGGCGTGCTGGTGTGGGCGGAGCTGCTCGTCGACGGCGCGCGCGTCGCCGACAACGTAGCCCTCTTCGCACGCCCCAAGCACCTGGCGCTGCCCGACCCGGAACTCACCGCCACGGTGGGCGACGCCGGCAACGGTACTTTCACCGTCACCCTCACCGCCCGCCGCCCCGCGCTGTGGACGTGGGTGGAACTCGCCG
Source organism: uncultured bacterium (assembly GCA_903928345.1). Taxonomy (GTDB): domain Bacteria; phylum Armatimonadota; class Hebobacteria; order CAIYQO01; family CAIYQO01. The sequence continues at coordinate 14,799 of CAIYQO010000229.1, read as the reverse complement.
ACGCCGAAGCGCGCTGCAGCGACAACTTCGTGCACGTCCGCCCCGGCACCCCGGCCACCCTCACCCTCACCCCGCGCACCCCGCTGACGCGCGATGAAGTAGCGGCGCAACTGGTGGTGCGGAGTTTGGTGGATACCTACGCGGGTTGAGGGTGTTTGTTTTCGGATGACCCGGTGGGTTGATAATTCACAGGGATGAAAGGGATGAAAGGGGATATTGGGGATGGAAAAGTGTAGCCGCAGGCTTTAGCCTGCGCAGGCGCTTAACGCAGGCTGAAGCCTGCGGCTACACTTTTTTATCGCTCATGGGCATAATCATTTCCACCCGGACGCGCGACTGCCGTCATGCTCATAAGAAAACACACTGTTTTCTTACACTGCACACCCGGCGGCGCCTGGTTAGGGACTTCCATACGGTGCTGGCCACCTTACCCCACGTAAATCCCCATCCCCAAAAATCCCTCCCATCCCCTTCATCCCTGTGAATTATCACCCCACGGCGCTATCCGCACAGAAGCCTCTTCGCTTCCTGGAAAATCCCCCCGTAACGGCGTATAATGATGCTGCCGATGGATACACGCATTCACACAATTCTGGATTACGACGACGTGCGCGAGATGGTGCGCGGGTATGCCGCGTCATCGCTGGGACAGGCGCTGGTGGGGCGGATGCGGCCCGCTACCGATCCGGCGGTGGTGCTGGCGCGGTTGGCGGAGACCACCGAGGCCACGCGGCTGATCGGCGACGTGGGCGATGTGCCGCTGGGCGGGTTGCACGACGTGCGCGACCCCGTGCGGCGCGCGGAGAAGCACGGCGTGCTCACCGCGCCGGAGCTGCTCGACGTGGCGGAGACCGCCGCCTGCTGCCGCCGCGTACGCCGTTTTCTGCAACGCGCCGGCGACGGCTTCCCCCGCCTGTGGGCGCAGGGGCAACTGCTGGGCGAATTCCCCGCGGTGGAAGAGGCGGTGGACCGCGCCATCACCGAACGCGGCGAGGTGCGCGACTCCGCCAGCGCGGAGCTGGAACGTGCCCGGCGCCGCGTGCGCGTGCTCTACGAGGAGCTGCAGCGCGACCTGCAACACGTGCTGAGCGCGCCGGAGCTGCAGGAGCCGATCATCACCCAGCGCAACGGGCGCTTCTGCGTGCCGGTGCGCGCCGAGTGCCGCAACAGCTTCCGCGGCATCGTGCACGACATCTCCGCCAGCGGGCAGACCGTCTTCATGGAGCCGATGGCGGTGGTGGAGCGCGGCAACGACCTGCGCGAGGCGGAGCGCCGCGAAGAGGAAGAAGTGCAGCGCGTGCTCGCGGCCCTCTCCGGCAAGGTGGGTGGCATTGCCGCGCGCCTGCTGGAGAGCCTGGACACCGTGGCGCGGCTCGACCTGATTATTGCTCGCGCGCTGCTTGCCCGCGCCCAGGACGCCGTGGAGCCGCTGCTCAACACCGACGGCGTGGTCGATCTGCGCGCCGCGCGCCACCCGCTGCTCGGTCCCAAGGCGGTGCCCATCGACCTGGCCCTCGGCGAGGACGGCAACACCACGCTGGTCATCACCGGCCCCAACACCGGCGGCAAAACGGTGACGCTCAAAACCCTCGGGCTCTTTACCCTCATGGCGCAGAGCGGGCTGCACGTACCCGCGGACGTGGGGAGCAAGCTGGCGATCTTCGCGCAGGTCTTCGTGGATATCGGCGACGAGCAGTCCATCGAGCAAAACCTGTCCACCTTCTCCGGCCACATGACGAATATCGTGCACATCATCAAGGAGGCCGGGCCGCGCGCGCTGGTGCTGATGGACGAGATCGGCGCCGGCACCGACCCCGCGGAGGGCGCGGCGCTGGCGAAGGCGGTGCTGCGCGAGCTGCAGGAGCGCGGCTGCCGCACGATGGTCACCACGCACTACGGCGAGTTGAAGGTCTTTGCGCAGAACGCGGAAGGCTTCCTCAACGCCAGCGTGGAGTTCGACCGTGAGACGCTGATGCCCACCTACCGCGTCATCGCCGGGCTGCCGGGCAGTTCGAATGCCTTTTATATCGCCCAGCGGCTGGGCCTGCCCAAAACGCTGGTGGCGCAAGCGCGCGACCTGATGGGCAGCGCCCCGCTGGAGATGGAGCAGGTGCTGAAACAGGCCGAGGGGGTGCGCCGGGCGCTCGACCGCGAACGCACCGCCGCCGTGCGCGCCCGCCGTGACGCCGAACAGACCGCCACCCGCCTGCAGCACGAGCTGTCGGAGATCGAGGAGAAGCGCGAGACGAACGTCTCCAAGGCGCGCCGCGAAGCGCAGGACGTGCTGCAGAAGGCGCGCCAGGAGGTGAACGCCCTCCTGGACGAGTTGAAGACGGCGCTGCGCGAGACGCGCGGCACGGCGCCTGAAAAACCGCAACACGCCACGCTGCGCAAACGCGCCGCCGCCTCGCTGAGTGCGGCGACCGACCGCGTGGAAGAAGCGCTGCCCCCCGCCGCGGTGGCGCCCCTCGTCGCCGTGCCGGGCTTGACGCAGGTGGCCGCCGGGCAGGCGGTCTTCGTGCGCGGCCTGGGGCACAAAGGCATCGCCCTCGCGGCCGGCGCCGGCGATGACGAGGTGGACGTGCAGGTGGGCATCATGCGCGTGCACGTTGCCGTGCGCGACCTCGACCCCGCCGCCCCGCCCAGCGACCACGCCCGCCCGCTGCCCCCCGCCGCCGCGCCGCCGCGTCCGGTGGACCCCGAACTGCACCTTATCGGCCTGCGCGCCGAGGAAGCCGCCGAAAAGCTGGAGGAATACCTCTACGACGCCGCCGACCTGGGCCTCACCTCCGTGCGCATCGTCCACGGCTTCGGCACCGGCGCCTTGCGCAACACCGTCGCGGACGTCCTGCGCCACCACCCCGTCGTCCGCGCCTCCCGCGCCGGCGAACGCCACGAAGGCGGGGGTGGGGTGACGATTGCGCAGTTGGGCGCGGTGTAGGAGAGCCTGAAAGGCGCAGATGCGTCAGGCAATGGAGCTTTAACTCTTACGCCTCCACCGCCCGCCCCGCCTTCGCCGGCAACCCCGTGCGCTGCGAGGCGTAGATCGCGTCCATGAGCTGGCTCTGGATGATGCCGTTCCGCGGACCCGTGCGCGGTTCGGTGCGGCCCAGGATGCTGTCGATGAAGTTGTGCATGGGCGAGGGCGCGCCCAGCGCAGGGGCGATGGGCGGGTACTTCACCTGGTCGGCGCCTTGCCAGACTTTGATCCACGCGCCGCCCCAGCCGTCGATTTCCACGCGCCCGTTGTCGAAGATGAAGGCCAGGAAGCTTCCGCAGCCCGGGCAGTTGCCGCCGATGGTAATGTTGGCCAGCACGCCGTTGACGAAGCGGATCGACGTGACGGAGTTGATGTCCACCGCCGTGCCGTGGTTGTCCACGAAGGCGAACACCTCGGCGACCTCCGCCTCCACGCTCCAGCACAGCGAGTTGAAGAGGTGCGCGCCGGAGTCATACGCCTGCCCGCCGCCGGAGAGCGCCGGCTCCTGTCGCCACAGCCCGGTGGTGAGCTTCAGCCAGTCCTGCGACAGATAACCGGTGACCAGCTCCAGCTTGCCCAGCGAGCCGTCGCGGATCAGCGAGCGCAGGTAGAAAAATTCGGGCGAGCAGGGGGTGTTGTAGCCGATCACGAAGACCTTGCCCGTCGCACGCACGCGTTCGTCCAGGGCGTAGGCGTGCGCCAGCGCGGTGACCATGGGCTTTTCCATATAGACGTGGCACCCGGCGTCCAGCGCCTGCATCCCCTGGGTGAAATGTTGCGTGTGCGGCGTGCTGATCACCACCGCGTCGGTAAAGTGCGCGGGCGCCGTGGCGCCCGCCAGATGCGTCGTCGCGAAGGCTTCCGTGATCGCCGGCGCCGTGTCGCACAACGCCACGATCTCCGCCTCGGGGATGCCCCGCAGCCGCCCCGCATGTGCCCCCATCATCCCGCCGCACCCCAGTAACGCCACCCGCACCGCCATCGCACCACCACCTTTCAATCCCCTACTTCGCGCCACGGGGACGGTTTCCTGTCGGCAAAAAAAATGAAAGCGTTTCACCCCTCTCCCCGCTGGGAGAGGGCCGCGCGGGAGCGCGGAACGGAGAACAAAACATAACCACTCAACTATTCTTACCCCCACATTCCGCACTTTCCTTGTCCACCTTCCCGCACGCGCCTGCACGGATTTGGCCCCCGGCGCGGGCCGGGAGAGCGTAGACTGAGACCACTTGTGGACGAGGAGGTCGGCGATGGCGAAGCAACCCGAGATGCGGCTCTATGTGTGGACGCGCGGCGATCAGATGGCGGTGGCGTACGCGGAGGGGTTCGAGGAGGCGCGCAACAGCATGCGCGACGAGGAGGGCAACCTGCCGCCGCTGATCACCGAGACGAAGGCGCGCGTCTACGACTCCGCGGTGACCTTCGACCCCAGCGTTTTCGATGCCTCCGGCTCGGTAGACAATGCCTTCCGCACCATGGAGGACGCGCTGCTGACGCTGCGCGAGCGCCTGGCGGCCTTCGACCCCGCCGCCGGCCCGGACGCCGCCGCCACGCTAAAGACCGACGCCCTACGCATCATCACCGGCGCCCTGCCCCCGATGTCCGAGGAGCAGGCGGCGTAGCCGGGCCCCGGCCCCTCCTCTGATGGATCGCGATTCCGAATACCTGGACGACCCCGCGTTGCCGGTGGACGCGCTGGCGCGCACGCTGCGGGAGCAAGCGTGGGTGAACCGCCGGCTGGGCGGCGGGGCGGCGACGTGGGGGCACGCGCTGCCGTGGCTACGCGCGCGATCGGGAGTGCCCACGACGCTGCTGGAGATCGGCTGCGGCGGGGCGGACCTGACCCGGCGCCTGGTGGACGCGGCGCGGCGCTCGGGCACGCCGCTGCACGCCGTGGCGCTGGACTCCTCCCCCGGCGTCCTCGCCTATGCGCGGCAGTGGTGCCGGGCGTATCCCGAGATCACCCTGGTACGCGGCAACGCGTGGGCGCTCCCCTTTCCCCCCGCGGCCTTCGACCTGGTGCTACTGCCCACGGTATTGCACCACCTGCCGCCTGACGCGGTGCCCGCGGCGCTGGCGGAGGCCTGGCGCTGCTGTCGCGGGTTGCTCATCGTGGCCGACGTGTGCCGCTGCCCGGTGGCGGCGTGGGCCTTCCCCCTGCTCGGGTGCCTCGTGGGCTTCGGCGCCGTCACGCGGCACGATGGTCGGGCGTCGCTGCGCCGGGCACTCACCCCCGCGGCGTTGGCGCGCGCCGCCGCGCAGGCCGGCCTGCCCGCGCCGCAGGTGGTGCGCCACGCCGGGTGTCGCATGACGTTGCTGGCGCGCGTCGGGCCTTGACACGCCGCCGGGTCCGGGTTATGATCGGATTAATCCGAGTATTTCGCTTTGTTTTCAAGGACGTCGGTATGAAACTTTCGACCCGCTCCACGTATGGCGTGCGTGCGATGCTCGCGCTGGCGCTGCACCAGCGCCCCACACCCTTCATGGTCAAGGAAATAGCCGAGCAATACGATCTGCCCGCTACGTATTTAGAGCAACTGATGACGCTGCTGCGCAAGGCCGGGCTGGTAACCGCCGTGCGCGGCGCCCACGGCGGGTATATCCTGGCGCGCCCGGCGGTGGAGATCACCCTGGCGGAGATCATCGAGGTGCTGGAAGGCCCGCTACGGCTGGCGGATTGCCCCGCCGGTGCCGCCTGCTGCGGCCATCCCGACACCTGCGCGCTGGCCGACGTGTGGGAAGACGCCCGCCGCGCGCTGACGAACTCCTTCCAGCAAGTTACGCTGGCCCAACTCGCCGAACGCCACGCCAACAAGCAGGCCGACGCGGCGCTGAACTATGCGATTTAGGCGAGAAGTTAGAAGTTAACATACTGACCGGTGCTGATACGGACCAGTAACTTCCGCCGTCTAACTCCTAACTCCTAACGTCTCAAACGAGGAACTTCCATGCCAATCATTGCCGAATTCGTGCTCGGGGTGGCGCAATTGTCGCAACTGCCGACGGACCGCTTGCCGGAGATCGCGCTGGCGGGGCGCTCGAACGTGGGGAAATCGTCGCTGATCAACCGCGTGCTGGGGCGCGACGGGCTGGCGCACACCTCCAACACCCCCGGGCGCACGCAGCAGCTCAACTTTTACCGCGTGTGGCCGGAGGGCAAGGCCGGGCCGGCCTTCTACCTCGTCGACATGCCCGGCTACGGGCACGCCGAGGTGAGTTTGTCCCGGCGCAAGGAGTGGGGGCGGCTCATCGACGAGTATCTGAGTGCGCGCCCGGCCCTGCGCGGGGTGATCCACCTGATCGACATGCGCCATCCGCCGCAACCGCTGGATTTGGAGATGTCCGGCTGGCTGCGCCACTTCGACCATAACTTCGTGGTGGTGGCGACTAAGGCGGATAAAATCGCCAAAACGAAGGTGGCGGAGCAGGCGCTGCAGGTGGCGGAACGGTTGAACGTGGACTCCAGCGACGTGCTGGCCTTCTCCGCGGAGAACGGGCTGGGCCGCGACGCGGTGTGGCGCTGGATGCGCGAGACGGCGGCGCAAGCGCCGGAGGAAGCCCCGCAACCGCGCTGGCGGCGGTAGTCACGCGGCACTGACCAAACACGCGACGCCGGGAGGGCCTTCCTCCCGGCGTCGTGTTGCGTGGGGGGGCCGGATCAGTCGAAGGCAACGGCGGAGATCACCGCGTTGCTCGACGTGGCGGTCAGGCTCATCTTCAGGTTGTTGCCGCGGAAGAGTATGGGGAGCCAGACCCCGCCCGAATAGGAGCTGAAACCGTTCAGCGTCGCTACCGTGCCGCTGCCGAAGTCCAGGGTGAGATTCGTGACCCGGCCCGTGGGATCCCAATCGAGGAAGTAGACCCACATGGTATGGCCATTGGTATCGTTGGCATTGGACAGGGCGACGGTAAAGGACCAGGCATTATTGTACCAGCACGCGGCGGAGCGGGCGCCGGTCGCCGGATTGATGATGTCACGGGGGTCGGTCGCGCCGGTGGCGACCCAGGTGTAGGTGGCATTGCCCGTCGGGGTCACCGAGGCCACATAACTGCCCGTCAGCGCGGTGACGGTGGTGCTGTTCCAGTAGCAGAGCACGTACCCCTTCGTGCCATGGACGAAGGTGCTCGGTGCGGTCCACCAGGCGCCGCTGGTGGTGGTATCCGGTGTGCCGAAGGCCGCCGCCCCGACGGCAAAGGGCATGCCGGTGCTGTCCACAATCGTCGGGGGGAGGGTGGTGGTCATTTCCACGTGGCCGTCCATATAGACCGCGAGCATCTTATTGCTGTGGCGGGCGGTGTCGAATTCGGCGGTTGTGTAGGCCACGTTGTCCAGCGGTTGCGCGGTCGAGGTGGTGTGCGCGCCGTCGCCGAGGACCAGCGTCGTTTCCGGCGGAACCAGCTTGCCCAGCGCTATCCCGGCGATGTTCTGGTTGAAGAGATAGCCGTTGGCCAGGCGCGACTTGGTGGGGCACTTCAGCACGCCGCGGTCGATGTTCAGCGCCCCCCAGTACGTCGCGGCGTCGGGGAGCATTTCGTCGTGGTCCTGCGCCCACATCAGCGTGGCGGTCACGAGCTGCTTCTCATTGCTCATGCAGCTCGACTGCCGCGCCTTTTCCCGTGCTTTCGCGAAGACGGGGAAGAGGATCGCCGCGAGGATCGCTATGATGGCAATCACGACGAGGAGTTCGATGAGAGTAAAGCCCTGCTTGCGCATAATCTGCCTCCGGAAAAAGAGATAGTCAAACTATACGAACCGACCGGTGAATTGTCAAGAGATTTCGCGCGTTTTACGTGCAAACACGGGGTCAGTCGAAGGCAAGGGCGGAAAGGACCGGCGTGCCTCTGGCGGCGGTGAGGGCGATACTGACGGCGCCGCGGAAACGCACGGTGAGCCACACCCCGCCGGTGCTGTCGGGCACCGGCAGCGGTTTGTCCAGCACGGAGGTGCCGGTGGCAGTGCTTTGCACGTCCAGGGTCAGCACGCGGCCCTGGCTGTCCCAATCCACGACGTAGAGGTGCAGCGTATGGATGGCGGTGTCGTTCGGGTTGGACAGCGTGATGCCGATCGGCGCCGTGGGCGCCCAGTACGACGCGGCGTGCAAGCCGCCGGTGGGGTTGATGAGCGCGCGCGGATCGTCGCAGGGGGTGCCCGCCCAGGTGCCGCCGCTAATGCCCAGCGCGTCGATCGAGGCCACGTAGCCGCCACTCGGCAGCGAGCGCACATCGGTGTCGTTCCAATTGCACAGTATGTAACCCTTGTGTCCGTAGACGGCGCCGGCAGGTGGCGGTGCCCACCAGCCGCCGTGCGTTACGGTATCCACGCCCTCGCACTGGGCGGCGGGGGCATCACGGAACTCCAGCGGCAACCCGCCGGTGCCGGTGAGAGCCTCCGCATGGCCGTCGACGAAGGTGGCGTTGAGGCGGGGGCCCGCGTGGCGGAAGAGCAGGTCGCGCCCGCTGTACGCCACGTTGTCGTAGGTGAACGTGGGAACGGTAGTGGCTTCGTGCGCGCCGTCGCAGACGAGCAATTCGCGCGCCGGGTCGGCAATCGCCGTGTGCGGTTTGTTGTGAAGCAGGCTGCTGTAGACGTAGCCGTTCGCCTGTGTGCGCGCCAGCGGGCAGACCAGCGTGCCGGGATCGAGGTGCAACGCGCCCCACACCTTGTCCACTCCCGGAAAAACGTCACCGTGGTCTTCCGCCCAGAGCACCGCCGCCACCTGCACCTGATGCGTGTTGCTCAGGCAGGAGGCGTCCCACACCTTCTCGTGCGCGCGTTGCAGCACCGGCAGCAGCAACGCCGTCAGCACCACGGCAATGGCAGCCACCGTCACCAGCTCAATGAGGGTAAATCCCGCGCGTTTCGAGAGCATCGATCCCTTCTCTCCCCGCCAACCCGGCGTCATACCGGCGAGCAGGCCTGCGACAGTATAGCACGAATCGATTTTGGATTTTGGAATTTGGATTGGGGGGTTGCCGTAGCCGGACGGGTTGAATCAAAATTTAAGGGATCGGAAATTGACCACCGAGCGCTCCTCCCCCCGTGCAATCCGCAGCGATTATTGCAAAACCTCTCAAAAGACCGCCCCCACCCCCCCGTGCCCCCTCCCCGTAACGTCCTGTGACGGGGGAGGGGGAGGAGACGGGAAGGTTTCGTAAGTAGCTTCGCAATCCAAAATCCAAAATGGTCACACCGGCGTGGGGCGGCTCTGGCGGGCGACGATTTCCTGGCTGAGCAGGTGGCGCATCACTTTGCCGAGGGCGTTTTTCGGCAACTCGGTGCGGATGTCGATGCCACGCGGCACTTTGTAGTTGGCGAGCTTTTCGCGGCAGAGCGCCTGCAGTTCCTTCTCGGTGGCGGCACTGTCGGGGCGCAGCACCACGGAGGCCCACACCGCCTCGCCGCGCGAGGGGTCGGAGACGCCGTAGGCGGCGACTTCCAGCACGGCGGGGTGCTCCACCAGCACGCGCTCCACCTCGCCGGGGTAGACATTCAGCCCGCCGACGATTATCAACTCCTTCTTGCGTCCCACGATGAACAGGTAGCCGTCCTCGTCGCGGCGCGCCAGGTCGCCGGTGTGCAGCCAGCCGCGACGCAGCACGTCCTTCGTCTCCGCGCGGCGGTTCAGGTAGCCCTTCATCACGTTGGGGCCGCGTACGCACAGCTCGCCGATCTCCCCGTCGGGCACGGCGCGTCCGCGCGCGTCGATCAGCTTCAGGGCCACGTCGGGGATGGCCGGACCGATGCTGCCCACCTTGCGCAGCCCCAGCGGCGGGTTCACCGACACCACCGGCGCGGCTTCCGTCAGGCCATACCCTTCCGCCATGCGCACGTCGAAGGCGGCTTCGAAGGCCGTCCATACGTCGGGGGGCAGCGGGGCGCCGCCGCTGATACAGGTGCGCAGCGCCGCCAGCGACGGCCGGTGGTCGCGCGGGATCTGCAGCATCAAGCCGAACATGCTGGGCACGCCGGCAAAGATCGTCACCCCCGCGTCCTCCAGCAATTGCAGCGTATGCGCGGGCACGAAGCGCTCGGTGAGGTGGATGCGCCCGCCGACGAGGATGGGCAGCAGCATCGTCACCGTGGCGGCAAAGGCATGGAAGAGGGGCAGCGCGGAGAGCAGGCAGTCGCCCGGCGTGACGTCGAGCACGCCGGAGCAGGAGTGCGCGTTGGCGATCAGGTTCGCGTTGGTGAGCATCGCGCCCTTGGGGCGGCCCGTGGTGCCCGAGGTGTAGAGGATCACCGCCGTCTCGCGCTCTGACTGCGCCGGCGCCGCGTGCGGGGCATGGCGGCAGAGGGTGCGGAAGTCCACCTCGTCGCCCGCCACGTCGCCGTCGGTGACCATCACCACGTGTTGCAGTCTGGGCAGGTGCGGGCGCAGCGCCGCCACCAGTGGACGGAAGGGTTCGGCGGTGATGATGGCCTCCGCCTCGCTGTCGGCCAGAATGAAGCGCGCCTCGTCGGGCCGGTAGAGCACGTTGAGCGGCACCACCGTGGCGCCCAGGCGGTTGATGGCGAAGTAGGCGATGATGAAGGGCGGGCAGTTGGGGAGCAGCACCGCCACGCGTGCCCGCTTGCGCAGGCGCAGCGCCGCCAGCCCCGCCGCGCACCCGTCCACCAGCGCCTGCACTTGCGCGTAGCTGTACGTCTGCTCGCGGTACCCGATCAGCGGCGCACCCGGCGTGCCCGCCGCACTGCGCACCAGCATGTCATAGATCGTCATGAGCACAACCTCGATGAAAACGTCACTTGGGCAACGACACGCTTCCTTTCGCGTTTGTGCCCGCGAATTCCTGCTCTTACACGTCGGGCGCGACGCGGAGGACGGCAAGAAAGTCGGCGTACTCCCTTGACAAAACGAACGCGCGGTCATACGATAAACTATCCATCATTTCAGAAGGAGACATGCCATGCGCAAAGGCTTTACGCTGATCGAACTCCTCGTCGTCATTGCTATTATAGCGATCCTGGCCGCCATCCTCTTCCCCGTCTTCGCCAAGGCGCGTGAGAAGGCGCGGCAGACGGCGTGCCTGAACAATCAAAAGCAGATCACCGTCGCGTTGCTGATGTACGCGCAGGATCACAACGAGATGCTGCCCACCGCCGACCAGGCCTGGGGCGGCATCAGCATGGACAAGGGCGTGCTCATCTGCCCCAGCGCGGGCACGAAGGTCAGCAACGCCTACTGCTTCAACAACACCTGGAGCGGCTCGGCGCTGGGCGAGCTGCCCGACCCCACCGTTGCGCTGCCCACCTTTGACGGCACGCACACGGTGACGACCGCGGCGCCGCTGGCGAACATCGGCTACACCACGGCGGACTACAACACCTCGAACCACGGCGGCAAGATCATCGCCGCCTTCGCCGACGGCCACGTGGGCATCTTCCCGGCGCTGGGCGAGTTGGACAAGCCGAACCTGAAGACCATCTGCCTTTATACCTTTGACGACGGCGTGGTTCCCTTCAACTGGACTCAACAGAGCGGTACGGGGACGGCCGGCATTGTCAACGATAACGGCAACAAGGTCTATCAGATCACCGCGCAGACGGGGGCTGACTGGCGCCTGCAGTATTACAACCAGAACGGCGGCCCTATGACCCCCCTGCAGACCGCGATGCTGGCCGCCTTCGCGCAGAATTCCTCCGTCACCACGGAATTCATCACCCAGTTTGACGTGCGGCGTGTCGTGGCCGCCACTTCGGTAAGCGTGGGCTCCTGGGGCCCGTGGTATCAACGCACCGCCTCATCTTCGCAGGGTGATTCCTATTTGCAGTATATGGATGTCAGTGACGGGTTAAGTGCGCCGAACAACCTGTCCAGCAAAGCCGCGTATACCGGCACGCTCGCGACGGGGAAATATGCCCATATCGACCAGACCGTGTGGCCGGTAAAGATGATGGACTTCAAAATCACGGGTGAGAGCAACCAGTTCAAAGCAGCGAATGGCACCCTGTGCATGGCGACGCCCGCCTACATGGACCTGCAGGACTGCTGGATCTTCTACCAGGTGACCGGCGGACCGGAAACCCTCAACATCGACAACTACCGCGTCTCGCAGGTGTTGAACCTGTAGCGCTGCCGACTGCTACGCACGCGCCGCCCCGGTCGCGCGACCGGGGCGGTCGTTTCGTTATCCGGCGTCGGGGAGGCGCGCGGGGTGGGTTATGCGCGTGCTGACGCGGGGCCGCCCCCAGCCAAGAGCGCCGTCCCCCTGGACAATATGATACTCGTGTGTTAGAATTACAACGTGCTTAACACCGCCCACTGTGCGGAACGGCGACGTGACGCGGCATCTTTCCGCACACGCGAACGCCGACACGCTTGACAGGAGCGAACTGACCCGTTTAGAATACTAATACAGGCAAACTAGACACCGGGATTACCGCACGGAACAGCCCAGGAGGGGCGGTATGTCGGAACCCCGCGAAAGGTGTCCTGTCTGGATCTCGGCGCGACCAGTCCTTCGTCGTCACTGCAATACTCGCTGGCTCGCTCGGGTCTCGTACTGACGTTGTTTGCCGAACAACCGGAGGCGATGACATGGATCGGCTAGCGCAGAACATCTTCAAGCATTCACGGCTGCAGTTTGCGATTCTCGCACTGATGGCCGTGGATATCCTGGCCCTCTCGCTGGCTGCGGTGCTCGCCACCCTGCTCGTCAACGAAACCGCGTGGGCGCAAGTGCGCCATGACGTGCTGCAACTGCATTTCTTCAGCATCCCGATCGCCCTCGGCGTCTACCTCATCATCTTCGCCGCCTTCCGCCTCTACCGCTACGCCTGGCGCTTCGCCAGCCTGGATGTGCTGTACAGCGTCATCATGGCCAACACGCTGGGTGCGGTGGGGCTGGTCTTCCTGCAGTGGTTCGTCGACGGCAAGGTCTTTCAGCACCGCATGCTCATCGTCTTCTGGCTGCTCAGCATCCTGCTCGTCGGCGGCATGCGCATTCTGCTGCGCCTGATGAACCTCAGCCGCAGCTTCGGGGCGCGCACCATGCAGGCGGTGCGCCACGACATCCGCCCCACCCGCGTGGTGATCCTCGGCGGCGGCAACGAAGGCGCGCTGGTGCTGGCCATGCTCCGCGAGAGTACGACGCAGATCTACGACGTCATCGGCTTCCTCGACGATCAGCCGCAGAAGCACGGCATCTACATCCGCGGCGTGCGCGTGCTCGGTGCCTTCAACCACCTCTACGACCTGCTCGCCGCGCACGCCGTCGATGAAGTGCTGGTGGCCATCAACGGCATCAGCGGCGTGCGGCTACGCGAATACGTGATGGCCTGCCGCAAGCAGCACGTGCCGGTGAAGGTCGTCCCCGGCATCGGTGAGGTGATCAACGGCACCCGCCCGCGCCAGTTAGAGGAGATCAGCGTCGAAGACCTGCTGCGCCGTCCGCCGGTGCAGATCAACCTGGCGGAGATCGGCCAGTACCTGAGCGGGAAACGCGTGCTCATCACCGGCGCCGGCGGCTCCATCGGCTCCGAACTCTGCCGGCAAATCCTCGCCCTCGACCCTGAAGAACTGATTATCATGGGCCACGGGGAGAACTCCATCCACCGCATCCAGTCCGAGCTGGTGCACACCTTCCCCGACATGGTCGCGCGCATCCACGGCATCATCGGCTCCGTCTCCGACGACGTACGCGTCGATCAGGTGATGCACACCTTCTCCCCGCAGGTCGTCTTCCACGCCGCCGCGCACAAGCACGTGCCGATCATGGAGGAGAACGTGTCGGAGGCGGTGCAGAACAACGTGATGGGCACCTACTGCGTGGCGCAGGCCGCCGGACGGTCCGGCGTGCAGCGCATGGTGCTCATCTCCACCGACAAGGCCGTCTACCCCTCCAGTGTGATGGGCGCCACCAAGTGGCTGTGCGAGGAAGTGGTGCGCTTCTGCGCCGGCCAGTTCCCCAACACCACCTTCGTCACCGTGCGCTTCGGCAACGTGCTGGGCAGTCGCGGCAGCGTGGTGCCGATCTTCCAGGAGCAGATCAAGCGCGGCGGGCCGGTGACCATCACCCACCCGGAGATCACGCGCTACTTCATGACGATCCCCGAAGCGGTGCAACTGGTGCTGCAGGCGGGCGCCATCGGGCACACCGCCGAGTTGTACCTGCTCAACATGGGCGAGCCGGTAAAGATCGTCGACCTGGCACGCGACATGATCCGCTTGAGCGGCTACGAACCCGACGTGGATATCGCCATCGCCTTCACCGGCCTGCGCCCGGGCGAAAAGCTGCACGAAGTGCTCAGCTCCGACGAGGAGTCGCTGCTGCCCGCCTCATGCGACGGCATGTTCGTGCTGCGCCGGCAGCAGTTCTTCGCCGGGCAGGAGTTCCGCGAAGTCTTGCGCCGCCTGCGCCAACAAGCGAATTGCGACGACACCGACGCGCTGCTGGATGTGCTGGGCGAAGTGGTACCCCACTTTGCCGACCGTCAGCAGCCCACGCGCGTCCCCACCAGTCTTCCCGCATCCCCCGCCGGCACCATCGCGCTGCCGAACGCGTAACCCCGTCGAGGAAAAAAGAGGAAACCGGCACGTGGCGGCGAAAGGGAAGAATCGAGACCTTTGCGAACAGGGAGGACCTATGTCGCGCTGGATACTGATGCTGCTCTGTGCGGCGGGGTGCGTGGCCATGATCACGCTGCCGCCGTGCGTAACCCCGGCTCACGCCCAATTCACGGTGGTCGGCGGCGGTGATACGGTTCCGTTGTTATATGCAAATAAAATGCAAACTCGTTTTAGTCACGTGTCTATGGGCGGGGGAGCGTTATTAGAATACATTGCTAAACAAGGGCAGTTGCCCGGTCTTATCCCATT